>NZ_JBIALK010000003.1:235500-523975 GCF_042873275.1 Kitasatospora sp. NPDC004745 | reverse complement strand
CTTGGACATCGCGGTGGACTCCTCTCTCAGTTGAGGCCGGGGATGAACTGGACGATCAGGTCGATCAGCTTGATGCCGACGAACGGCACCACCAGGCCGCCGAGCCCGTAGATCCCGATGTTGCGGCGCAGCAGCGAACTGGCGTCGGAGGGGCGGTACTTCACCCCGCGCAGGGCGAGCGGGATGAGGCCGATGATGACCAGGGCGTTGAAGACGATCGCCGAGGTGATCGCGGACTGGGGGCTGTGCAGGCCCATGACGTTGAGGTGGCTCAGGCCCGGGTAGACCCCGGCGAACATCGCGGGGATGATCGCGAAGTACTTGGCCACGTCGTTGGCGATGGAGAAGGTGGTCAGCGCACCGCGGGTGATCAGCAGCTGCTTGCCGATCTCGACGATCTCGATCAGCTTGGTCGGGTTGGAGTCGAGGTCGACCATGTTGCCGGCCTCCTTGGCCGCCATGGTCCCGGTGTTCATCGCGACGCCGACGTCGGCCTGGGCGAGCGCGGGGGCGTCGTTGGTGCCGTCGCCGGTCATCGCGACCAGCTTGCCGCCCTCCTGCTCCTTCTTGATCAGGGCCATCTTGTCCTCGGGGGTGGCCTCGGCGAGGAAGTCGTCCACGCCCGCCTCCTCCGCGATCGCCTTGGCGGTCAGCGGGTTGTCCCCGGTGATCATGACGGTCTTGATGCCCATCCGGCGCAGCTCGTCGAAGCGCTCCCGCATGCCCTCCTTGACCACGTCCTTGAGGTAGATCACGCCGAGGGCCTTCGGGGCCGCACTGCCGATCCGGGACGCGACGAGCAGCGGGGTGCCACCCGCGGCGGAGATGCCGTCGACGAGCTCGGCGATGTCCTTGCCGACCGTGCCGCCGTTCTCGGTGACCCAGTTGGTGACCGAACCGGCCGCGCCCTTGCGCACGGAGTGAACGCCGTCGGCCTCGTCCAGGTCGACACCCGACATCCGGGTCTGGGCGGTGAACGGCACCCAGGTGGCGTGCGTCAGCTCGCCCTGGGCACGGGCCCGCAGACCGTATTCGGTCTTCGCGAGGACCACGATCGAGCGGCCCTCGGGGGTCTCGTCCGCGAGGGACGACAGCTGCGCGGCGTTCGCGAGCTCCTCGACACTCACGCCCTCGGCCGGCTGGAACTCGGCGGCCTGGCGGTTGCCCAGGGTGATGGTGCCGGTCTTGTCGAGCAGCAGGGTGTTGACGTCGCCGGCGGCCTCGACCGCGCGCCCGGACATCGCCAGCACGTTGCGCTGCACCAGGCGGTCCATGCCGGCGATGCCGATCGCGGAGAGCAGCGCGCCGATGGTGGTCGGGATGAGCGCCACGATCAGGGCGACCAGGACGATCATCGACTGCGGGGCGCCGGCGTAGGTGGCCATCGGCTGCAGGGTGACCACGGCGACCAGGAAGACGATGGTCAGCGAGGCCAGCAGGATGTTGAGCGCGATCTCGTTGGGCGTCTTCTGCCGGGCGGCGCCCTCGACCAGGGCGATCATCCGGTCGATGAAGGACTTGCCGGGCTCTGAGGCGATCTTCACCACGATGCGGTCCGACAGCACCTTGGTGCCGCCGGTGACCGCGCTGCGGTCGCCGCCGGACTCGCGGATCACCGGCGCGGACTCGCCGGTGATCGCCGACTCGTCCACCGAGGCGACGCCCTCGACGACGTCGCCGTCACCGGGGATGATCTGCCCGGCCTCCACGACGACGTGGTCGCCGAGCCTGAGTGCGGTCCCGGGCACCTCCTCCTCGGCCTGGCTCTTGGGCCAGTCCAGCAGGCGACGAGCCTTGGTTTCGGTCTTGGTCTTGCGCAGGGTGTCGGCCTGGGCCTTGCCGCGGCCCTCGGCGACGGCCTCGGCCAGGTTGGCGAAGACCGTGGTCAGCCAGAGCCACACGGTGATGGCCCAGGCGAACACGGACGGGCTGGCGATCGCGGAGACGGTGGTGACCACCGAGCCGACCTCGACCACGAACATCACCGGGTTCTTGACCATCACCCGGGGGTCGAGCTTCTTCACCGCGTCCGGCAGCGAGGAGAGGAGGAGTTTCGGGTCCAGCAGCCCACTGGAGACTCTGTGGGGCGCCGCACCGTCGGTCTTGCCGCCCGGGGAGGGAGAAGACGAGGGAGAGGGAGTAAACGTGGGGGTGGACATCAGGAGGAGAGACCTTCCGCGATCGGCCCGAGAGCCAGGGCCGGGAAGTAGGTGAGGCCGACGACGATCAGGACGACGCCCGACAGCAGGCCCACGAACAGCGGCTTGTGGGTGGGCAGGGTGCCCGGAGTGGCCGGCACCGGCTGCTGCCGGGCGAGCGAGCCCGCCAGCGCCAGCACGAACACCATCGGCAGGAACCGGCCGAAGACCATGCACAGGCCGAGCGCGGTGTCGTACCAGTCGGTGTTGACGGTGATGCCGCCGAACGCCGAGCCGTTGTTGTTCGCGGCCGAGGTGAAGGCGTACAGCACCTCGGAGAAGCCGTGGGCGCCCGAGTTGAGCATCCCTCCCCGCTCACCCGGCAGCGCCATCGCCACACCCGTACCGACCAGCACGATCGTCGGCGTGGTGAGGATGTACAGCGAGGCGAACTTCATCTCCCGGCCGCCGAGCTTCTTGCCCAGGTACTCCGGGGTGCGCCCGACCATCAGACCGGCCACGAACACCGCGACGATCGCCAGGATCAGCATCCCGTACAGACCGGAACCCACACCGCCGGGCGCGATCTCGCCCAGCATCATGTTGAAGATCGTGATCCCGCCGCCGAACGGTGTGTACGAGTCGTGGAAGGAGTTCACCGCGCCGGTCGAGGTCAGCGTCGTCGACGCCGCGAACAGGCCCGAGGCCGCGATGCCGAACCGCTGTTCCTTGCCCTCCATCGCGGCACCGGCCGCCTGCAGGGCGGTACCGGAGTGCTGCGACTCCGCGAAGGTGATCAGGGCCGCCGAAGCCACCCAGAAGATCCCCATCACCGCGGCGATCGCGTAGCCCTGGCGGTTGTCGCCGACCATCTTGCCGAAGGTCCGCGGCAGCGCGAACGGGATCAGCAGGATCAGGAAGATCTCCAGCCAGTTCGTGAACCCGGTCGGGTTCTCGAACGGGTGCGCCGAGTTGGCGTTGAAGAAGCCGCCGCCGTTGGTGCCCAGCTCCTTGATGACTTCCTGCGAGGCCACCGGGCCGCCCGGGATCTTCTGCACGTCACCCGCGAGGTTGGTCACCTCGTGGAAGCCGTGGAAGTTCTGGATCACACCGTTCGCCACCAGGACGAGCGCGAAGACGATCGACAGCGGCAGCAGCAGGCGCAGGTTGATCCGGACCAGGTCCACCCAGAAGTTGCCCAGCCGGTCCGTCCGGTTGCGCGTGAAGCCCCGGATCAGCGCGGCCACGATGGCGATGCCGACGGCCGCGGACACGAAGTTCTGCACCGCCAGGCCGGCCATCTGCACCAGGTGGCCCATCGCGGACTCACCGCTGTAGGACTGCCAGTTGGTGTTGGTGACGAACGAGATCGCGGTGTTCCAGGCCTGGTGGCCCTCCATCTGCTGGACGCCCAGGCTCAGCAGCAGGTGGCCCTGCAGGCGGATCAGCCCGTACAGGAAGAGGACGGAGACGGCCGAGAAGGCCAGCACCGAGCGCAGGTACACCGGCCAGCGCTGATCGGCGTCGCCGTCGACGCCGATCACCTTGTAGATGCCGCGCTCGACTCTGAGGTGCTTGGAGGTGGTGAGGATGCGGGCGATGTAGTCGCCCAGGGGCCGGTAGCACAGGGCCAGCGCGCCGACGAGGGCGACGGCCTGCAGCCAGCCCACGAGAGTGGAGCTCATGTCAGAACTTCTCCGGGTAGACCAGCGCGAGGATGAGATAGCCGACGAGCGCGACGGCGACGATGAGACCTGCGATGTTCTCGGCGCTCACAGCTTCTCCACCCCCCGCGCGATCAGGGCGATGACGGCGAACACGGCGACCGTGACACCGACGTAGATGAGATCGGACATGGCTCCACCTGGGTGGCTGAGGGGACGTACCCGTGAACAGGCCTGAGGGCCCTCACGGCACCGGCGGAAGACCGGCGGGAGCAGCCAACCAGCCCCCGGGGGCGCGCAGCGCGTCCCTGATGCCGTCCATACGGGTGATCCGGAAACATTGACGCGGCCCTTATAGCGGCGTCATTCATCCGAGACCGCGGATTGTCCTGAACGTTTCGATGAGGCCTGCCGGCGCAGCTCTCACCTGCTCACATCCGCATCCGCAGCCGGCAGACCACCGCGCCGGTGTGCCGGCGCAGTGCGCGGTCGATCACGGCGCTCCGCCGGTTCTGCAGCGCCCGCTGCCACCAGCGGGCGGGCTCCACCTCCGGGATCAGCACGGTCAGCCGGTCGTAGGCGTGCTCCGACCCGAGCTCGTCGACGAAGTCGGCGATGGGCCTTCCCAGGCGCCGGTGGTCGTCCGGGATCTCCACCAGCGGACGTGTTGGCGGCCAGCCCGATCAGCATCGCGCCTAGAGCCTGTCTGACAAATGGTCAGCTGGTGGACTCTCGGAGCCAGAGGACGAGGGAGGCGAGGACGAGCCCGGCGCGGTGGCGGTCGGCGAGTTTGTCGGAGCGAGTGGCGATGGCGCGGAACTGCTTCAGGCGGAGGAAGCATCGTTCGACCACGTTGCGGTCTCGATAGGCGGTGGGGTCGAAAGCGGGCGGGACGCCCGTGCCCATCAATCAGCGCCGGCAGCGCCGCCGCCGACGCCTACGGCACCCTCGGCGGCAGCACCATCGGCCACGCCGGCGCCGGCGTCAGCCGCCCCGGCTTCAGCGGCGGCGGCACCGGCAACTTCTCCCACTCCAGCGCCCCCTGGGACCCCGCCAAGCACGGCGGCCTCACCCAGGAGGAGAGCAAGCAGCAGTTCGCCAACCTCGTCGAGGCCATCACCGACAACAACCACTCCGGCGATCCCAACTACCAGGCGCAGCCGGACTACCAGGCGCAGTCCTCCAATGAGCCTGTCGTTGTGATCGCCAGCGACGACTAGCACGGTCGGCCCGAGGTACCGACACCCCGTCCGCTCCCGAAGATCGTCGCTGGGCACTCCACGGGTGCCCAGCGACGGATTCCGGCCGAGTTCTCCGGCCCCGTCGCGCACGCTTCCCCGGGTGGCCGCGTTCCGTTCGCGGGCCCAGGGGATGGGCCCGGCCTCGGCTCGGTAGCCGCTGGCTTGGCTCCAGCCGGTGTGAGGAGCTCTGCAGCCGTGTCGGCGGACGCCTGGCTCAGGTGGGGCGACGGATGTCTCGTCCGGCCGGTTCGGTAGGTTCCCGCGCTCCTGCTGCGCGTGCTCGGGGCCGTGCGGGCCAGGGCGGTGTCGATCGCGTCCTGGCCCTTGCCTGCGGCAGCGGGGCGGCACGTTCTCGCCGCGGGAGGTTGGGAGCGTCAGCTCTGGCCTTGATCCATGAGGCCGCGGCGGGCCATGGCGGCGGGTTGGTCGAGTTCCTGCGGGCCTTCGACGGCTTGCCCCTCTACCTGGAGGGAGAGGTCGTCGCCGCCGGGGGCGACCACCGTCACCGTGACGTGCTCGTCGCCGGTGTTCGTATTCTCGTGTGCGGTCATTCGCAGTCACCTGTCTGTGAGTTGGGGCCGGGGCGATAGGAACCCTGAGCGATCATCGCATAACGCTGGGTGCGGGATGGCAGGAGCGACGCCAGGTGAACTCGTGTGGCGGGTCGGGCGAAGAAGGGCAGGGTGCCATCCGTGAGCGGAGGCCGACCGCGCGCTGGGGGCGTGAGCAGCCGGGGGTGCCGGGGCCGGTGAGGCCCCGGCGGGCGGCTTGCCGCCGTCGGTCAGAGGTCGTAGTAGCCGGAGTCCTCGACGAAGCTGTAGCCGGTGCGGCTGTCGGCGAGGTAGGCGGTCACGAAGGCGGTGTCACCGCTGCGGAAGGAGACCGGGGTCGGGCTCACGCGCTTGTTGGCGGTGACCCGGAAGGAGTGGGGGCTGCCGTCGCAGACCGGGGCGTAGGGGGTGGCGCCGAACACCCTGCTGTCGTTGTCGGTGTTCTCGACGGAGACGCCCACGCTGCTCGGGTAGCCCTCCCCGTCGCAGGCGTAGGTGCCGCTCACCGTGACCGAGTTGCTGGAGCCGCGGAACACACTGGTGATGCTCATCGAGGTCTCGGCCGAAGCGGGGGTCGCCGTCGCGAGCGGCAGGACGGTGGCGATCACCGGAGCGGCGAGGAGCAGGACGGTCGGGCGGCGGAACACGTTCACGATGACCCTCTCTGTGGGCGGTGTTGCCGCCGGAGTCGGCGGCTTCATGATCCTTTCAGCCCGGGCGGCCCGAACCCGGTTCCAGCGCGGGTGATCCACCCGATGGGATGACAGACCGGACGGCGTGCGCCCGCGCCCGGCACATTGATGTGCTCTGGCGTGATGCCGCCCGTCAGCATCGTTCCTCCGCTGCTGCGCGGGTTGGCCCGCCGCGTCGTCCGATGTCGAACAGGCACCGCCAGGACTACCTGGACAGCGTGGTGGTCCTCGCCCGCCTGACCGGTGTCATCCGCTGATCTCCTCATCGGCCGATCGCAGACCGTGGTCCTCGGGTGGGGCGTGTTGGGCCTGCTCGTCTTGGCGTCGGCGCGCGTGCCGCGCCTGACTGTCAGATGTCGTGGCTGTAGGCGTCCTCGCCGATGTTGCAGCTGACGGCAGACACCCTTGATGTCGGCAGCGTCGACCTTGATGCGATCTTGACACCCCGTGCAACGGCTCGGCCCCCGAGGCGCCGCCGGTCCGCACAGCCGGACGGCGGGCCTCAGGGGCCGGAGGGGTGCACCCGGTGCCGGTGGCACGCGGCACCGGGTGGGTCTGTCGGGCTACTGCCCGGGCTTGCGGCCGTGGTTCGCCTTCTTCTTGCGACGGGCCTTCTTCTTGCGGGCGCGCTTGGACATCGTGCTCTTTCTCCCGGTACGTGGGTTGGGGAGGTTCAGACGGCCTGGCCGACCAGCTGGTCGGCGAGCTTGGCCAGCCGCTTCAGCGAGCGCTCCTCCTGGGCGACGGCCGCGGTCGGTGCGATGACGCCGCCGTCGAAGTAGGCGCCGTTCGCGACGACCGTCTCCGGCAGGCAGAGCCGCACCACTGCCGTCGCGCCCTCCGCCGCGGGCGCGCCGACCCGTCCGTACAGCGGCAGCAGCGCGGTGTCGCACAGACCCGGGTTGACGCTGACGGCGGTGATGCCGGAGCCGGCCGGGGCCATGTCTGCGGTCGCCATGGTCAGTGCGAGCTGCGACTGCGCGTACGCGGCGACCCGCGAGTACTTCTTCACCCGGTGCGGATCCGACCAGTTCATCGAGGCGGTGCGGTGCAGGGAGGAGGAGACGTTGACGATCCGGGCGTCGCCTGCCGCCGACAGCGGGGCACGCAGCAGCTTCGCCAGCAGGTGCGCGGCCAGGAAGTTGACCTGCAGCGAGACCTCGTTGCCGTCGTCGGTGAGGGTGCAGCGCTCTGGCGCCACCGCGGCGGCGTTGTTCACCAGCAGGTCCAGCGCCGGGTAGTGCTTGACGACCGTGCCGGCCAGCACGGCGACCTCGGACAGCTTGGTGAAGTCGGCTGCCAGCTCGACGAGTTGATCCCGGCGGGCTCCTGCGGCGACCAGGCGCTCCACGGCATCCTCCGCCTCGGCGGCGGTGCGGGCGTGCACGAGCACGGTCGCACCGTGCCCGGCGAGCAGCCGGGCGGTCTCCCAGCCGATCCCCGACGAGGCGCCGGTGACGAGGGCGGTGCGGGCGGACAGAACAGCGTCGGACATGACCCATCCAAGGGTGGAAAGGCATCGGCGGGGTGCGGGAGCAACGCGGCGCGAAGCCGTGCGCCAACCGGGGCCGTCGGTGCGAGAAGGGTGAGTTGCGAGGGAAGGCTCGTCCGTCTCCTGGCCCCCGGAGCCGGTCAGGGCAGGGGACGGACTGCGGTGATCGGCACGGGCCGGACGAACGGAACCCGGCCCGTGCCGGCGGCCGGCGGCGAGCGGGGTAGCGGCCCGGTCCTACCGGACGGCGACCGCGACAGCGACGATCCGCGGCCGACTATGCGGCGGGCGGTCGTGGTGGCGTGTCGAGCGGTGCATGTCCCCCATCAAAGACTGCCCCGATACCGGGGGCAAGCCCGTTCACCCTCCCTGACGAAGCCCTGACGCGCGGTCGACGCATCGCTGACGCCCATGTCCCGACTACCGCCGGGTTTCGGGAATCGCCAAGGTTCCGTCAGCAAGATCCCTGTCGCTGCCAGGCTTTCGTCAACGAGTCGACACCTGTCGGCTGCGGTCTGCCGTACTGGACGGATGTCCGTCACCGTTCCGCCGATCACCGACTGGTTCACCCCCGAACAGCCCGGCGCGAGTGTCCTGCCCGCCCACGTCGGACGGAGTGCCCACGGCGGCTGGTGGGCGGACGACCCCGACACCGTCCGGGCACTACTGGTGCACTGCGGGCCGGAACGGCTGCTGCACGGAGATCCCGAACATCTGGACCCGGGCGTCCTCGCCCGCTACGGGCGCGGGCAGTTCCACGCCCCGGACCGCTTCCTTCCCCTGCTGGGGCGCACCTTCAGTCACATCACCCCGTGGATCCGCGTGCTGCACATCCACTCGGAGCAGGCTCGGCCGGTCTCCCGCCACACCGCGGCCTGGGTACGCCCGCTGCACGCCGCCGACGAAACCCACCTCGACCGGTTCGCCCGCCGCGCCTCCTCCGCAAACCGCCCGGGCCTCCCGCACTGGGTCGCCGAGACCTGGGGCGGTCATCGCGCGCTCGCGGCGAGCGGCTTCGCCTGGGGCGCGTTCCTCGGGCCGTACCTGGCCTCGCTTGCCTGCGGCTACCTCGCCGGACGGAACCACCTGGACATCGCGGTGGCGACCGACCCGGCGTTCCAACGGCTCGACCTCGCACTCGCCTGCGTCCGTGCCGCCACGACCGCCGCCCGCGCCCAGGGCCTCGTTCCGACCTGGTCGGCGCCGCGGAGCAACCACGCCAGCCGGGCCCTCGCCGGAGCTGCGGGCTTCCGGCCCGTGCGACAGGAGGTGGTGTACTGGGCCGGCCCGGCCGCCACTCATTGACGAACACGTGCCCGATGGGACGTCAGGGAGCTGTCAAGGAAGCGGCGCCGCACGCCAAGTCGCCGTCAAGGCGGGCATGTCGTGTGAAGATCCGGTGCTTCGCTGTCCGGCGTTCCCCCGTCGTTCCCCGAACCGCCGCCCCTCTCCCGGGCGGCCCGGAAGGTCCCCGAGACGATGCGCCGTTCGGCCCTCACCCCACCGGACACCACCCCCGACCAGCAGAACTGGTTCCGCCGCCCGGACCCCGTACCCGAGGAGCCGCCGCAGCACGCAAGCCACCGGCCCACCGGCCCGAAGGGGCGCCGTCGGCTCATCACCCGACGGCAGCTGTCCGAGGCCCTGCCCGCCGCCGCCCGCAAGCTCCACCCGCGCATGATGATGCGCAACCCGGTGATGCTGGTGGTCGAGACCGGCTCCGCCCTCACCACCATCAGCGCTGTCATCCACCCCAGCGTGTTCGCCTGGGTCATCAGCTTCTGGCTCTGGCTGACCGTGCTGTTCGCCAACCTCGCCGAGGCCGTCGCCGAGGCACGCGGCAAGGCCCAGGCCGACTCACTGCGCCGAGCGCAGGCCGGGACGACGGCCCGGCGGCTGCTGCACTGGCGGGTCGGCACCCGCGACCACCGCCACGAGGTCATCCCCGCCGAACAGTTGCTGCTGCACGACATCGTCCTCGTATCCGCCGGTGAAGTGATCCCGCAGGACGGCGAGGTGGTCGAGGGGGTCGCCACCGTCGACGAGTCGGCGATCACCGGGGAGTCCGCACCCGTCATCCGGGAGTCCGGCGGCGACCGCACCGGCGTCACCGGCGGCACGAAGGTGCTCTCGGACCACCTCGTCGTCCGGGTCACCTCCCGGCCCGGGCAGAGCTTCGTCGACCGGATGATCGCCCTGGTCGAGGGTGCGAACCGGCAGAAGACCCCGAACGAGATCGCGCTCAACATCCTGCTCGCCTCGCTCACCATCGTCTTCCTGCTGTCCGTGGTCTCGCTCCAGCCGATGGCCATCTACGCGAACGCGCCCCAGACCACCATCGTGCTGGTCGCGTTGATGGTCGCGCTGATCCCGACCACGATCGGCGCTCTGCTCTCCGCGATCGGCATCGCCGGGATGGACCGCCTGGTGCAGCGCAACGTGGTCGCCCTCTCCGGCCGCGCGGTGGAGGCCGCCGGGGACGTCGACGTGCTGCTGCTCGACAAGACCGGCACCATCACCCACGGCAACCGCCGGGCCGTCGCCCTGCACCCGCTGCCCGGCGCGACCACCGAACAGCTCGCCGAGGCCGCCCAGTTGGCCTCCGTCGCGGACGAGACCCCGGAAGGGCGCTCACTCGTAGAGCTGACCAACCGTCAGTACTGGGTGCCGCCCCGCTCCCCAGGTGAACTCGGCGAGCAGCAGCCCGTCCCGTTCACCGCGCACAGCCGGATGAGCGGCGTCGACCTCGCCTGGCCCGACGGCAGCACCTGCCTGATCCGCAAGGGCGCCGCGAGCGCCGTCGCCCGCTGGGTGGTGGACTCCGGCGGACGGCTCCCGATCGAGGCCAAGCCGCTGGTCGACCGCATCGCCGAAGCCGGCGGCACCCCGCTGCTGGTCGCCGTCCACGACCGGCACGGCGCCCGCGCACTCGGCGTCGTCGAGCTCAAGGACGTGGTCAAGGAGGGCATCGCCGAACGCTTCGCCGAACTGCGCCGCATGGGCATCCGCACGGTGATGGTGACCGGCGACAACCCGCTCACCGCCAAGGCCATCGCCACCGAAGCCGGCGTCGACGACTACCTCGCCGAAGCCACCCCAGAGGACAAGCTCGCCCACCTGCGCCGCGAGCAGGCCGCCGGCAACATGGTCGCGATGACCGGCGACGGCACCAACGACGCCCCCGCCCTCGCCCAGGCCGACGTCGGCGTCGCCATGAACTCCGGCACCCCCGCCGCCAAGGAGGCCGGCAACATGGTCGACCTCGACTCCAACCCCGCCAAACTGATCGACATCATCCGGGTCGGCAAACAGCTCCTCATCACCCGCGGAGCGTTGACCACCTTCTCGATCACCAACGACGTCGCCAAGTTCTTCGCCATCATCCCCGCGATGTTCGCGAACGCCTACCCCGGACTGCACCACCTCAACATCATGGAACTGCACAGCCCCACCTCGGCCATCGCCTCCGCGATCATCTTCAACGCCCTGATCATCGTCGCCCTGATCCCGCTCGCCCTGCGCGGTGTCCGCTACCAGCCCGCCTCCGCCACCGACCTCCTGCGCCGCAACCTGCGCGTCTACGGCCTCGGCGGGCTCATCCTGCCCTTCCTCGGCATCAAGGCCATCGACCTGCTCATCCAGTTCGTCCCCGGCCTCGGATAGCAGACCCGCCCGCCGCCTCCGGAACGACACCGAGGCGGCGGGCGGGCATCAACCAACGCGACGCCCGGCCCCGTCGCCCGCCGAAAGGCGCTCGACGCGGATCGCCCGGCGCGGCAACGCAGCGGGCAGGGAGAGCAGCAAGGCAGCGGCAGTGAAGAGGACGAAGTGCTCGCTCTCGATCTCCACGCCGGACCAGCCGAGCTCGGCATGGCGGTGCTCGACGAAGGCGTTGCAGCACAGCCAGGCGGCCAGGCCGACAAGTGGCGCGGCCAGGGGCCGGGAGAGGGCTCCGGCCAGTGCGGCCAGTCCGATGTACGCGATGTACGGGAACAAGCCGGCGTGGAGCCCGCCCAGCCGGCCGAGGCCGAGTGCAAGTGCGCCCCCGGCGACCAGGGCCACCGAGCCCGACACCGCGGCCGGCAGGCGGTCGAGCACGGGGTGGTAGCGACGGCCGCCGGGGCGGGCGGAGTACATGCGCATCGTCCTGTCCCAGCTTCGCCGCGAGTTCGTTCGAGGCCAGCAAACCCATGGGCCCACGGCCCTTCGCCCCGCGTTGACGAGATCCTTACGCCGACGCCCGGATTCACAACGCGGTCTTGACGCCCCGGATCGCCGACCGGTCCGTGCCATCGGATCAGGCCACCGCGGGGACCAGGCTGATCACGTAGGCGGTGCCGCCGCCCGGTGCCTCCTCGACGGCCAGCTCGCCGTTCATCGCCTCCACGAAGCCCCGTGCCACCGCAGGCCCCGCTCCCTCCCGACCGACGGCCTCGCCGCCGTGGACGGTGACCCGGACGTCCACCCGCCCGGCCACCAGGCCGGCGTCGACCACCACCGGCCCGGCTTCCGCCGCCCCCGGATCCAGGAGGGCCACGAACGCCCGCTCCAGGAGCCCCGGATCGGCGAGCACCCGCGGCAGCTCCGGATCCAGGTCGACCCGTGTGCCGGGCAACCCCTCGACAGCGGCCCGCACCACCTCGGCTACCGCCGTCGGCCGCAAAACCACCGGCACCACCCCGGCCCGCAGCCGGCTCAGGTCCAGCAGGTCGACGATCAACCGTTCCATCCGTTCCGCCTCGGCGCCGACTCGCCGCCCGCCCGGGTCCGGCATCTGCTCGGCCTCCCGACGCACCGCCGCCAGCGGCGCGCGCAGGTCGCGTCCGACGGCCTCCAGCAACGCCGTGTGCAGTGCGTCGGCGCGCGCGAGCACGTCGGCCGCCGACGCCTGCGCGACCAGCCGTTCCCGTTCCCGGGCGAGCTTCAGCTGGGTGACGTACGGACCGAGCAACCGGGTGTCCTCCTCGGTGAGCGGCGTGCCCCGCAGGACCAGGACCGCCTCGTCTCCCAGGTCGACGGAGAACGACGCCTCGTCGGGCAGCAGCGGCACCTCCGCCCCGGCCGAAGCCGCCGGTTGCCAGAGCGCGCCCGTACGAACGAGTACGGCGGCCGCGTCCAGCCCGAAGACCTGCCGCAGCTCCGCCACCAGGTCGGACGACGCCCGTGCCCCCGATTCCACCGTCGCGCCCGCCAGCCTGGTGAGGACGGCCGCTTCCGCGCGCGCCCGGTCCGCCTGCTGCGAGCGACGCGTCAGACCGTCGATCAGATGGGAGATCACCCCCGCCACCGCGAGGAAGACCAGCAGCGCCGCGATGTCAGCGCCCTGCTCCACCGTCAGGCTGTACCAGGGCGTGGTGAAGAAGTAGTCCGCCGCGAGTGCGCCCGCTGCCGTGCTGCCCGCCGCGGGCAGCAGCCCGCCCAGCCGGGCCGTCCCCGCCACCACCAGCAGCAGGCACAGCAGCACGCCGGACAGGCCGAGCGAGTCGCGCAGCGGCGACAGCGCCCAGGTCAGCACGACCGCCCCGGCCGGCCCGAGCAGCCACGCCAGCCGGCGCCGCCGGACCGGGACCAGCGCCGGCCGGCGCCTGCGGGGTGCGGGCGGCACCGACAGCAGTCCCGGCTCCGGCGGCGGCAGCACGCGCACGTCGATCGGGCCGGCCAGCCGGATGACCCGGTTGATCACCGAACCGGAGACCAGCTCGCGCAGCCTGCTCCGGCTGGTGGGCCCGAGCAGGAGCTGCGTGGCGCTCTCCGACCGGGCGAAGTCCACCAGCGTCCGGGCCACGTCACCGCCGCTGACCTCCACGTAGGTGCCGCGCAGCTCCCGGAGCAGCTCCCGCTGCGGCGCCAGGTCCGGCGGCTCGCGCTCGACCGTGCCGTCGTCCAGGCGGACGTGCACGCCGATGAGGTCCCCGTGCACCCGGGTCGCCGTGCGGGCGCCCCGGCGGATCAGGTGCTCGCCCTGCGGGGCGCCGTCGAGGGCGACCATGATCCGTTCCTTGGTCTCCCAGGGCGCCCGGATGCCGTGCCGGGCCCGGTAGTCGGCCAGCTCCTCCTCCACCCGGTCCGCGAGCCACAACAGCGCCAACTCTCGCAGCGCGCCGAGGTTGCCGGCCCGGAAGTAGTGGTCGAGCGCCACGTCGATCCGGTCCGGCGGGTAGACCTCCCCCTGCGCCATCCGCGCCCGCAGCGCGTCCGGGCTCAGGTCCACCAGCTCGATCCGGTCGGCGGCGCGGACCACCTCGTCGGGGATGGTCTCCCGCTGGGCGACGCCGGTGATCTGCTCGACGACGTCGTTCAGGCTCTCCAGGTGCTGGATGTTGAGCGTCGTCGCCACGTCGATGCCGGCGTCCAGCAGTTCCCGCACGTCCTGCCAGCGCTTCGTGTTCCGCCCGCCGGACACGTTGGTGTGCGCGAGCTCGTCCACCAGGGCGAGGGCCGGGCGGCGCGCCAGCAGTGCGTCCAGGTCGAGCTCGGTCAGCTTCACGCCCCGGTACGACACCGTCCGCCGGGGCAGCACCGGCAGGTCCCTCAGCTGCTTCTCCGTCCCGTGCCGTCCGTACGTCTCGACCAGGCCGACCACCACGTCCAGCCCCTCACCGCGGAGCCGCCGCCCCTCCCGGAGCATGGCGTACGTCTTCCCGACCCCCGGCGCCGCTCCCAGGAACACCCGCAGCTTGCCGGTCACCGCCGTCCCGCCGCCTCTCTCCGCTTCCACGTCCATGCTCCGCCCTACCCGACGTGGACGCGCGGGCGCCGGGAGCGGTCCGGCTCCGCCTCGCGCCCGCCGAGGCCTGAACGACCACCCTGCCGGGGGAGCAACGGCACAGGCTCGACCCCCCGCCAACCCTTCCAGCCGCCACGCGAAAGACCAGGTCAGCGGGTGCGGCCGCGGGGCTTGAGGGGGATGCCGGGGAGCTCGGGGGCGGGGAGGCGGTCGCCGGGGTAGCCCAGGACCTCGCCGTAGCGGTCGCCGGCGGCCTGCCACTCCTCGCGGGCCCGGACGATGTCCTCGTGGGAGCGCCCGATGAAGTTCCACCACATGACGATCTCCTCCTCGAAGGGGGTGCCGCCGAGGAGGACGGTGCGGGCGGGGGTGTCGGAGGTGTTGGTGAGGGTCAGGGAGGTGGCGCCGGGGGCGAGGTAGCCGAGGTCTCCGGGGTGGAGCGGGGTGTCGGCGAGGCGGACGTCGCCCTGGTCGACGAGCAGGCCGTGTTCGAAGGCCGGGTCGACGGAGAGGGTGACGGTGGCGTGCGGGTCGAGGGTGAGCTCGGCGCCGAGCAGCGGGGTGAAGGTGGGGACGGGGGAGGTGTCGCCGGCGAGGGTGCCGAGGAAGACCCGGGCCCGGCCGCCGTCGAGGGCGACGGGGAGCGGGGCGTGGTGGTGGAAGTCGCGGGCGGTGTGCCGGTGCTGCTCGGGGAGGGCCACCCAGAGCTGGACGCCGTGCAGGACGGTCGTCGCGGGGGTGGAGACCTCGGAGTGGCTGATGCCGTGTCCGGAGGTCATGAGGTTGACCTCGCCGGGGCGGACGAGGGCGTGGACGCCGAGGCTGTCTCGGTGCTCGATCTCGCCGCTGAAGAGCCAGCTGACGGTCTGCAGCCCGGTGTGCGGGTGCGGGGCGACGTCCATGCCGCCGGTGCGGGCGACGTCGTCCGGCCCGTAGTGGTCGACGAAGCACCAGGCGCCGATGAGGGTGCGGGAGCGCTGGGGCAGGGTGCGGCGTACGGTCATGGCGCGGGGCCCGCCGAGGGGGACGTCGCGGGCGGGCAGGACGTCCACGGTGGTGTGCTGTCGGGTGGCGGCGTTGGTCTCGGCGGTGCTCATGGGTGAGGGTTCCTCCCGTGCGGCGTTCGGCAAGATTGTTTTATCTTCAACTATAGTGTCATGGCAAGGTGGCAACCGACAGCGATCCGGTGGAGGAGTTCAGGTGAGTGAAGTGACGACGGTCTCGGCTGACCGGCGGGTGTTCATCGACAAGCAGAGCCCGCAGGCCTATCGCGCACTGCTGGCGGCCGCCGAGGCGGCGCGGGCGGTCGCCGCCGACGCCGGACTCGACCGCGTCGTGGTGGAACTGGTCAACCTGCGGGTGTCCCAGATCAACGGCTGCGCCTACTGCCTCAACGTGCACACCAGGGCCGCGCTGGCCGCCGGCGAGACCACCCAGCGGCTGGGCGTGCTCCCGGCCTGGCGGGACACCGAGCTGTTCACGCCGCGGGAGCGCGCGGTGCTCGGCCTGGCCGAGGCCACCACCACCCCCGCGGACGCGGGTGTCCAGGAGGAGGCCTACCGTGCCGCGCGCGAGGTGCTGTCGGACGAGGAGATCTCCGCCGCGGTGTGGGTCGCGATCACCATCAACTCCTTCAACCGGGTGTCCATCATGAGCAAGCATCCCGTGCGGCCGGCGCCGGTGCGGTAGTCGCGCGGGCGCGGGGTGGCCGTGCGCCCCCGGGCGGGGCGGATGCCTCGCCCGGGGGAGTCCGCCGGTGCGGTGACGGACGTTCAAACTAGCGCGCCGGTGGTCGAGTTCCCGGCGGTTGGACGCGTACATGACGCCTGGTGGGAGGGGTCGCGAACCCTTGACCGGGGGGTGGGTTCTCTGCGAACCTCTCGGCAGGTCAGGACCATGGTCTTTCCGCGGGGGAGAAGATCGGCTCCGATTCGGTTGTGCGCAGGGGGGATCTGGGCGGGCCGGGAGGGTCGCGGCCGGAGCGGCCGGTCGGCCGGCCAGGGGCGGGCCGGACACCACCAGACGGTCGCGTCACCAGCGAACCCGCGGCGCCGACACCCTCGGCTCCCGGTCGCGTGCCCGCACCGATCGCCGACCGTCGAATCGAGCCGCAGATGCCAGAGTCCTCCGCCGTGCCCGCGTCGCCCTTCCAGCAGGGGGTCTGGCTGACCGAGCGGCTCGGGCCCGTGCACGGGGCGTTCCTGATGCCGGTCCGGATCTCCTTCGACCGGGTCGACGCGGCCGCGCTCGGGCGGGCGGTGGCCGAGCTGACCAGGCGTCACGGTGCCCTGTCCCGGGTGTTCGTGGAGCGCGACGGGCGGATCCTGCAGGAGCCCGGACCGGCCCCGCAGCTGGAGGTGGTCGACGCCTCCGGGGACGGGCCGGAGGGCCTGGCGAAGCGGCTCGCCGAGGACGCGGCCCGGCCGATCGACCTCCGGACCGGCCCGCCGGCGCGCTTCACCCTCCACCTCGGCGGGGGCGGCGGCGCGGAGCTGCTGATCGTCGTCCACCACGCCGTCTTCGACGGGGAGTCCAAGGACGTCCTGGTCGCCGACCTCGCCGCGGCCTACGCCGGGGCCCTGGGCGGACCCGCATCCGCTCCGGACCACCCGGGTCGGCCGGACCTCCTCGCCGCCCACCCGGCGGGCCCTGCCCACCTGGCGGCCCCGCCCCCCGCAGTGCCGAGCCCGCCCCCCGCCCCGGAGCTGGTGCGCCGCGCCGCCGACTGGTACGGCCCGCGCTGGGCCGCCGCGACCGACCCGGTGCTCCCCGGACTGCCGCGCGCCGTCACGGCGGCGGGGCCGGGGGAGGCCGTCGGCTGGCGGCTGGACGCGCCCGAGCGTGCGCGGCTGGCCGACGCGGCCGCGCGCAGCGGCGTCACCGTCTTCGAGTTCCTGCTCGCCGCCCTGCACGGGCTCCTGCTGCGCTACGGGGGCGAGGCCGTCCCGGTGTCGGTGCCGCTCTCCGTCCGCGGGCCCGGGCAGGCCGGCGAGCTGGGGATGTTCGTCAACGAACTGCCGGTGCACGCGCCGGCCGGGGCGACGGCCGCGTCGGACTTCGCCGGGTACGCCCGGGCGGTACGGGCCGAGGTGCGCGCCGGGTACGCCTTCCGGACGGTGCCGTTCGGCGTGGCGGTGGGCGGTCTGACGCCGCGGGTCGGGCTCTGCCCGGTGTCCTTCGGCTACCGGCGGAGCGCGGTCGCCGACCCGGTGTTCCCAGGGAGCACCGCCCGGGTGGACCGGGCGGTGTTCAACGGCGCCGCCCGCAACACGCTGCACCTGCAGGCCGTGGACACCGCCGAGGGGCTGGAGCTCTCCCTCCAGTACCCTCCCGCGGTGCTGTCCCCGGCGGCCGCCGGACGCGTCGCCGGGCACTACCGCACGATGCTGGCCGCCGCCACCGAGCGGCCGGACGCGCCGTTGGGCTCCCTGGCCCTGCTGGGTCGCGCCGAGCGCCGGCTGGTCACCGCCGAGTGGAACGACACCGCCCGCGACTACCCCCGCGACCGCACGGTGCTGGACCTGGTGCGCGAGCGTGCCGCCGGGACGCCGGACGCGCCCGCTGTCGTCGCGCCCGCCGTCTTAGCCCCCGTCGGCTCCCCGCCCGCGGACGCGGGTGCCGTCGCGGTCGCCGGACCGGTTCGGCTGAGCTACCGGGAGCTGCTCGCCCGTGTCGACGGTCTGGCGGCCGCGCTGCGCGGCGCCGGCGTCGGGCCGGGCGACCTCGTCGCCCTGCACCTGGGGCGCAGCGCGGACCTGCCGGCCGCGCTGCTCGCCGTGCACGCCGCCGGGGCGGCCTACCTGCCGCTCGACCCCGGCCACCCCGCCGAGCGGCTGGCCCACCTGCTGGCCGACTCCGGCGCGACCCTGCTGCTCGCGGACCGGGAGCCCGCCCCCGCCGTCCTGGCGGCCGCCCCGGCGGTGCTGCGCCTCGGCGCCGCGCCCACGGCCGCCCCGGCGCCCGCCGCGGCCGGTTCGCCGAGCGCGCTCGCCTACGTGCTGTACACCTCGGGCTCGACCGGGCGGCCCAAGGGCGTGGAGGTCGGGCACCGGGCGCTGGTCAACCTGCTGACCTCCTTCGCCGACCGGCTCGGCTCCTCGCACCGCGACGCGTGGCTCGGGCTGACCTCGCTCTCCTTCGACATCTCCGGCCTGGAGCTCCTGCTGCCGCTGGTCACCGGCGGCCGGCTGGTGCTGGCCCCGGACGGCGCGGCGACGGACGGGCCGCGGCTGCTCGACCTGGTCCGGCGCGAGGGCGTCACCCACGTCCAGGCGACCCCGTCCGGCTGGCGGGTGCTGCTCGCCGCCGGGCCGCTGCCGCCCGGGCTGACGGCGCTGGTCGGCGGCGAGCCGCTCCCTCTGCCGCTGGCCCGTGAACTACGGTCCAGAGTCGACGAGTTGACCAACGTCTACGGGCCCACGGAGACGACCGTCTGGTCGACCTGGCGGCCGATCCCGACCGCCCCGGACACCGTGCCGATCGGCCGGCCGATCGCCAACACCCTTGCCTACGTGCTGGACCCGGACGGCCGCCCGCTGCCGGTCGGGGTGCCGGGCGAGCTCCACCTCGGCGGCGAAGGCGTCGCGCAGGGCTACCGTGGCCGCCCCGAGCTGACCGCCGAACGCTTCGTCGAGGACCCGTTCGCCGGCGGCCGGATGTACCGCACCGGTGACCTCGCCGCCTGGACGGAGGACGGTGAACTGACCTTCCACGGGCGGATCGACGCCCAGGTGAAGATCAGGGGCCACCGGATCGAACCCGGCGAGGTCGAGGCCGTCCTGCTGGCGCACCCGGCCGTCGCCGAGGCGGCCGTCGCCGTGCACGAGGAGACCCCGGGCGAGCCCGAACTCGTCGGGTACGTCGTCCCGTCTCCCGGCGCGGGGCCGGCCGGCGGTGCGGAGCCGGTGCCCGACGCGGAGTCGGTCACCGACGCCGAGCCGGTCACCGACGCGGAGCTGCGGGAGCACCTGCGGCGCACCCTCCCCGCGGTGATGGTGCCGCGGCGGTACCTGCGCCTCGACCGCCTGCCGCTCACCCCGAACGGCAAGCTGGACCGCCGGGCGCTGCCCGCCCCGCCGCGGCCGGACGCGGTGGCCTCCGCCACGGCCTCCCCGCCTGCAGCGCCTGCCACGCCTGCCACAGCGGCCCCGGCACGCCCCGGTGCCGCGGCCGAGCAGCCCGACGAGGTCGCCGCCACCGTCCTGGCGATCTGGCGGGAGGTGCTCGCCCTGCCCGAACTGGGCCCGGACGACGACATCTTCGAGCTCGGCGGGCACTCCCTGACGATCATCCAGATCACCGCGCGGATCCGCGCCGCGCTCGGGGTGGAGCTCGACTTCGACCTGTTCTTCGACGTCTCCACACCGGCCGGCATCGCGGCGGCCGTCCGCGAGCGCCGCTGAGACGGGCCCGGCGAGCGCGGCCGGGCCCCGGACGCACTCCGGGTGCGTCCGACCTCCCGGCCGCCGGCCCGTCCGATCGCCCCCGCTCCCGTCACCGGCCCCGCACCCCCGAGCGGCGTCCCCGTCGGCTCGGCACCCGTCACCAGCACCCGCTCGTCACCAGCACCCCGCCCCGCCTCGCCCGAATGGACCGCCGATGACCGACACCCAGGACCTGCCCGCCGACTGGTCCGCCACCAAGCGCGCCCTGCTCGCCCAGCGCCTGCGGGGCGCCGCGGCGCCGAGCCGGACGGTCGGACCCCGCCCGGCGGGCAGCCCGCCGCCGCTGTCCAGCGGGCAGGAGCGGCTCTGGTTCATGGACCAGTTCAGCCCGGGCGGCACGGCCTACGCACTGGCCCCGGCCCGCCGGTTACGCGGCCCGCTCGACCGGCAGGCCCTGGACCGGGCGCTCACCGACCTGGTGAACCGCCACGAGGGGCTGCGGATGTCCTTCCCCACCACCGACCACGGCACCGCCGAGGTCGTGATCGCCCCGCCGGGCCCGTTCCCCGCCGAGCCGGTGGACGTCTCCGCCGACCCGGACCCGGAGCGAAGAGCCGCCGAGGAGGTCGGCGCGCTGGTCGCCCGGCCCTTCGACCTGGCGGCCGGACCCCTCCTCCGGGCCCGGCTGATCCGGCTCGGCGCCGAGGACCACGTCCTCGCGCTGGCCATGCACCACATCGTCTGCGACGGCTGGTCCATCGACATCCTGAACCGCGAACTGGACGCGCTCTACGCCCAGCACGCCGACGGCACCCCGGCCGGGCTGGCGGACCTGCCCGTCCAGTTCGGCGACTACGCCTGCTGGCAGCGCGAGCGCCTGGCGGGCGGCGCCCTCGCCGCCTCCCGGGAGCACTGGCGGGCCGAACTCGCCGGCGTCCCGGCACTGGAGCTGCCCACCGACCGGCCGCGGCCCGCGCTGCTCACCTTCGAGGGCGCCGCCCTGGAGCTGCACTGGGGCCCGGAGCTGGTGCGGGCCGTCGCCGAGTGCGCCCGCGCGCACGGCGCCTCGACGTACATGGTGCTGATGGCCGGGCTCCAGGTGCTGCTGGGGAGGCACGCCGGGCAGCGGGACTTCGCCGTCGGCTCCGCGGTGGCCGGCCGGCTGCACCGCGAACTGGAGGGCGTGGTCGGCGCGTTCGTGAACATGCTGCCGATCCGGGCCAGACTGGAGCCCGGGCGGTCCTTCGCCGAGCTGCTCGCCCGGGTGCGGGAGACCACGCTCGACGCGTACACCCACCAGGAGGTGCCGTTCGAGCAGATGGTCGCGGACCTGGACGTCGAGCGGGACGTCAGCCGCGCGGCCGTCTTCCAGACCACCTTCGCCTTCCAGAACTACGGGGAGCGCACCGCCGCGCCCGCCACCGAGGGCTTCGGCTACCGGGCCACCACCACCCACGCCGACCTCGCCTTCTACCTGCGGGAGAAGCGCGACGGCGGGCTCTACGGGCTGATCACCTACCGCACCGACCTCTTCGAGGCCGACACCGTCCGGCGGCTCGCCGAGCGCTTCGAGGTGCTGATGGCGGCCGCCACCGCCGACCCGGCGCAGCCCGTCGACGAACTGCCGGTGCTCACCGCGACGGAACGCCACGACGTGCTCGAACGCTGGGCGGCGGGCCCCGAGCTGCCGTCCGGCGGCCCCGGGACGCTGACGGCGCTACTCGCCGCGGCCGCCCGCGAGGCGGGTGACCGGCCGGCCCTGGTGTGCGCCGGCCGGACCGTGAGCCACCGCGAACTCGACGCCAGGGCCGCCGTGCTGGCCCGCAGGCTGCGTGCGCTGGGCGTCGGCCCGGACGACCGCGTCGCGATCTGCCTGGAACAGTCCCCGGAGCTCGCCGTCGCCCTGGTCGGCGTGCTGAAGGCCGGCGGCTGCTACCTCCCGCTGGACCCGGAGCAGCCGCCCGCGAGGCTCGCCCAGCTGGTCGCGGACGCCGGCGTCCGGGTCCTGGTGACGGACTCGCGGCTGCGGCCGCTGCTGGCCGACCACCAGGGCGCGGACCTGCTCCTCGACGAGCTCGCGGAGGAGCCCGCCGCGGCCGGACCCGTCGGGGCCGAACCCGACGGGGCCGAACCCGCCGACGGAGAGGGCCCGTTGGAGGAGACCTCCGAACCGGACGACCTCGCCTACCTGATCTACACCTCCGGCTCCACCGGGCAGCCCAAGGGCGTCGCGGTGCAGCACCGCCAGATCCTCAACTACCTCGCCGGCGTCCGGGAACGGCTGCGGATCGAGCCCGGTGCGAGCTACGGCCTGCCGCAGTCCCTGGCGTTCGACTTCAGCCTCACCATGCTCTACCTGGCGCTGACCACCGGAGGCCGGGTGCACCTGCTGCCGCGCCGCGTGGCCGGGGCCGAACTCGCCGAGCACATCGAGCGCGAGGGCATCGACTACCTCAAGATGACGCCCTCCCACCTGGCCGCGCTGATGGCCGACACGGCCCCCGAGCGGCTGCTCCCGCGCCGGGCCCTGGTGCTCGGCGGGGAGGCCTCGTCCCGGACCTGGGCGGCGGACCTGGCCGGCCGCGGCCGGTGCGCGGTGTTCAACCACTACGGGCCCACCGAGGCCACCGTCGGGGTCACCGTCCACGAGGTGCTGCCGGGCGAGGCCGGCCCCGGCAACACCCCGATCGGCACACCGCTGGCCGGGGCACGCTGCTACGTGCTGGACGCGGCCCGCCGGCCGGTACCACCCGGAGTGACCGGCGAGCTGTACGTCGGCGGGGACCGACTGGCCCGTGGCTACCTGGGCCGCCCCGACCTGACCGCCGAGCGCTTCGTCGAGGATCCGCTCACCGGCGGCCGGATGTACCGCACCGGAGACCTCGCCCGCTGGCGGCCGGACGGCGCGCTGGAGTACCTGGGGCGCGCGGACGACCAGATCAAGGTCCGCGGCCACCGGGTCGAGCCCGGGGAGGTCGAGGCCGCGCTGACCGCCCTGCCCGGCGTCACCCAGGCGCTGGTCACCCTCCACGGCGAGGGCGTGCGGCAGAACCTGGTCGGCTACCTGGAGCACCCCGGCCCCGGGCCCGCGCCGACCGCCGCCGAGCTGCGCGCGGCGCTCGGCGCCGTCCTGCCCGACCACATGGTCCCGGCCCGCTACGTGGTGCTCGACCGGCTTCCCCTGCTGGCGCACGGCAAGGTCGACCGCCGGTCGCTGCCCGAGCCCGGCGACCCGGCGCCCAGCGGCCACGTCGAGCCGGAGGACGGCGCCGAGACGCTGATCGCCGGGATCTGGGCCGAGGTGCTGGGCGTCGAACGAGTCGGCGCGCTGGACGACTTCTTCGACCTCGGCGGCCACTCCCTGCTCGCCACCCAGGTCGTCGCCCGGCTGCGCCGGGCCTTCCCCGGCCTGCCGGTGCCGGTCGGGGTGATGGACCTGTTCACGCACTCCACCGTCCGCCGGCTCGCCGCCCTGGTCACCGACCCGGCCGCCGAACGCGGCCCCGGCGGCCTGCTCCACCGGCTCACCCCGCCGCGCGTGCGCACCACCGCCAGCCTGGTCTGCACCCCGTACGGGGGCGGCAGCGCCCTGATCTACAAGCCGCTCGCCGACGCGCTGCCGCCGGACTGGGCGCTCTACTCCGTCGCCGTCCCGGGGCACGAACTCGGCGAGGACCCGATGGACATCGACGAGGTCGCCGCGACCTGCGCCCGCGAGATCGTCGACAACGTCCCCGGCCCGATCGTGCTCTACGGGCACTGCGGGGTGGGCGTGCGCCTCGCGGTGGAGATCGCCCGGCTGGTCGAGGCGGCGGGCCGGGAGATCGAGGCCGTCCACCTGGGCGGCATCTTCCCGTTCGCCCGCCCGCGGGGGCGCGGTGCCGCCGTCGGCGAGCGGTGGGCGGACCTCGTCGACCGGCTGCGCAGCGACCAGGGCATGATCAACGCCCTGGCGGCGGCCGGCCTGGACACCGACGAGGTCGACGCCGAGCAGCTGCGGCTGATCGTGCGCAACCGCCGCACCGGCACCAAGGAGGCCGAGCGCTACTTCACCCGGCTCTTCGAGGGCGGCGGCGGAACGGGGCCGGCCGCGGACGGCGGCACAACGGGCGCCGCGGACGGGGAAAGCGCCGGTACCGCCGCGGACGGCGCAGCCGCCGGCCGGCTGCGGGCCCCGATCATCGCGGTCTGCGGCGAGCGCGACCCGGCGACCGAGTTCTACCAGGAGCGCTACCGCGAGTGGCACCGGCTCGCCGACACCGTCGCCGTCGTCGTCCTCGACGAGGCCGGCCACTTCTACCTCAAGTACCGGGCCGCCGAACTCGCGGAGATCCTCACCCGCGTGCACCGCTCGATCGCCGCGGGCCGGGAGGAGCGCCACCGGCGCACCGCCGGGGCGACCTGGTGGCTCGCCGGCACGTCCCGGGACACCGGACGGGACGACGGGCGGCAGGCGGCCCCGCTGCGCCCGACCATGCGCCGCTTCCTCACCGTCGCCTCCGGGCAGCAGGTGTCGATGATCGGATCGGCGCTCACCGAGTTCGCGCTCCCGGTCTGGATCTACCTCCGCACCGGCTCCCTCGCCCAGTTCGGCCTGCTGGCCGCCTGCGGACTCGTCCCCGGCATCCTCGCCGCGCCGCTCGCGGGGGCCGTCGTCGACCGTGGCGACCGGCGCCGCGTCATGCTGTACGGGGACCTCGCCGCCGGCGCCACCCAGGCCGTCCTGCTGATCCTCCACCTCACCGGGGCGCTGCAGGTCTGGCACGCCTACCTGCTCGTCGGCGTGCTCTCCGCCGCGCTCACCTTCCAACGGCTCGCCTGGAACGCGGCGGTGCCCCAACTCGTCCCCAAACGCTACCTCGGCCGGGCCAACGGCCTCGTCCAGATGGCCTTCGGACTCGCCCAGTTCCTCGTCCCGCTGTTCGCCGTCGGCCTGCTCGCCGCCATCGGGCTGGGCGGCATCCTCACCCTGGACGTGGCGAGCTACGCCGCCGCGCTCGGCGTCACCCTGGCCGTCCGCTTCCCCGACCTGATGGGCGCCAGCCGCCGCGAGAGCGTCTCCGCCGAGATCCGCGAGGGCTTCCGACGCGCCCTCGGCAGCCGGCACTTCCGGGCCATGCTGCTGTTCTTCGCGGCGCTGAACGTCTTCCTCTCCCCGCTGTTCCTGCTCACCACCCCACTGGTGCTCTCCATCGCCCCGCTGGCCGCCGCCGGCTGGGTCTCCACCGCGGCCGGCCTCGGCGCCGTCCTCGGCGGGCTCACCCTGCTCACCTGGGGCGGGCCGCGCCACCGGCGGCTGCGCGGGGTGCTGCTCGCCACCCTGGCCCTCGCCGCGGCCTGCCTGGTCACCGGGCTGCGCGCGGCCGTGCCGGTGGTCGCGCTCGGGGCCTTCGGCATGGCCTACACGCTGGCCCTGGTCAACGGCGTCTACGCGACGATCGTGCAGACCAAGGTGCCGCTGCGCTTCCACGGCCGGGTGATCGCGGTGAACACCATGGTCGCCTGGTCGACCCTGCCGGTCGGGTTCGCGCTGGTCGCACCGTTCGGCCCCCGGCTGCTCCAACCGCTGATGGACCACGACGGCGCCCTCGCCCCGACCGTCGGGCGGCTCATCGGCACCGGCGAGGGCCGCGGGATCGGACTGCTCTACCTGCTGTTCGGTCTCGCCATGGCCGCCCTCGTGCTCGCCTGCCTGGCCGTCCCCGCGCTGCGCCACTTCGACCGCGACGTGCCCGACGCGGAACCCGACGACCTGGTCGGCCTGCAGGCCCTGCAGGGCCGGGCCGCCCCCGCACCCACCAGCCCGCACCGCTCCGAGACCGAGGTGACCCTCCGGTGACCACCGCCACCCACCCGCTGACCGCCGAACAGCGCCGGCTCTGGTTCCTCCAGCAACTCCACCCGGAGGACGCCGGGTTCAACATGTACCTCAACCGGCGCTGGACCGGCCCGATCGACCCGGAGGCCCTGCGCACCGCGCTGCACCGGCTGACCGTCCGGCACGAGGTGCTGCGCACCCGCTTCGCACTGGACGGCGACGAGCCCGTCCAGCTGGTCGAGCCCCCGGCCGGGATCGAGCTGGCCCGGGTCCGACTGCCGGACGGCGCCGACGAGTCGGCGTTCACCGACGCCTGCCGCCGCTACGTCAACGCGCCCTTCGACCTCGCCGTGCGGCCCCCGCTGCGGGCCGCGCTGGTCAGTGCGGGCGAGCGGGAGCACGCGCTCTGCGTCGTCCTCCACCACATCGTCTCGGACGGCTGGTCGTTCCGGACGATGTGGCGCGAACTGCTCGCCCTCTACCGCGAGGCGATCGGCGAGGCACCCGCGGAGCTCCCCGAACTCCCCTTCCAGTACGGCGACTTCGCCAGGGCCGAACAGGCCAGGACGGCCGCCGGGGCCGGCGAGGAGGCGTTCCGTCACTGGGCCGGCAAGCTGGCCGGCACCGGGGCGCTGCGGCTGCCGCTCGACCGCCCGAGGCCCGCCCGGCCGACCCGGCCCGCCGGGTTCGCCACCGTCCACCTCGGCGCCGAGGAGACGACCGCGCTGGACCGGCTGGCCCGGCAGGAGCGCTGCACCCCGTTCATGGTGCTGCTCACCGGCTACCAGTTCGTGCTCGCCCGCTGGACCGGATGCCGCGACTTCCTGGTCGGCACGCCGCTGGCCGGCCGCACCGAGGCCGCGCACGAGGCACTGCTCGGCTACTTCAGCCGGACGGCCGTGATCCGGGCCGAGCTCGGCGGGCGGCCCGACTTCCGCACCGCACTGCGCCGCACCCGCTCGGCCACGCTCGCCGCCCTGAGCCACCCGGACCTGCCCGTCGAGCGCCTGGCGGCCCACCTCGACCTGCCCGCCGAGGCCGGCGCAGGACCGCTCTACCGGGCGGTGTTCGTCCACCAGAGCCAGTACGACCTGGCCGCCGGCCCCGGAGCCCCCGCGCTGCCCGCCGGCGTCCGCACGGCGAGCATGGACTCCGGCTTCGAGCAGGCCAAGACCGATCTGCTGCTGGACAGTTGGCGCACCCCCGACGGCGGGCTGACGCTCTCCTTCTGCTTCGACCGCGAGGTGCTCGACCGGGCCACCGTGGAGGCCCTCGGCCGGCGCTGCCGCGACCTCCTCGCCCGGGTGGTCGACGACCCGGGGCTCGCCCTGGACGGGGACTGGGCGGTCGGGCCGCAGGAGCGCGCGGAGCTGCTGGCCCTCGGGCAGGGGCCGGCGGACGCGGCGGGCTCCGAAGATCCGGCGGGGCCGGCGGGGCCGGCGGGTGCCGGTGTGCGGACGGTGCTGGAGCGGTTCGCCGAGCAGGCCGCGGCCCGCCCGGACGCGCCCGCGCTGGAGTGCGACGGCCAGGCCCTGAGCTATCGCGAACTCGACCGGCGCTCCACCGACCTGGCCCGGCGGCTGGGGCCGGTGGCCGGCCGGGTGGTCGCGGTCTCGATCCCGCCCTCCTTCGACCTGGTCGTCGCCCTGACGGCGGTCTGGAAGGCCGGCGCCGCGTACCTGCCGCTCGACCCGGCGCACCCCGAGGAGCGCCGCCGGCTGATGCTGCGCGAGGCCGACGCGGTGCTGGTCCTCGACGGGGCGGAGAACGGGACCGATCCGGAGAGCGGGACCGGCCCGGAGAGCGGGACCGGCCCGGAGAACGGGACCGATCCGGAGGCCGGGAGCGACCGACCGGACGGGCCCGAGGCCGCCCCCGACCCCGGCGGCCTGGCCTACGTGCTCTACACCTCCGGATCCACCGGCGCCCCCAAGGCCGTCGCCGTCGACCACCCCGCGCTCTCCGCCCGGGTCGCCTGGATGGCCGGCCCCGACGGGTACGCGCTCGGGCCCGCCGACCGGATCGTCCAGTTCGCCTCCCTCGGCTTCGACACCCACGTGGAGGAGCTGTGGCCGGCGCTCGCCTCCGGCGCGTGCGTCGTCCTGCTCCCCGGCGGCGGCCGCAGCCTGCCCGACCTGCTGGGCGGCCCGCACGGCGACACCGTCACGGTGCTGGACCTGCCGACGGCGTACTGGGAGGAGCTCGTCGGGCTCGGCGAGCAGACCCGCTGGCCGGCCGCGCTGCGCCTGCAGATCCTCGGCGGCTCCCAGGTCGGCGCCGACGCCGTCGCCCGGTGGCACGCGCGCCACGGCGACACCGTGCGGCTGGTCAACACCTACGGCCCCACCGAGGCCACCGTGATCGTCACCGCGACCGACCTCACGGCCGACGACGCCCTCCACCGCCCCCCGCTGGGCCGCCCGCTGCCGGGCGTCCGGCTCTACGTGCTGGACGAGCAGGGCGGGCTGCTGCCGCGCGGCGCCGAGGGCGAGCTATACGTCGGCGGTGCCGGCCTGGCCCGGGGCTACCTCGGCCGGCCCGACCTGACCGCCGCCGCCTTCGTGCCGGACCCGTTCGCCGGGGGCCGGATGTACCGCACCGGCGACCGCGCCCGCTGGCGCACCGACGGGCGGCTGGAGTACCTGGGCCGCGTCGACGGCCAGCTCAAGCTGCGCGGCTACCGGATCGAACCCGCCGAGATCGAGTCCGCCCTGGCCGCCCACCCGGCCGTCGCCCAGGCCGCGGTGGCGCTGCGCGGCGGCCGGCGGCTGCTGGCCTACGCCGTCCCCCGCCCGGGCGCCGAGGCCGACGCCGCCGGACTGCGCGCGCACCTGGCGGCGCGGCTGCCGGCCTACCTCGTACCGGACACCGTGGTGGTGATGGGGAGGCTGCCGCTGACCCCGAACGGCAAGCCCGACCTCGCCGCGCTGCCCGACCCCGAACCCGACGGCGGCCCGCGCTACCTCGCGCCGCGCACCGACGCCGAACAGTTCGTCACCGGGCTCTGGCAGGAGGTGCTCGGCCTGCCCCGGGTGGGGGTGCTCGACGACTTCTTCGCGCTCGGCGGGGACTCCCTGCTGGTCACCCGGGTCGCCGCGCGGATCCGGGCGGGCCTGGGCCTGGACGTGCCCATCCGCGAGGTGTTCGAGAGCGGCACGGCGGCGACGCTGGCGGCGCGGATCGAGGCGCGGCTGATCGCCGAGATCGACGCCCTGAGCGAGGACGAGGCCGCCGACCGGCTCGGCGGGTGAGCCCCCGGCCGCCCCGCCGGTCGGGGGGCTTCCGGGGGTGCTGGCGCCCGGCGGCCCGGACGGCCCTCGCAGGCCGGACCCCCGGGGCGTGTGACCGGGCGCTCCACCTGGCCGGGGCGGGGGCCGGGGCGGGGGGAGGCGGCGCTGTCGAGAGCGCCGTCACGGGCCCCGCTCGGTCAGGGCGGTTCGTCGCCGCCGAGGCCGAACCGTCCGCGTGCAGGGCCGGAGGAGTGCCGCCCCCGCTCCGGCTCACCTCACCGGACTGCGGTGGCTCCGGTCACCATGCGCTGATGACCGGCACGTCGTGTTCGTGCTGTCGCCAAGCCTCGTCGAGGCGCGCGATCCGAGCCGCGGCGGCGATGCCGCGCAGCGACGCGACCTTGCCGCCGCTGACGTCGAACGCCACGGCGCCCACGACCCGGTCGTCGACCACGGCGAGGACCGCCGGGGATCCGTTGACCAGCGCGATGTGCATCGCGGGCGAGCCGCCGGCCAGCCGCCGCTTCGCCGGCGTGGCCTTGAAGCCGGCCCGAACGAAGGAGGCGATGCGCTCGCGCGTCGTGTACCGCAGGAGCCGCCTGGCCAGTCCGGCGCCGTCCGAGACCGCGGTGGCGTCGGCGGTGAGCAGCGCCACGAGCCGTTCGGTGCGCCCCGACACCGCGGCGGCGAGGAACTCCTCGACGACCCGGCGCGCGGACGCGGGGTCCACCTCGCCACCGCCGCGGCGCTCGGCGGAGACCCTGCGGCGGGCCCGGTGGACGTGCTGCTGGCTCGCGGACTCGGTGATGTCGAGGATCCCGGCGATCTCGGCGTGGGAGTAGGAGAAGGCCCCGCGCAGGACGTAGGCGGCCCGCTCGACCGGGGAGAGGCGCTCCATGAGGGTCAGGACGGCCAAGGACACCGATTCCCGCTGCTCGAAGGTATCGGCGGGGCCGAGCATCGGATCGCCCTCGAGGAGTGGTTCGGGCAGCCAGTCTCCGGCCGCTCGCTCGTGGCGCGCCTGCGCCGAGCGGAGCCGGTCGAGGCAGAGGTTGGTGACGACCTTGGTCAACCACGCCTCCGGCACGTCGATGCGGTCCCGGTCCGCGGCCTGCCAGCGGAGGAACGCGTCCTGCACGGCGTCCTCGGCGTCGGCGGCCGAGCCGAGCAGGCGGTACGCGAGCGAGGCCAGCCGGCCCCGGCCGGCCTCGAACCGATCGATGGCTGCGCTGTCCATGCGGGGCAGCCTATGCGGCGGTCCCCGCAGCGGTCCGGCCAGGCTCGGCGGCCAGGCGGAGCTTGCGCTTCGGCATGCCGAAGGTCGGGTGGACGATGCCCCACCCGGCCCCCGTGAGCACGCCCGACTTGAGCCGGGCGGCGGCCCGGCCGCCCAGGTACCAGGACCTCGACCGGACGTCCCCGTCCACCATCTGGAAGATCGCGTCCCGCTGCCCGAGGCTGATGTGGTTCCCGTAGTACTTCAGCCCGGTGGTCGGGACCCGGCGGCCCGTCAGGCGCGCGATGATCGCGGCGCTCGCCTGCATGGTGGTGAAGCCGGCCGAGGCGCAGGACATCGGCAGAGGCCGCCCGTTCGCGCCGATCGCGTAGGCACAGTCACCGACGGCGTAGACGTCCGGGTGCGAGACCGAGCGCATGGTGCGGTCGACGACGATCTGGCCGGTCCCGGCGACCTCCAGGCCGCCGGCGGCCGCGACGGGGTGAACGGCGAACCCGGCCGACCACACGGTCACGTCGGCGGGAACGGACCTGCCGTCGGAGGCGATCACCCGTGTCGGCTCGACGGCCACGACGCCGGTGTGCTCGTGGACGGTGACGCCGAGCCGGTCGAAGGCCCGGCGCAGGTGACGGCGGGCCCTCGGGGCGAGCCAGGCGCCCGGCTCGCCGCGGGCGGCGAGCGCGACGGAGAGGTCGGGCCGGGACTCGGCGAGCTCCGTGGCGGTCTCGATGCCGGTCAGCCCCTCACCGACCACCAGCACGGTGCCGCCCTCACCGAGGGCGGCCAGGCGCTCGCGCAGACGCAGCGCCGAGGCCCGGCCGGTCACGTCACAGGCGTACTCGGTCACGCCGGGGACACCGTGGTCGGCCGCGGAGCTGCCGAGCGCGTAGAGAAGGGTGTCGTACTCCAGCTCGCCGTCGCCGTCCTCGCCGGTCAGGGCGACGGTCCTGCGCTCGGGGTCGACGCCGGTGACGAGCGCCAGGCGCAGGCGCACCCCGGTGCCCGCGAAGACGTCGGCGAGCGTGCGGAACGCGAGGTCCCGGCCGGCCGCGAGCTGGTGGAGTCGCATCCGCTCGACGAAGTCGGGCACGGCGTTGACGACGGTCACCTCGGTGTCGGCGGGGGAGAGCCGGCGGGCCAGGTTCCCGGCGGCGAAGGCCCCGGCGTATCCGGCGCCGAGTACGACGATGCGGTGCTTCATGGCGTTGCTCCTGTCTCGTTCGCGTGCCCCTTGGACGAGACGGCGCCCCGATTGCTGACAGGAGGCGGATGTGACGTGGGCCACTGGTCGGGCCGCAGGTGCGCGGGCCGGTCCGTCACACCGCGGGACCCCCGCTGCTCAGGTGGCCGGTTCAGCGGCTCACCGGTCGGCTGCAGCGCTCGGCCGCAGGGCGGTCCCGGCGGTCAGGCCCCCGCCGCCGCGGCCAGTGCGGCGGCGAGGTCCGCGGCCAGCGCGTCCACCGCGCCGGCGGGGAAGGCGTGCTCGTTGTAGCGCAGCCAGCAGCGCAGCCCGCCGTCCGGCTGCTCGGTGACGGCGAGCTCCGGGACGTGCCGGTCGCCACCGGGGAGCGGGTAGGGCACGGTGGCGTTGCGCGGCAGCTCCCACGCGGCGCAGGCCACCCCGGGCAGCTGCGCCGGGGCGCTCCAGCTCTCGTACCGCAGCCAGGCCGCGAACGGGACCAGCGGGCTGAACTCCGCGAACGGGTAGAGCTGGTGGTCCAGCGCGGCGGTGGCGGCGGCCCGCACCCGGTCGAGCAGCTCGGCGAACCCGGGCGCGCCGGAGGCGTCCACCCGCAGCAGCAGCGACTGCACGAAGCAGCCGACCGCCCGTTCCGCCTCCGGCCTGGTCCGGCCCGGTACCGGCGTCATCAGGACGAGGTCCCGCTGCCCGCTGCGTTCGGCCAGCAGCCCGCTCCACACCGCGGCCACCGCGAGGAACAGCGTGGCCCCCAGCTCCGCCGCCCGGGCCCGCAGGGCCGCCGCCCGGGCGGGCGGCACGGTGAACGCCCGGGCGGCACTCAGCACCACCTCGGTGTGCCGCCGCCCCGGGAAGGGGTCGACCGCGGCGGGCGCGCCCGCGAGCGTGGCCGCGAAGTGCGCCCGGTTGGCCGGCCAGTGCGCGTTCGACCACTCCACCAGCTCGCGGTAGGCCGGCCCGGGGCGCGCCGCCGGGGCCGGGCGGCCGTTGCGCAGTGCCGAGTAGCACACCCCCAGGTCGCGCAGCAGGACGCCGAGCGACCAGCCGTCGGCGACGAGGTGGTGGACGGCCAGCAGGACGACGTGGTCCTCCGGCCCGCGGCTCACCACGGCCAGCCGGGTCGTCGGCCCGGCCGTGTGGTCCGTCGGGCGGTCCCGTTCGGCGACCAGCCGGGCCGACACCTCGGCGTCGTCGAGGCCGGGGGCGTCCACCAGCACCACGTCGGCGGCCGGTTCGCCGTCCAGCACCGTCCGGTGGAGGCCGGGCGGGGTGTCCGGGCCGCTCCCGGGCACCGGGACGAAGCGGGTGCGCAGCGCGGGGTGGCGGCGGACCACCTCGTGCAGGGCCTCGGCCAGCGCGTCGGTCCGCAGCTCCGCCATCACCCGGAACATCACCGCCACCGAACCGACCTGGCGGCCGGGGGCCTCGGCCATCCAGCGCAGGAAGTTCTCCTGCTGCGAGGTGAGGGGCAGCGCGTGCGGCTGGGCGCGCAGCGCCCGCAGGAAGGCCGGCACGCCGGCCGCGGCCGGAGCACCGCCGGCGGGTGCGGCGGGGGCGGGGGCCGCGGTGACGGGCGGGGTGGGGGCCGTCGCCGCCTGCTCCAGCCAGGCGGCCTGGGCCCGCAGCGAGGGCCGTTCGAAGACCAGGGCCGTCCCCGCCGCGACCCCGAACTCGGCGGTGATCGCGGCGGCCAGCTGGACGGCCCGGAAGGAGTCCCCGCCGAGGGCGAAGAACTCCTCCTCCACGGCCCGGACCGGCCGCCCCAGCACGCTGCGCCACAGGCCCGCCAGCGCGAGCTCCCGTGCCGTGGCCGGCGCGGTGCCGCCCGAGGCGGTCGCGGGCTCCTCGAAGCGCGCCCGCAGGCGGTGCTTGACGACCTTGCCGCTGGGGTTGCGGGGCAGGGCGTCCGTCAGCAGGACGCGCACCGGCAGTTCGGGCCGGGCCAGCCGGGTGCCGAGGAAGAGCCGTAGCTCGTCGAGGTCGATTCCGCCGGGTGAGGGGACCACCGCGGCGACCGGCACCTGACCCATCACCGGGTGCGGCAGTCCGAGCGCGGCGGCGTCGGCGACCCGCGGGTGCTCGTGCAGCACGGCCTCGATGCGCAGCGTCGAGACCTTCAGGGCGCCGGACTTGACGATGTCGCTCTCGCGGTCGACCAGGTGGAGGTGGCCGTCCCCGTCGAGCCGGCCGAGGTCGCCCATCCGCACCCAGCCGTCCCGGAACACGTCGGCCGATCCGGCTCCGACGTACCCGCGCGGCGGGCCCGGCTGGCGCAGCCAGATCTCGCCGGTGCCGCCGGGGGCGACGGGCCGTCCGGTCTCGTCGAGGATCCGCAGGGCGGCCGGGTCGGTCGGGCGGCCGACCGACCCGGGGCGGGCCGGGTCGACGATCGCGGAGACCTGGGCGGGGGAGGCCTCGGCGGAGGTGTAGGTGTTGACGACGGTCGCCTTCGGGAGGGCGGCGCAGAGCCCGGCGGCGACGGCGGGCGGGAGCGCGGCGGCCGAGGAGCTGACCAGCAGGACGCCGGAGAGGTCCCGCCGGTCGGCTACCCCGGAGTTGAGCAGTTCGACCGCCATGGACGGCACCAGGAAGACGGTGCCCGCGCCGAACTCCTCCACCACCCGCCCGAACTCCTCCGCGTCGAAGCGCGGCAGGCAGATCGTGGCGGGCTGCGCGGTCAGCGCGTTCACCAGCACGACCTGGGCGGCGTTGGTCCCGATCGGGAAGGCGTGCACGGCGTACCGGGAGTGCGCGTACGGGCGGGGGCGGGGGGCGAGGACCAGCCCGGCGGTGAGGCTGGCGTGGGCGGCGCGGACGCCCTTGGGGGCGCCGGTGGTGCCGGAGGTCCCGATGATCTGGGCGAGGTCGCCGGGGGCGGCCCGGTGCGGGGGTTCGGCCGCGGGCGCGTCGCCGGCCCGGCCCTCGGGGCCGCCCGGGTGGCCGGGGCCGTCCAGGGCGCCGGGGTCGTTCGGTCCGGCCCTTTCGCCCAGTTCGGCCAGTTCATTCAGTCCGTCCAGTCCGTCCAGTTCGTCCAGTTCGTCCAGGCGGAGGGTGGGCAGGGAGGTGTGCGGCCCGCCTCCGGCGATCGCCAGCCGGGCCCCGGCGGCCTCGACGAGCCGGTCGACGTCCTCGGGCGGCAGGTCCTCCCGGATCACCAGCCCGGCCGCGCCGGCGTAGTGCGCGGCCAGGAACGCCACGGCGTACGCGTCCCACTCCCGGTTGGTGAACAGCAGCGCCACCCGGTCGCCGGGGCGGACCCCGGCCCGGGCCAGCCCCTGGGCGGCCCGCACCGCCCGCTCGCGCCACGTCCGGTAGGTCAGACTGCCACCGCCCGGTACCAGCAGTGCCGTCCGGTCGGGGTGCAGCGCGGCCCGGTGGTCCAGCAGTGCGGGGAGGGTGAGGGGTGCGGGGGCGGACTGGGCGCTGATGACGACTCCCGGAGGGCTGCTGACCGCTGAGTGATCCAGAACGTATCGGAACAGTGAAAGGAAGCGCCAGATCCATTCACAACTCGTCACCGCCGTTGGCCGGGGCGGTGGTTGCGGTTCAACCGGGGCACCTCTGCCACCACCACCGCGGCGGCACCCTTACCACCACCACCGCGGCGACACCTCCAGCAGCACCGCCGCGGCGGCCCCGTGCGCCGGTGCCGCCGCGTGCGGCAGGAGGTGTCAGTGCACCGACCCGGTCGACTGCCCGGCGGCGGTCGCGTGCCGGTCGTAGAGCTTCATCGCCTGCAGTCCGTGGGCCAGCGATCCGCCGGCGCGGACGGCCCCGGCGACGAAGACGACCTCGGCCAGCTCCTCGGCGGTGACGCCGTGCCTCAGGGCCTGGCCGGTGTGGACGTCGAGGCAGTACGAGCACTGGGTGGTCAACGCCACGGCGATCGCGACGAGCTCGCGGTACCGGCGCGGCACGGCACCGTCCGTGCGGTCGACGGCGGCCTGGAAGGACTGCCAGGCGGCGAACTCCGCAGGGGCCAACCGGCCGACCTGGCGGGCCCGCTGGAGGTCCGACGGGTCCTGGTAGCCGTGGTCGTGCGAGTGGCTGACGGGTTCCATGCGGGTCACCTCTGAGAACCGGGCGGGACCTGCTCCCGCCGTACGGGACCAGCTCAGCAGCGGGCCCGGCGCCCCGTCCAAGACCGTTTCGATACCGCCCGGACCGATCCGATACCGCCCGGACCAATCCGATACCGGCCGGGCCGACCCGATGCGGGCCGGGCCGACCCGATGCGGGCCGGGCCGACCCGATGCGGGCCGGACCGCTCCGTGACGAGTCGGACGGCTCCGATACGGTGTACGGCATGGACCTCCGCCGCCTGCGCTACTTCGTCGCCGTGGCCGAGGAACGGCACTTCGGCCGGGCGGCCGCCCGGCTGCACATGTCCCAGCCGCCGCTCAGCCAGCGCATCCGCGAACTGGAGCGGGAGCTGGACTGCCGGCTGCTGGAGCGTTCCGCGCAGGGCGTGCTCCTCACCGAGGCCGGTGCCGTGCTGCTGGCCGAGGCCCGCGAGCTGCTGGCGGCGGCCGACCGCACCCGGGAGCGGGTGAGCCGGACCGGCCGGCGGCGCACGCTCAGGGTGGGCACGGTCGCCGGCGCCGGACTGGAACTCGGCCCGCGGGCGGCCGAGCACTTCCGCCGCACGCACCCCGAGGCGGAGGTGCGGCTCTGCGAGTCGGAGCTCAGCGACCCGACCGCCGGACTGCGGGCCGGCCGCGTCGACATCGCCCTGACCAGGCTCCCGTTCGACACCGCGGACCTCTCGCTCCAGCCGTTGGGGGAGGAGCCCCTGGTCGCCGCCGTGCCCGCGGGCGATCCCCTGGCGGAGCACGCCGAGTTGCGGGTGGGCTCGCTGCGGGCGCGGCCCTGGATCCGGCTGCCCGAGACCGCCGACCCGGACTGGCGCGGCTACTGGCTCGGAGCGGCGGCGGGCCCGCTGCCGGGGCCCGGCTCGGCGGCGGACCGGGAACCGTCCGGTCCGGTGGTGCGCTCGGTGGCGGAGTGCCTGCACGCCGTCGTCTGGCAGGGCGCGGTCGGCATCCTGCCGGCCGGAGCGACCCACCGCCACGTCACCGAGGGCGTGGCCTACGTGCCGCTGGCCGACTACCCGCCGAGCCGCGTGGTGCTCGCCTGGCGGGAGGGCGCGGCCGACCCCGCCGTGCCCGCCTTCGTGGCGGCGGTGGTGGCGGCCGCCACGCACTGACCGCCCGCCCAGCCGGGCGGGTCCGGGTACCCCCTCGTGCCGGACCGGGCACCCCCTCGTGCCGGAACGGGCGCGGGCGTACGCTGCCGCGGTGGATGAACTTCGCTTCCGGGGTGGGGACCTCACGTTCGCGTGGCGCCGGTTGTGGCTGCCGGCGGGTCTGATCGGCGTGCAGACCGTGATCGCGACGATGCGCAACGGCGCGGAGGGGCTGGGGTGGACGGCCGCCGCGCTCGCGGTGGTGATCCCGGCGTCGGTCCTGCTGCTGAAACGGTGCTGGACGGAGGCCGGGGAGGACGGCATCAGGATCTACCGGGGGCTGGGCCGGGTGCACGGCTACCCCTGGGGTGAGGTCCGCTGGATAGCGGTGCGCCACCAGAGCGGTGGCGGGGGCGGGATGACCTCGGTGCGGATCACCCTGGTGGACGGCCGCCGCCGGACCCTGCCGGGCCTCCAGGAGAGCACCCTCTACCCGCGGCCCGGCTTCGACGCCGACCTCGCCCGGCTCAGGGCGAGTTGGGAGCGGCACGTCGACCCGTCGTTCCGGCTCGGCCCGCCGCCGCGCGAGCCGCTGCGCCGCCGGTTGCGCGGCGTGCTGCCGGGCGTCGCGCTGCTGGTCTGCGCCCTGGTGATGCTGCCGTTCGGCGTCGTCCGGCTGCTCCACGGGCTGGACGATGCCCACCGCTACGACGCCGCGCCGCGCTGCACGGTGGCGCGCCCCGCCGATGCGGCTGGGCGCTGCCTGGCGGTGGAGGTACGGGTGGTGCGCGCGATCGATCCGGCCGCGGACGGCTCCGCCACCACGGCCGTGACGGTGGGCCGGGACTGGGACGGCGCGGGCGAGGTGCTCCGCCTCGGGGAGCTGCCGGAGGGCCTGCGGGGCCTGCACACCGGCGACGAGGTGCGGGTGACCACCGCGCTCGACGGGTCCACCGTCACCGAGCTCGCCTCCGGCGCCACCAGCGTCCCGACCGTCGACTCCCCGCACCGGGCGGTCGCCCAGGACGAGGCGGGGCTGGTCTTCGCGGCCGCCGGGACCGCGCTGTTCGGGCTCTGGTGCGTCGCCGTCCGGCGCGCCCCGCGCGGCCGGTACCCGTGGTGGGCGCCGCTGGGCGCGGTGAGCCTGCTGCCGGTGGCGGTGATCGGCACCCGGGCGGACACCGCCGCGCTGCCGCTGGAGCCCTGGTCCTACTGGCCGGCCGTCGTGACGCTGCTGCTCGGTCTCGCCGTCGGCCACGCGGTGGTGCTCCGAGGCCGCGCGGCCCGCCGTCGCCGGGCCGTGCCGGTGGCCGCCCCCGAACCGGGCCGGGCGGGTGCCGTCCGCTGACCGTCCGCTGACCGGGCGGTGTCGCCGAGCGGCCGGCTCCGGGCCGGTGCCGCCCCGCCCCGGTCGGCGGAGCACATCGCGGGAGGGAGAATGGCCGACGTGACGGACACGACGCTCAACCTCTGGCGGCAGCCGCTCGACGAGGTACCCGCCGGGGTGTGGGACCGGACCGACCTGACGGTGCTCATCCTCGCCGACACCGGCCTGGCCGAACTTCCGCCCGGGATCGGGAGGTTGCAGCGGCTGCGGACACTCGACCTCGGGCACAACCGGCTCGCCGCGGTGCCCGCCGAACTGGGCGGGCTCACCGGTCTGCGCGACTTCCTCTACCTGCACGACAACGAGCTGACCGCGCTCCCCGAGGCCCTCGGCCGGCTCACCGCGTTGCGCTACCTCAACGTGGGGGAGAACCGGCTGGCCGAACTCCCCTCCACCATCGGTGACATGGTCTCCCTGGTCGAGCTGCGCGCCCAGCAGAACCGGCTGACCACCCTGCCCGCACGCCTCGGCGGCCTGCCCGCGCTGCGCGAACTCTGGTTGCGCGGCAACGCGTTGAGCGAGCTTCCGGACACCTTCGCCGGGCTCGGTGAGCTGCGCGAGCTCGAGCTGCGGGAGAACGCCTTCACCGAGGTCCCGCCGGTGCTGGCCGGGCTGCCGCTGCTGCGCCGGCTCGACCTGCGCGGCAACCGGATCACCGGACTGCCCGACTGGCTGGCCGAACTGCCCGCCCTGGAGAAGCTGGACCTGCGGTGGAACGACGTGCGGCCGTCGCCGGAGCTGCGCGAGGCGCTCGGCGCGCGCGGCTGCGTGCTGCTGCACTGAGCCGGGACGACCGGGCGGCCTGCGGGGAAAACGGATCACCGCTGCGGCCGGGGCCTGTTACCGTGGATCGCATGAAGCGCGCTGCACTCGCCACGACGACGCCGGAGAGAGTCCCGGCGCGCTGACTGCTGACCTAGTCCGAAGCCCCGGGGCCGAGTGCCCCGGGGCTTCGCCGTTCCCGGCCCACTCGCCCGCCCCGACCGAGTGGAGGGAGACCACCCGTGAACGACCACCGCAAGCTCGGCCGCGAGCTCGACCTGTTCGACACCGACCCGTTGATGGGGTCCGGCCTGCCGTACTGGCTGCCCGACGGCGCCGCGATCCGGCACACCCTGGAGGAGTTCATCCGCGGGCGCGAGCGGCGGGCCGGCTACCGGCACGTCTACTCGCCGGCGCTCGGGAAACGCGAGTTGTACGAGATCTCCGGCCACTGGGCGCACTACCGGGAGGACATGTTCCCGCCGATGGAGCTGGGGTCGGAGCAGGTGGTGCTGCGGCCGAGCCTCTGCCCGCACCACGCGCTGATCTTCCGTTCCCGCCCGCACAGCTACCGTGAACTCCCGCTGAGGATAGCAGAGTTGGGAGACATGTACCGGGCCGAGCTGTCCGGGGTGCTGGGCGGGCTGAGCAGGGTGCGGGCGATCCGGCTGAACGACGCGCACGTCTTCTGCACCCCGGAGCAGGCCGCCGACGAGGCCGCAGCGGCGCTGGAGCTGATCCGCGAGGCGCACCGGGCGCTCGGCGTCCGGCCGGTCCGCTACCGGCTCTCCCTGCCCGGCGGGGGCGGCAAGTACGTGGCGGACCGGGCACTCTGGGAACGGGCGACCGCGCTGCTGACCGGCGTCCTGGAGCGTTCCGGCGTACCGTTCGAGGCGGTGGAGGGCGAGGCCGCGTTCTACGGGCCCAAGATCGACGTGCAGATCGCCGACGGCGCCGGGCGCGAGTCGACCCTCTCCACCGTGCAGGTCGACTTCCACCAGCCCGAGCGGTTCGGCCTGCACTACACCGGCCCGGACGGTGCCAGGCACCGCCCGGTGATGGTCCACCGCAGCGTGATCGGCAGCATCGAGCGGCTGGTCGCCCACCTGATCGAGCTGTACGGCGGCGCCTTCCCGGCCTGGCTGGCCCCGACCCAGGTGGTGCTGCTGCCGGTCTCGGAGGCCGAACTGCCGCAGGCCGCGCGGCTCCGGCAGCGCTGCCTCGACCTGGGGCTGCGCGCCGAGGTCGCCGGCCCCGAGCACGGCACCCTCGGTGCGCGGATCCGGTCGGCACGGCTGGCCCCGTACCAGGCGGTGGTCGGGGCCAGGGAGGCCGCGGACGGGCGGGTCGCCCTGCGGCTGCGGGGCGGGCGGCGGCTCGACCCGCTGCCGGCGGAGGAGGCTTGGGCCCGGATCGGCGCGCTGGTGGCGGCGTGCAGTGCGGAGCTGTGGCCGGCCGGTGCGGGCCGCTGAGCCGCCGGCGGGCGGTGGCCCGGCAGCGGTGGGCATGACTGCCGTGGCGGGCATGACTGGTGGCCATACGTACGACTAGTGCGGTGCGCGGTGTGTCGGACCGGCCGGGGGCGGTGGCCGCCCGTCGAATGGGCGCGGGCGGCCGGGTCCACGGCCGCCGTCGTCCCCGCCGTCCCCCGGTCCGGACCGCTCCGGGCCGTTCCCGGAGGTTCCCATGCGCATGCCGCGTAGTCTCGCCGCCCCGGCGCTCGCCGGCTGTCTCGCCCTCGCCGGCGCCGTCGGCGCCCCGGCCGCCCAGGCGGCCTCGACCGTGCACCGCCCGCTGCCCGTACCGGACGTCCAGTACTGCGCCGCCGTCCTCGGGCACGTTCCCGGCGCCGACGGGCGCGCGCCGCTGCTCGGCCGGGCCTGTGCGCCGGACTCCCGTTCCGACGCGCTCGGCGCCGCCGTCCGGACCGTGGCGCGGGACCGCTGACCCGTCCGGTGCCCCGGGCGGGCCGCGCCGACCCGCCCGGGGCGCCGCCGGCGTCAGTACGACTGCAGCTCGATCAGGTGCCCGTCCGGGTCCCGCAGGTGGGCGCTGCGCAGGTTCGGACCCCACTCGGGGCGGTCGGTCGGGCCGACGACCGGGGTGCCGCCGTGGCGCAGGCAGAGGGTGAAGGCCTCGTCCACGTCGGGCACCCGGAGGGCGAGCATCGCGGCGTCCTGGGCGGGGGCGGCGGGCCGGGCGGGCAGGCCGGTGGTGCCGAGGGTGGCGGCCATCGCGGCGCGGTCGAAGAGCACCAGGACGGCCTGGTCGTCGACGTCCCAGTTGGCGTACGGGCCGTCGGGCGTGCCCTTGACCAGGGTGGCGCCGGTGAGCGGTGGCAGGACGGCGCGGTAGAAGCGGAAGCACTCGGCGAAGCCGGTCACGAGCAGGCGGGGGTACAGGGCGTCCACGGTCGAAGCTCCCGGGCTCGGTGGTGGTGGGTCGGGGATCGGCGGGTCAGGAATCGATGGGCCGAGGGGATGATTAGTGGGTCGTCACCCACTATAGGGACTCACCCTAGACTTGCGCCATGACCCCCGAACCGCTCCCCGCTCCGGCACCGCTCGCCGCCCCCGGACCGCCCCCCGCTCCCGACCTGCCGCCCATGCTGCTGGACCTCGACAGCTACCTGCTCTCCCGGATCGGGCGCACCGCGCGGGCCCGCCTGGCCGAGCGGCTCGCCGGACGCGGGCTGCGGCTCTGGGACATGGCCGTGCTCGCCGCCCTCGCCGACTTCGGCCCGCAGGCCCAGCGCGACCTGGTCCGGCGGCTGGGCGTCGACCCGAGCGACCTGGCCAAGGTCGCCGACCAGCTGGCCGCCGCCGGGTACGTCGAGCGGGCCCGGGACCAGACGGACCGGCGGCGGGTGACGGTCTCCGTCACCGGGGCGGGGCGGGAGCTGCTCGCGGAACTGGACGCCGAGGCGCGCGCGGTGCAGGGCGAGGTGCTGGCGCCGCTGGACGAGGCGGAGCGGCAGGCGCTGCACGGCCTGCTGCTCCGCGTCCACGAGGGGCTGGGCGGCGCGGGCAGCGGGCTGTAGGGCCGGCTGCCCGCGCCGCCCGGCGGCCGGGGCCCGGACCCCGGCCGCCGGGCGGGTCAGGCGGTGGGGCCGGGTCGGCGGGCGGGTCAGGCGGTGGGGCCGGGTCGGCGGGCGCCGGCGAACTCGCCCGCCCAGCGCGGGACGTCGAGGACGTTCTCGACCCGGGCGATCAGGGTCCCGGTGCGTTCCGCGTGGATCATCGCGCCGCCGCCCGCGTGGATCCCGACGTGGTGCAGCGGTGCGTCGGGGCGGGAGAAGAACAGCAGGTCCCCCGGGGCGAGGTCGGCGCGCTCCACCGGGGCGCTGCGGTGGAACTGGGCGACGGTGTAGTGCCCCAGCTCGACCGTGCCGTCGCTGGCCCGGAACCAGCAGTACAGCGACAGGCCGCTGCAGTCGAAGCCGACCGTGCTCTCCCCGAGGCACTTGCCGTCGAGGTAGCCGTTCTCGTCGTCGCAGAAGCCGGGGCTCGCGCCCAGGCGGTCGCCGCCGCCCCAGGCGTAGGGCACGCCGATCTGGGCGGCGGCCACCTCGGCGACCCTGCGGCCCAGCGCGGCGGCGTCGCGGGGCGCTTCCACGCGGGGCGCCCGGCCGGGGTGGGCCGCCGCCTCCGTCGCCAGTGCCGGGACGAGGCCGGCGCCCAGGGCCAGGCCCAGCACACGGCGCCGTCCGACGCCGGCGGGCTCCTCGCGGTCGCGGTCGGGCCGTGGTGCCCCCGCGGTCGAACCGGGCTCCTCGGGTGCTCGGGGTTCCATCGCTGACTCCCTGCTCTCGTCGGCCGATCGGGCGGCGGATGCGCGACGCCCAGGACCAGACCAGGATTCCGCTTCGCCGAGTTGACCCGCCATCACCCGCAGCGGTGAACCGTGGACGCACGGGCCCCGCAGTGGCGGGAAATCCGCTGGTAAATCGATTGACGGTCATTCGGGAGGCGCCAACGATGGGCGCGAACGTTCGGTCGCGACCTCGGGAGTCCAGATGAGCAGCCCCGTCACACTGATGCGTCACCCGCGCCTCACCCCCGCCGTCGACTACGCCTACGCGGCGGTCGTCGACGCCCCGGTCCGTACGCTCTGGCTCGCCGGCGCCTGCCCCCTGGACGAGGAGGGGCGGACGGTGGCGGTGGGGGACTACGAGGGGCAGGCCCACCAGGTGATGCGCAACCTGATAGCCGTCCTGGAGGAGGCCGGCGCCGGGCTCACGGACGTCGCCCGGACGACGGTGTACGTCGCTTCGGCCGACCAGGCCGACTTGGTGAAGGTCTGGGACGTCTACCGCTCCTACCTGGGCGAGCACGACGCCCCCAGCACGCTGCTGGGCGTCACCGTGCTCGGCTACGACGACCAGCTGGTGGAGGTGGAGGCCGTGGCGGTGCTGCCCTGACCGGTGCAGCGGGCCTCAGCCGCCGAAGATCGCCTTCGGCTCGCCGGTCAGCCAGACGTTCTCGATCCGGACGCGGTGCATCAGCCAGCGGTCGCCGTCGCGGAGCAGCTCGACGTCGTAGCGGTTCTTCAGCAGTGCGTGGGTGGCCGGGTCGGCGGTCAGCAGGTGCTGTGCTTCGACGAGGGCGGTGAGCCGGGCCCGGTCGCCGTCCACGGTGATCCGCGGGTTGGTGACCTGGTGGGTGGTGTTCACCCGTCCGGTGAACATGCTCAGGATCGTGTCGACGATCGGCTCCCGGCCGACCATCAGGGGCGGCTCGGCGCCCCAGGCGGCGGCCGCGGGGCGGAAGTCGAGTTCGGCGTCGGTGGTGAAGGAGGAGGCGAAGAGGTCGCGGTCCTTGAGGTCCTGACCGAGGGCGAAGCGGAGCAGCGCGTCCAGGATCTCGGTGCGGTCGCGGAGTTCGGCGGTGACGGCGGCGAGGTCGGCGGCGGGGGCGGTGAGCGCGCGGCCGGTGGTGACGAACATGGGAACTCCCGTGGGGGTGAGCGGCCTTGGCGGGCCTCGGTGGACGGCTCCACTCTCCCCCGGGGGCGGTGGGGTGATCAACGGCGGTCCGTGCAACGATCGTGAAGGGAGACTGAACGATGAGCGGTGCTTCACGATGAAGCGCGGCTGCTGACGCCGGCGGCTGGGCGACGGGCGGTGCGTGCCGCGGCGAACGGGGGCGGGGATGCCGGAGCGGCACGAGATCGAGACCTTCCTGGTGCTGTCGGAGGAGCTGCACTTCGGGCGGACGGCCGAGCGGCTGCACGTCTCGACCGCGCGGGTCAGCCAGACCGTGCGGAAGCTCGAACGCCGGGTGGGTGCACCGCTGTTCGCCCGGACGAGCCGCCGGGTCGAGCCGACGGCGATCGGCCGGCAGCTGGCGGAGGAGCTGGGGCCGGCGTGGCGGGCGGTCGGCGCGGCCGTCCAGCGCGCCACCGACGCGGCGCACGGGCAGGCCGGGGAGCTGCGGGTGGCCTATGCAGAGCCGGCCGCCGGCCAGCTGCTGTTCGGGGTCGCCGAGCTCTTCCGAGGGCGGCTGGCGGGGTGGGAGGTGGTGCTGCGTGAGGCGCCGCTGCTGCAGCGGCTCGACCTGTTGCGGGCGGGTGAGGTGGATCTCGTGTTCGCGGAGTTCCCGCTGCTCTCACCGGAGTTGGTGATGGGGCCGGTGCTGGTCAGCGAACCCCGGATGCTCGCCGTTCCGGCGGGGCACCGATTGGCCGAGGCGGCCTCGGTGGCGCCCGAGGACCTGCTCGGGGTGCCGTTCGTCCGGCTGCCCGCGGACCTGCCGGAGTCCTTCCGGGAGGACCGGGGGCCCCGGTCCGTGCTGGGCGGCGGCGCACCGGGCGGCCCGTCATCGGGTGGCGGGCCGTCGGGCGCTGCGCCGGGTGGCGGGCCGTCGGGCTCGGTTGCCCCGCGCGGTGCTCCGGCTCCTCGACCGTCCGTCGGGGAGGCGTCCGCGCTCGGGCCGGTGGGCGGCACGCTGAACGAGGTGCTGATGCTGGTCGGGGCCGGGCTCGGGGTGTTCCCGGTCGGAGCGCAGACCCGGCGCTACCACGCCCGCCCGGACGTGGTGTACCGGCCGCTGGCCGGTGCGGCGCCGGTGGAGTGGGGCCTGCTCTGGCACCGTGACCGCTCCACCGCCGCCGGCCGGGCTTTCGTCCGCGCGGCCCAGGAGCTGCTGGGCGCGGGGGAGCCGGACCAGCCGTGACGCCGGGCCGTGACGCCGGGCGGTGTCGCCGGCCCGTGACAGCGGGCGACGCCGGCTGGCTGTGGAGGGCGGCGTGGTCAGCAGTGGGCGGCGGCCGTGCGCGATGCGGGCCGCCGCCCGGACGGATCGGGCCTTTGCGGAGGCGTCAGGGGTGAGGTGTCAGGAGGAGGTGTCAGGAGGAGGCGTCGGGGTGAGGCGTCAGGAGGAGGCGAGCAGGGCGTCCAGCTTCCGGTAGCCCTCGACCACGCCGTGCTCCATGCCGCTGGCCAGGATGGCGTCGCGGGCGGTGAGGCTGTCGACCACGGAGAGCACGGTGACGCGGGTACGGCCCTCGCCCACGGGTTCGAAGACGGCGGTGTCCAGCGAGACGCCGTCCGGCACGCCCTCGAAGGTGAAGGTCTGGACGAGCCGGCTCGCCGGTCGGACTTCGTGGAAGGAGCCGTAGAAGGCGGCGACCTGCTGCCCCTCGCGGTGCATGGAGTAGCGGTAGTGGCCGCCGGTGCGCCCCTCCCAGGTGTCGATCTTCATGTCGAGGTCCTGGGGGCCGAGCCACCGGGCGACCAGCTCGGGCTCGATCCAGGCGCGGAACACCCTCTCCTGCGGGGCGTCGAACTCGCGGACGATCCGGATGGTCGGCAGTGCCGGGTCCGCGTCGATCCGGGTCTCGTGGCCGGTGGCGGAGGTCATGACGGGTCTCCTTCGTGTTGCGCGGGTCGGCCGTCCCGTGCGGGCCGGTCGCTCCCTCCGGTGTGCTCGGAGTGTTCTGTCCGTTCTGTCTGTTCTGCGTGTCGCTTCCGGTCGGGGCGGGGCCCGGGGGTCTCGTCGTCGGCCATGGCCGCGAGGACGGCGTCCAGGCGGCCGAAGCGCTCCTCCGCCTGGCGGCGGTACCGCTCGATCCAGCTCGTCATCAGGTCGAACACCTGCGGCTCCAGGTGGCACGGCCGTCGCTGCGCGTCCCGGCTGCGGCTCACCAGTCCGGCCTCCTCGAGCACCTTGAGGTGCTTGGAGACGGCCTGCATGGACATCGCGTAGGACTCGGCCAGCTCGCCGACGGTGGCGTCCCGGACCGAGAGCCGGGCGACGATGTCGCGCCTGGTCGGATCGGCCAGGGCGACGAACGCCCGGGACAGCTGGTCGACGGCCACCACGCACCTCTGTTCTTCCGCAACCGATTGGTTGAGGACAACGGTACTCCCGGGCTCCGGGCTATTCAACCTTTCGGTTGTGGACGAGGCTGTCGTCGCCGAACGGGAGATTGGAATACCGATCGTTCGGTTTTGTCGGTGGCGAAGGATGCTGGTGCGGCTGCCGTTTCCGGGTGCCCGGTGGAGGCTTCGCGTCTCCTGTGGAAGGACCGGGGAGGCAGGTGGGGGAGAAGGAGCCTTTGGGGTGATTCCCGGACTTCGTCTTGTCGCTCTCGGGCCACCGGTAGCTAAGATACGGGGTGTTTGGTTTTGTTTTCCGGAGCTCTGGGCGGGGTGGTTGCGGGTGGTACGGCAGGAGCGGGCGCTCCGGACGCGTCGGCTGATCCTCGAGGCGGCGGCGTCGGTCTTCGACGAGTTCGGCTACGAGGGCGCCACCATCGGCGAGGTGGTCTCGCGGGCCGGGGTGACGCGCGGCGCGGTGTACTTCCATTTCGCTTCCAAGCGGGATCTCGCCCAGGGTGTCGTGGAGGAGCAGTTCGTCCAGGACGGTGTGCCCGAACGGGTCTGCAAACTGCAGGAGTTCGTGGACACCGGGATGGTGGTGGCCTATCTGATGCCGCGTGACCCGCTGCTCAGCGCGGGGGCCCGGCTCTCGCTCGGCCAGGACGTCTTCGACGATCTCGGCGGCGGGGCGATCCCCGGGTGGATCGGACGCCTGGAGGCGCTGCTGACCGCCGCCGGGGAGCGCGGCGAGCTGCTGCCGCACATCGTGCCGGCCGACACGGCCTGGCTGGTCACGGCCGCCTGGACGGGCGTGCAGATCCAGTCGCAGAAGCTGTCCGGGCGGGCGGACCTGGAGCAGCGGGTGGCCGGGCTGTTCCAGCACCTGATGCCGAGCATCGCGGTGCCGGGCGTGCTCGGCTCGCTGCAGATGGGGCCGGACCGCGGCGCCCGGGTGGTCGCGGAGGTGGCCGCCGCCCGGGCGGCCGAGGAAGCCGGCGCAGACCCGGGCGCGGACCCGGCCGAGGAGCGCTCCGGGGTCGGGGCGGTCGTCGACGAGGTCGGCGTCCGGTGAGCTGAAGTCCATGGTGGCGCAGCCTGGTTGACCTCGGTGGGCGTCCTCCCCGCCCGCGGCGGCGCGCCGGGTCGGGAGCGGGCGGCGGGCGCGCGCGGGGGCGGCCGAGCGGGGGCTGCCGCGCGGGCCGGCCCGGTCGGACCGGATGAAGACGTGGCGGTGCGGGGCCCGAGGGGTCCGGCGCCGCCTTCGGCACGTCCGTGGCCGGTCGCTCCGGGTGCCGCAGCCGTGACGCTCGGTCGATCCGACTGGCCGTCCAGCCCCGGGCCACCCATTCCACAGAAACAAACAGCGCGTTCGGTTTTGTATTGACAAACCGCGCGTCCTGTTTTTGACTGGTGACAGTCGCCCTAGGGGTGTCGACCCGGGTGCCGGCCGCGGCGGACAGGCCTGCGGCGTTCCGTGTGATTGGGGTGGTCATCGTGGAAATTCGGGTGCTCGGGGCGCTGGACGTCCGGGTGTGCGGGGTCTCGGTGGTGCCGTCGGCACCGAAGCCGCGTCAGGTGCTGGGGTTGCTGGCCCTGCGGGCCGACCAGGTGGTGCCGGCAAGGGCGTTGGCCGACGAGCTGTGGTCCGGGCGACCGCCGCGCAGCGCGCGCACCACCGTCCAGACGTACGTGCTCCAGCTGCGCGACATGATCGACCGCGCGCTCGGGCAGGTGGGCGCGGCGGCCGGGGTCTCCTGCGCCAAGGACGTGCTGGTGACCTCGCCCGGCGGCTACATGCTCAACAGCGGTGGCGGGATGACGGACGTCCGGGAGTTCGAGCGCCTGGCCGGCATGGGCTACCGCGCCATGGACGGCGAGGACCACCCGCTGGCCGCCCGGATGCTCGCCGAGGCGCTCGGCCTGTGGCGCGGGGCGGCCTTCGCCGACGTCCCGGCCGGCGGTCAGCTGGGGGTGGAGGCGAAGCGGTTGGAGGAGACCCGGCTCTGTGCGCTGGACCAGCGGATCGAGGCGGACCTGCGGCTGGGCCGGCACCGGGTGCTGCTCGCCGAACTGACTGTGCTGGTGGACCGCTACCGCACCCACGAGAGCCTGCACGGCCAGTACATGATCGCCCTGCACCGATCCGGCCGGCGCGGCGAGGCGCTGGAGGCCTACCAGCGCCTGCGCAACACCCTGGTCCGGGAGTTGGGCATGGAGCCGTCGATCGGCCTGCGGCGGCTGCAGCGCTCGATCCTGATGACCGGGCCGGAGCGTCCGGAGCGCGAGGCGGCCGCGCCCGCCAGGGCGGAGGCGGCGGCCGGGTCGGAGCCGGCCGCCGCCCGGCTCAGTCGGGTCGGCTGAGGCTCCGCGGAGTTCGTCGCCGAAGGCGTTGCGGCACCGGGCGTCCCGCCCGGGCGAGGTCGGAACCTGCTGGTCGCTGTGAGGGGTTGTGGGTCGGGTGGTGCAGGAGAGGTCGGAACGGACGCGCGGACGGCTGGTGGAGGCGGGGGCGGAACTGTTCGACCGTCACGGCTACGCCGGTGCGACGCTCGGCGAGATCGCCGGAGCCGCGGGGGTGACCAAGGGGGCGCTCTACTTCCACTTCGCGTCCAAGGACGAGTTGGCCAGAGCGGTGTTCCAGCAGGCCGAGCGCTCCCTGCGCAGTGCCTGCCGCGCGCTGCGCGCGACCGCCTCCCCGCTCCAGACGCTGATCGACTCGGGCTACTGGCTGGTCGACGCCCTGGGCTCGGACGCGGTGGTGCGCGCCGCGTTCCGTCTCGGCCGCGAGGGCGGTGGCTGGCAGTCCGGCCCGGCGGCCCCGGGTGCGGCCGCCGTCGGTGCGGCCGGCCCCGGTGGGACCGCCTCCGGTGTCGCCGCCACCGGCACCACCGCCCCGGTCGAGGGGGTGCCGGGCTTCCACGGCATCTGGGCCGGCGTCGTCCGCGAACTGCTCGTCGGGGCGCGCCGCGCCGGTGAACTGCGCGACCGGCCGGGCGTCCTGGGGCCGGAGACCCTCGTGGTGGCGGCCGCCTGCGGCCTGGAGGTGGTCTTCGGCGACGGCGGCGCCGACGAGGAGCGCGCCCGCCGGGTCGGCGCCCTGTGGGAGTGGCTGCTGCCCTGCCTCGTCCCCCCGGGCGGGTCGGGCGCCTACCGGACCAGGCCGCGGGCGCCGCTGCCCGCCTGAGCCCGGCCGGGGTGCGGGCCGCGGCACCCGGCGGGCCGACGGGCCCGTCACCCGCCCCCGGCCCGTCAACCCGTCCCGCCCCCCCGGCCGGGGCCGGTCACGCCGTGTGCAGGCGGTCCGCCAGGCCGGCGGCGGTGAACGCGGCCACCAGGTCGTCCCGGCCCTCGGTGAAGTGGGCCCAGCTGTCGTGGTGGACCGGGACCACCCGGCGGGCGCCCAGGATCCGGGCGGCCTCGGCCGCCTGCTTGCTGTCCAGGACGAGGGGCTCGCCGTCGAAGAGGACGGGGAAGCGGGGCGCCCCGGCGAAGAGGACCGCGGTGTCCACGGGGGCGAACCGTTCGGCGATCTCCCGGACGGCGTCGAGCGAGGCGTTGTCGCCGCTGACGTAGACGGTGGGCAGCCCCTCGCCGGTCAGGACGAAGCCGACGACCTGCCCGGTGACGGCCTCGACGTCCTCGCGGGCCCCCGGTCCGTGCAGGGCGGGTGCGGCGGTCACCGTGACGGTGCCGCCGCCGGGGCGGTCCAGGGTGACCGACTCCCAGTCGGCCAGGCCCCTCGCGGTGCCCCCGAGGCGCCGGCCGCCGCCGGGGGTGGTGAGGGTGAGCGGCACGTCGGCGAGCAGTGCCCGGCCGGAGTGGTCGAGGTTGTCGGCGTGCTCGTCGTGGGAGAGCAGGACCACGTCGACGCGGCCGACGTCGGCGGGGCCGCCGGCGGCCGGGGCGGTCTTGGTCAGGACCGGGCCGCCCGGGCGCTGGTAGTCGCCCGGGGCGTCGAAGGTCGGGTCGGTGAGGAAGCGCAGGCCGCCGTACTCGAAGAGGGCGGTCGGGCCGCCGAAGAGGCGGACGGGGAACTGCTCGACGGTCGGGTCGGAAGAAGCCATGGCGAAGCACACCTCACGGATGGGAGTGGTTTATCCGTGAGAAACCGTAGCGGGCTCTCACGGATGGGCGCAACCGATACCATGAGATCCATGAGGGAGACCCAGACCGACGAAGCCGCCGTGCCACCCGCGCCGGGGGAGGAGCAGCACCCCTCCCTCGCCCTGGTCAACAGCTCCGTCACGGTGCCCGGCGGCTACGTCCTGGACCGCCTCGCCACCCCGGCGGGGACCAACCGGTGGCTCCTCGAACACGCCCTCGCCCCGGCCGACGCCGGCCTGCAGGACATGTGCGCGGGCCTGGTGCGCGCGATGCGCGAGCAGGTCAGGGCACTGTTCGCGGCCAGGGTCGCCGGACTGCCCGCGCTCCCCGCCGCCCTGTCCGCCGTCAACGACGCCCTGACCCGGCTGCCCACGGCCCGGCTGCTCTGCTGGGACGAGGAGACCGGCCCCTACCGGGCGGCCCCGCACCCCACCGCCGCGATCGTCGAACACGCCCTCGCGGCCCTCGCCGCCGACGCCGCCGACCTGCTGACCGGCCCCGACGCCGAGCGCCTCACCGCCTGCGGCTCCACCCCCTGCACCCGCTACCTGCTCCGGCACGGACGCCGCCACTGGTGCTCCACCCGCTGCGGCGACCGGGCCCGCGCGGCCCGCGCCTACGCCCGGCGCACCCGCCCCGAACAGGACTGAACCCCGGGCCCGGCGGGGGCCGGCCGGGGCGGGCCCGCTCCTCCGAACGGACCCCGTGGCCTTGCCCGGGCCCCCACCGGGCCGTGCGATGGAGGTGCCGGGGACGGCGCCGGCGGCCGCCGGGCGCCCGGAACGAGGTCAGGAGCCCGCCCGTGTTCGTTCGCACCGGCTACTTCACCGGGGATCCCGCCCTCCTCGACGGGGCCCTCGACGGGCTGCGCGCCGAGGCGGTCGGGCTGCTGTCCGCGCAGCCCGGCTACCGGGGCTACGGACTGTTCGCCGACCGGGAGCTCGGCATCGTCACCATGGGCTCCTGGTGGGAGAGCCGGCAGGCCGAGCAGGACAGCGACCGCCGGCTGCGCGGCCGGCGCGACGACCTGCTCGCCCCGTTCGCCGCAACGGCGACCACCGAGGTGTGGGAGGCCGTGGTGGCCTCCCGGCCGGCCGCGGCCGCGCCGGGGTCGTGGTTCCGCGTCGTGGGGTTCGACCTCGACCGGGCCGACGCCGAGCGGGTCGCCGCCCGCTTCCGTGAGGACGGCCTACCCGCGCTGCAGCGCATCGACGGCTACCTCGGCGGCTCGATGCTGATCAGCGTCGAGGACGAACGCGGCGCGGTGGGCGGGTTGTTCGCCGACCGGGCCGCCCTGGTCGCCTCGCGCGGGGCCGCCGCCGCGACCCGGGCCCGGGGGATGGCGTCCGGCGGGCTGACCCTGCGTTCGCTGCAGGAGTTCGAGACCGTCCTGCTGGACCTCCCGCAGTCGCGCTGAGCGCCCCGCCGTCGCCTCCGGCCGGTGCTCCCCGGTCCTGGACCGTCCCCGATCGCCCCCGTCCGCTCGACCACGACCAGGACCGCGACCACGACCGTGCCCGGCCGCGCCGGAACGCCCGCCGGCGCACCGGTCGCCGCCGGAACCGCGCCGACACGCCCGTTCACCTGGGACGCAGCCGGCACCCGCGGGCGCGGCACGCGGCCGTCCGCCGCGGGGCGGGCGCAGGCCGAATGTCAGTGCGGGTCGCCATGATGTCGGTATGAAGGACGCAGCCACCACGGCTTCCCCCGCCGCCCTCGCCTCCCCGCAGGCCTACGCCGACGCCGTCGCCACCGCCGTGCGCGCCGCCGCCGCGTACTACGACGACGGCTCCACGCCGCTCGGCGACGACGAGTACGACGCCCTGGTGCGGGCGATCGAGGCCTACGAGGACGCGCACCCCGCCGAGGCGCTGGCCGAGTCGCCGACCGGCAAGGTCGCCGGCGGCGCGGTCGTCGGCGACGTCCCGCACAGCGCCCCGATGCTCTCCCTCGACAACGTGTTCTCGGCCGAGGAGCTGGAGGCCTGGGCGGCAGGGCTGGAGCGCCGGCTCGGCCGTCCGGTCGCAGCCTGGTGCGTCGAGCCGAAGCTGGACGGCCTCGCCGTCGCCGCCCGCTACCGCGCCGGCCGGCTCACCCAGGTGCTCACCCGCGGTGACGGCCTGGCCGGCGAGGACATCACCGCCGCCGCCGACGCCGTGCTCGGCCTGCCGGCGCGGCTCACCGAGCCGCTGGACGTCGAGCTGCGCGGCGAGGTGCTGCTCACCCACGAGCAGTTCGAGCAGGCCAACGCCGTCCGCACCGCGCACGGCGCGACCCCCTTCGCCCACCCGCGCAGCGGCGCGGCCGGCACCCTGCGCGCCAAGGACCGCCCCTACCGGGTCGAGCTCACCTTCTTCGCCTACGACGCCCTCGGCCTGTCCGGGGCCGACGAACGCCTCGACCACGCCGAGCTGTTGGCCCGGCTGGCCGTCCTCGGCGCCAACACGGCCGCCGCCACCGACGCGGCGCCGCTGCGCTGCGCGACCCTGGCCGAGGCGCAGCAGCGGATCGACGGGATCGCCGCGCTGCGCGCCGCGCTGCCCTTCGGCATCGACGGCGTGGTGGTGAAGGCGGACGCGGTGGCCGACCAGGAGGAGGCCGGCTCCGGCTCCCGGGCCCCGCGCTGGGCGGTGGCCCGCAAGCTGCAGGCCCAGCACAAGGTGACCAGACTGCTCGGAGTGGAGTGGAACGTCGGCCGCACCGGCATCATCGCGCCGCGCGCCGTGCTCGAGCCGGTGGTGATCGACGGCGTCACCGTCACCTACGCCACCCTGCACAACCCGGCCGACATCGAACGCCGCGGTCTGATGATCGGGGACGAGGTGTTCGTCTACCGGGCCGGGGACGTCATCCCGCGGGTGGAGGCGCCGCTGGTCGACCAGCGCACCGGCGCCGAGCAGCCGATCGTCTTCCCCGAGGTCTGCCCGCGCTGCGGTGACGCGATCGACACCTCCGAGCAGCGCTGGCGCTGCGTGCGCGGCCGGGCCTGCCAGGTGGTCGCCTCGGTGATCTACGCCGCCGGGCGCGACCAGCTCGACATCGAGGGCCTCGGCGGCACCCGCGCCGTCCAGCTGGTCGAGGCCGGCCTGGTCGCCGACCTCGCCGATCTCTTCACCCTCACCAGGGACGAGCTGCTGACCCTGGAGCGGATGGGCGACACCAGCGCCGACAAGCTCCTCGCCGCCATCGAGACGGCCCGCAGCCGCCCGCTGAACCGGGTGTTCTGCGCGCTCGGCATCCGCGGCACCGGCCGCACCATGTCCCGCCGGATCGCCGCCCACTTCGGCAGCATGGCCGCGATCCGCGCCGCGGACGCCGAGGCGCTGGCCGGCGTGGACGGCATCGGGGTCGAGAAGGCCCGGGTCGTCGTCGCCGAACTCGCCGATCTGGCAGATCTGTTGGACAAGCTCGCGGACCGCGGGGTGGGCACCGAGGTCACCGCTCCGCAGGCGCCCTCCCCCGTCGGCGCCGAGGAACCGGCCGCCGAGGACGGTGCAGGCACGGGCCCGCTCGCGGGCGAGGCCGTGGTCGTCACCGGCAGCATGACCGGCCCGCTCGCCACGCTGTCCCGCAACGAGATGAACGAACTCGTCGAACGCGCCGGCGGCAAGGCCTCCTCGTCCGTCTCCAAGCGCACCACCCTGCTGGTGGCAGGCGAGAAGGCCGGTTCCAAGCGGGCCAAGGCGGAGGAGCTCGGCATCCGCATCCTCACCCCCGAGGAGTTCGCCGACCAGGTCGCCCCCTACCTCCCCTGAGCCATCGGCGCCCGATACAGCACGCCGTCCCCTTCCCTGCCGCACGGAGACGACCATGACCCGCACCACCCCGCCACGCCCCGTGGATGTGGAGGAGCTCTTCCCCGAACTGGTGGCGCTGCGCCGTGAGGCGGTACGTCTCCACCCGCGGGCCGGCGAGCCGTCCCCGTCCGAGAGTTCGGTCGGTGGGCCGCTGCTGTGGCCGGCCGGCGAGCCGTGGCCGCTGTGCCCGAGCACCAGCCACCCGGAGCAGTGGGGGCAACCCGCGACACAGGGGCCGGTGCCGATGGTCCCCGTCATCCAGATCCACCGGAAGGACGTTCCCCAGCTCGCCTCTCCCGCCGGGGCCGACCTGCTGCAGGTGCTCTGGTGCCCGTTCATCGTCGACGGCTGCCCGACGGCCACGCCCCGGGTGATCTGGCGCAGTTCCGCAGCGGTGGGCCCGGTCGTGGCCGCCGCGCCGTCGACGGTGGGCACCGCGCCCCGGGACAGCATCCCGGCACCGTGCGTCGTGCACCCCGAGCCGGTGGTCGACTACCCGAGCTGGGACATTCCGGAGGAGCTGAGCCCGGCACTGCAGGTACGGATGGAGGAACTGGAGGCCCGCACCGGCCTGTGGTGGGGCTATCACCTGGCCGAGGCCCCGGGGATCAAGCTCGGCGGGTACCCGAGCTGGACCCAGGACCCCTGTTGGCCCGACTGCCCGAGCTGCGGGCAGGCGATGGATCACCTTCTGACGGTGAGTAGTGGGGAGTACGACGGCGAGTCGTACCGTACCTGGCTTCCTCTGGAGGACCGCGACAGCGAGACCGGCGAGGAACGCGAGGACGCCACCGGAGGCCGTGGAGCCCACCGGGCGGCCCGACTGATGATCGGCGACGCGGGCGGCGTCTACGTCTTCGAGTGCCGGGCCTGCCCGGACCGTCCGGTGGCCCACCACTGGGACTGCTCGTGACCTGGCGCGCACCCGTGGCAGCCGGCGGCCGCCACGGGTGCGCGGCCCCGCGCGGCGGCGCATCGCGATCGGCGTGTGGAACGCGTGCGGACCCGGTCCCGTGAACGGGCGGCCGGGGCCGGGAACGGAGCAGTGCGGGCCCGGGGAACGGCCGGTCACCCGTGGTAGTGGTGCGGTAGGGTGGCCGGTGCCGAGTACGACCGCGACTCAAGGAGGTGAGCCCCATTACCGGTATGTCCGAGCGGGTGCTCCCGGAGCGCGGCCGTGCGGGCGCCCCGCGCGCGTAGCGCGGACGCGTCGGCGCGGCACAGACCCTGGCGGGAGCCCTGACGGAGTCGTTCTCCTCCCGATCTCCCCCAAGGGGTCCTCTTGTCCGTCTTCGCCTCCGCCACCCTCCGTTCCTCGGTGATCTCCCGGCTGCGCGCCGCGGGCTGCGTGTTCGCCGAGGACGAGGCGCGGATCCTCCTCTCCGCCTCCACGACCCCGGCCGAACTGGCCGCGATGGTCAGCTCCCGGGCCGCCGGCCGTCCGCTGGAACACGTCGTCGGCTGGGCCGAGTTCGCCGGCCTGCGGATCGCCGTCCACCCGGGCGTCTTCGTCCCGCGCCGGCGCAGCGAGTTCCTGGCCGCCACGGCCACCGGGCTCACCCGCCCGGGCGCCGTGGTCGTCGACCTGTGCTGCGGCAGCGGAGCCCTCGGGGCCGCGGTGGCGGCCGCGGCGCCGCACCCGGTGGAGCTGTACGCGGCCGACGTCGACCCGGCGGCCGTCCGCTGCGCCCGTTCCAACCTCGCCGGCGGGGCCGGGCCCGCCGGGGCGCGGGTCTTCGAGGGCGACCTGTTCGCCGCCCTGCCGGACGCCCTGCGCGGCCGGGTGGACGTGCTGCTCGCCAACGTCCCGTACGTCCCGACCGCGGACATCGCGCTGCTGCCGCCGGAGGCACGGCTGCACGAGGCGCGGCCGGCGCTGGACGGCGGCGCCGACGGCCTGGACGTGCTGCGCCGGGTCGTGGCGGAAGCCCCGGTCTGGCTCGCGGCGGGCGGGACGCTGCTGTTCGAGACCAGTGAGCGGCAGACGCCGACGGCCCTCGCGGTCGTCCGCGCGGCCGGCCTGGCGGCGGCCGACATCCGGCACGAGGACCTCGACGCGACGGTGGTCACCGCGACCCGGCGCTGACGCGGCCGTCACGGGCGCGGTTGCCCGTCCCCGGCCGCGGCGTCCCGGCCGGCCGGTACGGGACCGAGGGGTCAGACCCGGGAGCCGTAGACGTGGTCGACCGGGATGGTCAGCAGGACGCGGCGGTCGGCGACCATCACCGCGCGGTACTCCGCCCAGTCGGGGTGCTCGCCGGCGGCCCGACGGTAGTAGTCCACCAGCGCCTCGACCTCCGGGCTGTCGGGGTCGGTGCCGGGCCCGGTGAGGGTGGCGACGCCCTCGGCGGTGGCCCAGGTGCGGCCGTCCGGGCCGGTCACCTCGAGGCTGACCCTGGGGTCCCGGCGCAGGTTCGCGGTCTTGGCCAGGCCGTCCCGGGTGGAGACCAGGATGGCGTTGGTCTCCGGGTCGTAGTACGGCAGGACGGGCGACAGCTGGGGCCGGCCGTCGGCCTTGATGGTGGCGAGGATGCCGAGCCGGCTCCGGGCGAGCAGGGCGTACGGGTCGAACGGTGTGGTCGCGGTCATGGCAGCATCATCGGCCTTCACACCGGTGTGAAGGTCAAGGCAGGGCAGGCGTGTTGCGGCCGGCGGGCCGGCGGGCAGGTTGACGGATGGACAGGTTCCGCCGTGCTGTGCCGCCCTGAGCCGCGCCGCCCTGTGCCGCGCCGCGCCCGCTACGCCGGCGTCGGCAGCGCGCCGCCGTCCACCCGCTCGACGCGGACGCCGGGCAACCCGCGGCACCAGGCGGCGGCGATCCGGTCGACGGCCTCGGGGCCCGGCGGCTCGGCGCCGAGGCCGATCGCCAGGCGGGTCGCCCCGTGGGCGCCCTCGAACGGTCGCGGCCAGGCGTGCAGGCCGGTGGCCCCGGTCCGTTCCAGGCCCGTCAGCAGGGCCCGGAGCCGCCCGCGCACCGCGCCGACGGTGTCCTCCGTCGCCGTGGCCTCGACGGTGACGACCGCCCAGGCCGCGTGCCGCCGGTGCAACGGCGGCACGGCGAGCAGTGCGGGCCACGGGTCGTCGGCCTCCGTCGCGAGCTCCCAGGCGCGGTAGAGCTCCTCGGTGAGCAGCTCCCGGGCGTCCGGGCCGACCTGGGTGGTGCAGCTGCGGACCGGCGCGGAGGGCGTGAACACCGCCACCGGCTCGCCCTGGTGGGCCGTCACGGTGCCGTGCAGGCTCACCGGCTCCCGCCAGTCCCAGGCCGCCCAGGTCTCGGCGAATCGCCGGAACAGGTCCTCCTCGGCGACGTCGTCGGCACTCAGGACCGTCCGGGCGGCCAGCACCGTCCAGGCCAGTGAGGGCAGTTGGCCGAACGGTGCGGAGTCCAGACCGCGCGCCCGGGCCCAGGCCTTGACCTCCCGGGCCAGCCTGACGAACCGCCCGTGCCGGTCGCCGACCGCCGCCAGCACGGTCTCGGCGTCCCCGACCGCGCTCAGCGCGACCGCGGCCTCCGCACCCAGCTCGGCACGGCGCCCGACCGCGTCGCCCGGGGCGAGCGACCCGCAGTGGACCACGACGAGGTCCACGTCCAGCCCCTCGGCGGTGAACCGCAGCCCCGGCACCCTGGCCCCGCGCACCGCGCGGACCCGCTGGGCGCCGGGCAGCGCCGCCGCTACCCGGGCACGCAGCCCGGCCGGATCGGCGGCCCCCGGCAGCACCGCGACCAGGTCCAGATCGGCGCCGTCCAGCTGGCAGCCCATCCGCCGGGACCCGACGGTGTGGACGACCCCTTCGGGCAGGGCCGCCGCGATCCGCTCCGCGACGGCCCGGGCCGCCGCCTCCTCCGCGCGGCGCCGGGCCCCGGGCCGCGGAGCCGGCTCCGCCCCGGCCGTTCCGTGCCCGGCGACCTCGTGCGCCGAGCCCCCGTGCCCGGTGGCCGTCCGCTGCTCGGCCAGCCACCGCACCTCGCCGGTGCCCAGCGCGACCACCGCGCGCGGACGCATCGGCTCACCGCCCCGGCGGGACAGCACCACCAGCTCGCCCACCCGGGCCGTGACGGCCTCGAGCAGCGCCGCGCAGTCGGCGGCGGCCTGCTGCGGATCGGCGCTGCGCCCGAGCGTCAGGTGCGGGGTGAAGCCCTCCGCCCGGCCGCGGCAGCGCGGGAAGCGCCGCTCCAGGGCGTGCCGCAGCGCGGCCCAGGGCGCGGGGGAGGAGGCCGCCGGGTCCAGCCACAGGGTGGCGTCCTCGCGGTGTCCGAAGGTGTGCACGCCGTCCAGCCGGGCGGTGAACGGCGCCTGCTCGGCGGCGGCCGCGCCCAGCAGGGGCAGCGCCCGGTCGAAGGCGGACTCCGGGACGAAGCCGAACAGCAGGTTGACGTGCGGCGGCCAGCGCCGCAGCTGAGGGTCGTACCGGCCGCGCAGGCGCTGGATCGGGGGCCACAGCTCCTCGGGCGGGATCCAGGCGACGGCGGTGCGGGCGGTCGGCGCCACGTCGAGCAGCGCGGTCGCCCCGGTCCCGGCCAGGTCGAGGTCCACCAGCACGCCGTAGTGGTCGGACGGGTACAGCCCCGAGGCGTCCGGCCGGTCGCCGAGCAGGGCCGCGGCCGCCACCCGGGCCCGCTCGGTGCGGTGCAGGACGCGGTCCAGCCGGGCGGCCCGGCCGCTGAGCGAGGAGACCGCGGCCAGCGGGTTGGCGGTCGGGTCGAAGGTGGCGGTCGCGTCGGCGGGCCCGTGCACCTGCGTCCAGGCGTCCCGCAGGCCGAGCGCGGCGGCCGGGCCCTCGGCGCCGGAGCGGCCGTCGTTGAAGTCCCCGAGCAGCAGCAGGTCGCCCTGGACGCCGGCCAGGCCCTCGGCGAGTTGGGCCAGTTCGGCCTCCCGGCGGGCCGGGCCGCCCGCGGTGTGGTCGCTGGTCAGGTGGACGGCGGCGACGGTCAGCGGTGCGTCGGCGGCGCCCAGCGTGACGGCGGCGCCCAGCGTGACGGCGGTGACGGCCTTGTGCGGGCCCAGCACGTGCCGGCCCGCCTCCAGCACCGGCAGCCGGCTGAGCAGCAGCAGCCCGTACGCGTCGACGTCGGGACCGAGCGGGTCGGCGCCGAGGGTGTAGCCGGCCCGTACCCAGGGGGCGTCCAGCAGCAGGGCGACCAGGGCCGGTTCGACCTCCTGCAGCGCGATGACGTCCGCGTCCGCCGCCTCCAGCGCGGCGAGCAGCAGCGGCCGTCGCCGGGCGGTGTCGATCCGGTCGGCGTCGTAGCGGTCCCACAGGGTGTTCCAGGTGACCACCCGCACGGGGGCGGCGCCGGTGGTGTCGCCGGTGTCGCCGCCGCCGGTGTCGCCGCGGGTGGTGCCGGAGGCCGGTTCGGCGGGCCGCCAGCCGCCGTCCGGCCGCCAGTCGTACGGGGTGAGGGCGGTGAAGAACGGTGCCGGAAGGCGGCGCGGTGCGGTGCGCCGGCCGGCCGCGGTGCTGTCCAGGACGTCCACACCCGAGTCGCGGTCCCAGACCCGGACGCCGTCGGCCTCGACGAAGCGCACCCGGTGCCAGGGGATGTCGCCCGCGTCGGCGAAGGCCTCCAGCGGGACGAGCTCGGTGCGGTCGTCGCGCTGGCGCACGCCCACCGAGAACCGTGCGGGGTCGAAGCGGGAGTCCCAGCGGACCCGCTGACAGACCTGTTCGATGGGGCGCATCAGTCGTCCTCTCCGTCGAGGGTGCCGGCCGTGTCCTCCACGGTGCCACTCGGGCCGACGTACCAGGTGCGGTGGGCCTGGCCGGGGTAGGGCGGGCTGAACCGGCGCAGCTGGGCCGCGAGCACCTCCGGCGGCACCGGGTGCGGCCGGGCGGCGTTGCGGCGCGCCAGCTCGGCCTCGTCGACCAGCAGCACCACCTGGGTGACCAGGGCGTCGCGGCGCTGCGCCACGGCGTGCACGGCCGCGCGCTGATGCCGGTTGAGCGAGGTGGCGTCCCAGACGACGGTGGCCGGGCGGGCCGGGTCGGGCGGGCCGGCCGGGTCGCTCGGATGGGCGGGGTCGGTCCGGGCGAGGGCGGCGTCCAGCCGGTCCAGGCCCTCCCGGAGCACGGCGGCGTTGTCGCGCTGGTCCGCGCGGGAGCCGCGGGCCTCGCGCAGGTCGTCCAGCGAGATCCGGGCGCCGACCCCGGGCAGGGCGGCCGCGAAGGTGCTCTTGCCGCTGCCCGCCGGGCCGGCGAGGTGCACCAGCCGCGGGAAGCGGCCGTCCCGCCACCGCCAGGCGGCCGCCACGGCCTCCTCGACGGTGTGGATCCGGCCCAGCGCGTACGCCTCGCGGGCCTGCGCCCAGCAGCGGTCGGCGGCGTCCCGGTCGAGGCCCGCGAGCGCCTCGCGCAGGCCCTCCCGCAGCGGGCGCAGCGGCGCCTCGGCGAGCAGCCCGGCGTCCTCGGCGTGCAGCGCGGACCAGGCCACCTGGTCGCGTTCCGACGCTCCGGGCGCGGCCGTCGCGGCGACGGCGTGCAGGACGCCGAGGTCGGCGGCGCAGGAGAGCCGGACCAGCCCGGTGCGGCGGTCCTCGTCCGGATAGGGCTGCTGCAGGCCGGGGTGCAGTCCGACCAGGTCGGCGACCCGTCGGGCCAGCGGCAGGCCGAGCACACCGGCCAGCCGGGGTGCCAGGCCCTCCCGGCGGGCCGCGCCCAGCGCGGTGGCGAGCACTCCGGCCAGTCGCGCGTCCCCGCCGCGGCCGAGCTCGTCCAGCCGGGCGGACACCTCGGCCAACCGGTCGCCGGTGGCGGGCAGTCCGGCCTCGCGTGGTCCGTCCTCGAGCAGTCCCGCCCCGAGCAGTCCGTCCTCGGGTAGCTGCAGTGCGGCGGCCAGTGCGGGGAGTTCCGGCAGCGCCCCGGAGCGCACCGACCAGAGGGCGGCGCCCGGGCCCAGCCCGTTCTCCACGACGGCGGTGTGCATCCAGTGCGTGTCGGTCCGCACGTGCTGCGGCCGCACCCACTTGGCGACCCGCCGACCGAACTCCGCCCGGGGGAAGCCCGCGGCGGTCCGCACCACGTAGCCCTCCTGGCGGTCGAGGTCCAACCGCAGCGCCCGCAGGGCCCGTTCGTCGTACCGGCCGCGCCAGAGCACCCGCGGTGCCGGCACGCCGAGGCGGCGCAGGAAGCGGACGGTGTCGTCCCAGCCGAGGCAGACGTCCCGGTCGGTCCAGACCGAGAAGCCGTGGAACCAGCTCTCCAGGTCGGTGTACGGGATCGAGTGCCGGGCGAACAGGTTCTCCCCGCAGATCCGCCAGCCGGCCGGGATCCGCGCGCCGATCCGGCCCTGCAGGCCCTTCACCCAGGCACGGGAGGGGTGGTGCGCCGAGTCCAGCGAACGGGCGTGCAGGCCGTCCCGGTAGAGCGTGGTGTTCTCGCCGTCGAGCTTCTCGGTGACGACGACCTCCGCGCCCGTCAGCCCGGAGAGGTCGCCGCTGCGGACGTCGTCCGCCGCCGCCCCCGGGGACCAGGGCAGGTGCGGCGTCCGAGGGTAGTGCACGCGCATGCCCGGCTCCTTGGAAGGTGGTTGATCCGCCGACACTCTAGGAGCGGGGGAGAACGCCCGGCCACCGATTAACGGGCCAACGGCGCAGGTGGGCGGGGTGACGGCCGGTCGGCCGGCCGGGTGGGCGGGGTGGCGGGCACGGTCGGCTCCCTGGCGCGGCCGGCCGGCGGGCGCCACAATGCGCGCATGGGGAGACGGCTCGGGGCGGGCTCGACGGGCGCGGGTCCGACGGGCCTGCCGGGTGCTACGGGGCTGGTCGGCCTGCGGGGCCTGGGGCTGACAGGCCTGACAGGCCTGACGGGCCTGACGGGGCTGGTGGTGGGGCTGGCCATGGCCGCGGCGTGCGGCGGACCGCCGACCGCCGCACGCGCCACCGTGTCGCCCGCCACGGCGTCGCCGTCCGCCGCAGGGGCGGTCCCGTCGGCCGACCCCGTGGCGGACTGCGTGCTGAGCATCGGGCCCTGGCTGCAGACCGCCCTCGACGGCGGCACCGACCTCGGCGACTACCAGGAGATGGGTCTGTCCAGCGCCCAGGGCGGGGCGCTCCGCGACCTCCAGCGGCGGGCCGCCGCCCTCCGGGCCCAGGGGGCCGTTGCCCGCCGGCTGGGCGGCGGAGGAGGTCCGGCGCTCCTGTGCCGCGATCGCCGCCGCCCGGGCCACGGCGACGGCGAGGCCGACGGGCTGGCCGTGACCGGAGAGCGGCGCCGTGGCCCGGGTGGCGGGTCGTTCAGCGCAGGCCGGCGAAGAGGTCGTTCTCGGGCAGTTCCGCGTCGGTGGTGTCGTGCACCCGGACGAAGGTCTCCACACCCATCAGCTGGGTGAACTTCTCCTTGCCCATCTTCAGGAAGAAGATGTTCTCGCCCTGGCTGGCGTGCGCGGCCAGCGCGTCGTACTTCTGGCCGCCGAACCCGGTGGCGTCCACCCAGGTGGTGATCTCCTCGTCGGGGAGGCCGATCTCGGGCAGCTCCGACCCCTCGCTGCCCGGCTCCTCCCACTCCCCGCCGAGCTCGCGCATGACCTCCCCGAACTTCGCCATCATCGAGCGCGGCGCCGTCGTCCAGTACACCTTCGGAGCCGTGCCGACCAGCTCCAGCGCCCTCGTCGTGATGCGGTTGGCCTGGATGTGGTCGGGGTGGCCGTAGAAGCCGTTCTCGTCGTACGTCACGACCACGTCGGGCTGGTACTTCCGCATCAGGTCGGCCAGGCGGGCCGCCGCCTCGTCCACCGGCGTTGTCCAGAACGAGCCGGGCGCGTCGTTGGCGGGCCAGCCCATCATCCCGGAGTCGCCGTACTCGAGCAGTTCGAGGTGGCCGACCTCGAGGACCTCGCAGCTGGCCTCCAGCTCCTGACGGCGCATCGCGGCTACGGCCGCCGGGTCGTGCCCGGCCTCGCCGGGCTTGACGCCCCCCGGACCGTCTCCGCAGGCGCCGTCGGTACAGGTGACGAGCACCGTGCGGATGCCCTCGGCCGCGTAGCGGGCGAGCACACCGCCCGTGCCGGTGGCCTCGTCGTCGGGGTGGGCGTGCACGGCCATCAGGGTCAAGGGCCGGTCAGTCATGGGGCTCATCCTTCGGTCTGCCGAGTGTTCGGCCTCAGTCTGCGGCACGGGGCCGACAGGGAGCGTGGTTCGCCGTGGTTCTGATCGACTGTTGGGAACGACGGGGCCACCGCCCGCTATTCCGGCCGCCCGGCCTCCGGCGCGGGGCGCACTCCGCAGGCCTGACGCGAGCGGTGGCGGCGCCGGACGGCCGGTCCGGTGCCATCGCCGTTTCGTGTACGGAGCGTGGCGATGGGGTAGGGCCGTCCCCGCCGTCACGCCCGCCCGGCGCGCTGGTGTCACAGTCGCCCCGGCTGTCTCACCAGCCGAAATGTCGGGATCGCGGGTGGCGTGGCGGGGAGCTCGCGAGGCGGCCGTGGTTGCTCACCGTGGTCGACGGGGTGTTCTCGAGGGCGGATATTTAGGTTAGCCTTACCTCATGCACACTGCCTCCCTGGCCGCGACCACGGCCGGATACGTCATGCCCCAGGCCTGGCGGATCCTCAGCAAGACCGGCTACTTCCTCGGCCTCAGCGGGGCCATCGGTGCCACCGTCACCTACGCCACCACCGTCCGCCCCGCGCTGCGCGCGCCGCAGACAAGCCCCGAGGACACGGTGGTGCTGCGAAGAAGAACCGCGGCCTACCTCGCCTGGGCGGGCGTGGTGCTGCTGGTCGCCGGGTACTTCCAGCTCGCGGCCCGGGTGGCACGCGCCGGCAAGGGGACGCCCTTCGGCGACGCCCTCGCGCCCGACCGGATCCTGGACTTCCTGCAGGCCCCCGCCGCCAAGGGCGCCTGGATCGCCCAGGGCACCGTCTACCTGGTGCAGAACGCGGTCCTGGTGGTGACGGCCGCCGCCCTGACGTCCCTGTTCGTCCCGGCCGTCCGCCGGCACGTCGACGCCGTCGCCCTCCTCGCGCTGCCGCTCTCGCTCGCCGTCACCCTGATCGGCGCCGTGCCGGCCACCAAGCCCGCCGACCTCGACCGCTGGCTGGACCTCGTCTTCGACCAGACCCACATCGTCTCCGGCACGGTCTGGCTCGGCGGCCTCGCCCTCCTGGTCGCCCTGGCCGGCACCCGCGGCCGGCTCGGCGACGGCGCCGGACTGCTCTGGGCCGACGTGTGGCGCCGGTTCAGCCTGGTCGCCATGGTCTGCGTCGGCGCGGTCACCGTGTCGGGCCTCTGGCTGAGCTGGAAGCACGTCGGTGCGGTCTCCCAGCTGTGGACCACCGGCTACGGCATCGCCCTGTCCGTCAAGGTCCTGCTGGTCCTCGGCCTCGTCGCCGCCGGAGCCTTCAACCAGTTCCGCCTGATGCCGCGGATCGTCCACGCCCGCCGGGCCGACGACCAGAGCTCGCTGCTGCACCTGACTTTGCGGCACTTCCCGCTGGTCGTGTGGGGCGAGGTCGCGCTCGGCGTCGCCGTGCTCGCCGTCATGCCCTTCATCTCGGGCTCGGCCCGCACCGAGGCCGGCAGCGCCAAGGCCGTCTCCTCCACCACGGTGTTCGCCAGCGGGGCCGCCCTGGTCGTCGCCCTGGCCGTCTCGCTCTACGCCACGGCCAAGGCCTCCGACGCGCTGGCCCGCCGCACGCCCACCACGGCCGCGGCCTGACCGGACCCGCGGCGCCCGCCGAAGCCCGCCCGCCCCGCCGCCCGCGGCCGTCCCCAAAACCAGTGGCCCGACCCCCGATCCGGTGCGATGATCCGCGGAGCGGGCGGCCGGGCCCTTCGCCGTCCGGTGCCGACCCGGTTGCCCGAACCAGACCGAACCGGACCGGACCGGCGCGTCTCGGTCCGGATCGGCCGCACCAGCCGGATCCGCCGGAAGGGACGTCGTCGTGACCGCCTCCACAGCCAGCCCGTCCGAGTCCACGCCCGCACCGGAGGCCCGCACCACCGCGGGTGCGCTGCGCGGCACCTGGGAGGCGGGGCTCGCGGTCTTCCGCGGCGTCCCGTTCGCCGAACCGCCGGTCGGGGCGCTGCGCTTCGCCGCACCGCAGCCCGTCCGCGGGTGGGCCGGTGTGCGGGCGGCCGGAGCGTACGGCCCGCCACCGCCCCAGGCCGGAGTGCTCGGCACGGACGGCCCCGCCGATCCGGCCGCGGGCGGTGACTGGCTGACGGTCAACGTCTGGTCGCCCGACCCGGGCCCGGGCGCGGGCCTCCCGGTGCTGGTGTGGATCCCCGGCGGCGGCTACGTGATCGGCTCCTCCGCGCTGCCCGAGTTCGACGGCGGCCGGCTGGCTGCGGGCGGCCTCGTCGTGGTCACGCTCAACTACCGGCTGGGCCTGGAGGGCTTCGCGCAGATCGAGGGCGCCCCCGCCAACCGCGGTCTGCTCGACCAGCTCGCCGCCCTGCGCTGGGTCCACGACAACGTCCGGGCCTTCGGTGGCGACCCGTCGCGGGTCACGGTCGCCGGCCAGTCGGCGGGCGGCGGCTCGGTCGCCGCCCTGCTGGCGATGCCGCGGGCGGCCGGACTCTTCCGCCGGGCCGTCGCGCAGAGCATGCCGGGGACGTTCCTCACGCCCGAGCTGGCCGCCGACGTCGCCGCCGCCTGCGCCGCCGAACTGGGACTGCGGCCCACGGTGGCCGACCTGTCCACCGTCGACCCGGCCCGGCTGCCCGCCGCGGGCGACGCCGTCTCCGCGAAGATCGGCCGGTGGGCGGACCGCTGGGGCCCGATCACCCACCGGCCGATCCCGTTCGCCCCCGTCGTCGACGGCGACGTCCTGCCCGCCACCCCCTGGCAGGCGCTCGCCACCGGCACCGCCGCGGACGTCGACCTCCTCGTCGGCCACACCCGCGACGAACACCGGCTGTTCAGCCTGATCGACGGCGTGCTCGGCCAGGTCACCGAGGAACAGGCCGAGACCGCCCTGCGGATGCTCGCCCCCGGCCCGGACGGCGCCCGCCGCCACCGGGCCGCCCACCCGGCGGCCGGCCCCGAGGAACTCTACGAACTGGTCAACGCCGACTGGCTGTTCCGCATGCCGACCCTCCACCTCGCCCGGGCGCACGCCGCCGCCGGGGGCCGGACGTTCCTCTACGAGCTCACCTGGCCCGCCCCCGGACTCGGCGGGATCCTCGGCGCCTGCCACGGCCTCGACGTCCCGCTCGTCTTCGGCAACCTGAGCAGCGGCCAACCCGCGCTGCTGATCGGCGACACCCCCTCGCCGGAGGCGGAGGAGCTCTCCGCACGGATGCGCACCGCCTGGACGGCCTTCGCGACCGACGGGGACCCGGGCTGGCCCGCCCACGAGCCCGGGCGGCGCCTCGTCCAGCTCCTCGACGCGCACCCGGCCGTCGCCCCCTACCCGGAGGAGGCCTCCCGACTGCTCTGGCAGGACCACGACTTCGCCGCCCTCCCGCTGGTCGGCGGCTGACGCCCCTCACCCTGGCGGCCCTCGGAGGCCGGGGCCACGGGTCGGGTCGGCCCGGGACAGGTGTGAGTTCCCGGCTCGCCACCCCAGCCGCGGCCGGCTCCTCCACCGGCACCCGGAGGGCCGGACGCGCGTCGTGCCGGCCGGTCGCCGGCGGCACTCCCGCGGTCCTGGCTGACAGTGCCGCATGACACAGTGCGGCCCATGAACATCACCACCACGAGCCACAGTTGGGACGAGGCGGTCGCCCTCTTCGAGCGCCGCGGCCTGCCCGTCTCCTCCTACGAGAACCTCTACGAGGAGGAGTACGACGTCCACACCGGCGATCTTACGGTCGACGGTCACCTCGACCTCGACGCCGCGGAGCCGGACGGCACCGGCTACGTCGTCGACGGCGACCTCGCCGTCACCGGTGCCGTCCTCAACACCGACGACGGCTGCCCGGCGCTGATCGTCCTCGGGGACCTCAGGGCCGCCGCCGTCTACCTGGAGGGCGACGCCAAGCTCCTCGTCCGCGGGGACGTCCACGTCGAGGCCTTCGTCGGCAACATGACCGACAAGCTCGTGATGCTCCACGGCGACCTGCACGCCCGGGTCACCGTGCTGTCCGCCGAGTTCGCCCCCGACCTGGTCGAGGGCACCCTGCACGGTCCGGTGCTCGCGCCCGCCTACCTCGCCCCCTCCGCCGGCGGGCCGCCGGTCGACGCCGCGACGGTGCTCGTACCCGAGGTCCTCACCACCGGCACCGGGGAGGACCCGGACGAGCTGCGCGGCTTCGACGCCCCCGGCGTCCACGGCGGCCGCCTGCTGAGCCGCATCGAGGCCGGCCTGCCCGTCACCCTGGCCGGCCCGTCCGCCTGACCCGGTCGACCGTCAGGCGACCGGACCAGCCCGGCGCGCGCCCGCGCCGCCGGGCTGGTCAGCTGTACGGGGAGTCCGCGACCCGCCCGGCTCCCGGACCATCTGGGAGGAACCCGTGCCGGACCCGACGACGTCGTACGCCGACCTTCGCGCCCTGGTGATCAACTGCACCCTCAAGCGCTCCCCGGAACGCAGCCACACCCAGGGCCTGATCGACGTCAGCACCGGCATCCTCGAACGCCAGGGCGTCGAGGTCGAGGTCCTCCGGGCCGTCGACCTCGACATCGCCACCGGCGTCTGGCCCGACATGACCGAACACGGCTGGGACACCGACGAGTGGCCCGTCATCTACTCCAAGGTGATGTCCGCCGACATCCTCACCCTCGCCGGGCCGGTCTGGCTGGGGGACAACTCCTCCGTGATGAAGCAGGTCATCGAGCGGCTGTACGCCTGCTCGTCGATCCTCAACTCCGAGGGCCAGTACGCCTACTACGGCCGGGTCGGCGGCTGTCTGATCACCGGCAACGAGGACGGCGCCAAGCACTGCGCGATGAACGTGCTCTACAGCCTCCAGCACCTCGGCTACACGATCCCCCCGCAGGCCGACGCCGGCTGGGTCGGCGAGGCCGGCCCCGGCCCGTCCTACCTCGACGAGGGCTCCGGCGGCCCGGACAACGACTTCACCAACCGCAACACCACCTTCATGACCTGGAACCAGCTCCACCTGGCCCGCATGCTCAAGGACGCCGGCGGCATCCCCGCGTACGGCAACCAGCGTTCGGAGTGGGACGCGGGCTGCCGCTTCGACTTCGAGAACCCCGAGCACCGCTGACACCCCGGGCCGCGTGTTCGGCGCGTGCGGTGTCCAGCCAGGCGGACAGCGTGGTTCTGGACGCCCGGTGGGCGGCGGCGCCGACGAGTGGGCGGTCGACGCCGCCGGTGATCGCCCCGGCGGAGCGGCCCGGGCCGAGCAGGGGAGCGCGCCCTGGAGCACCGCCACGGGTACGAGGGTGTCGATGGCCGTCCGGTGTTCCGCCGTCTCCGGGCCCAGCTGCCTGCAGGGGCCGAACGCCACCGCGCCGATGGCGTCCAGGCCGGCGTCCAGGCCGCCGAGCCGCTCGGACGCGTTCGGCGCCGATCAGCGGCAGGCCTGCTCGGCTCGTCGGCGTCACGTGCCGGCGAGGACGACGGGCAGGCGTGCTGCGACGGCGTCGGCCAGGCGCTCGAATTCCCGCCGCAGCAGTGGTGCGGCGAGCCGGGCGAGGCCGTTGAACTGCAGCTGGGCCCGATAGGTGAGGACCGTGCCGGTACCGGTCGTCGCCAGCGTGATGTCGTCGGTCGCCGTGACGGTGCGGTTGCGACCGACGAACACCAGGCGGTCGGGGGAGAGGTGCTCCAGCCGGTACAGCAGTTCGCTCTCCCGGCCCCGGAAGCGGGAGACGTTGCGCCAGGTCGAGCCCTCGGCGACCGGACCGCTGTCCAGGCGCTCGCATCGAACCGTTCCCGGGTCCCACTGCCGGGTGTTGGTGAAGTCCGCCAGGTAGCGCAACACCTCCTGTCGCGGCCGGTCGAGGGTCAGCGTGCGCTGCACTCTGATCATGAGCGTCTCCCACCGTTGCCGGGCGGCTGGCTGCCGGTCCGCTGTAGCTTCGGAACGGAGGGTGTCCGCGGATTGCGTCGCTCGGCGCCGCCTCGTACCGGGCTTCGGCGGATCAGGTGGGGCCGTCGACGTTCTGCCACCTGCCGAAGCGCACGGGTACGCCCGGTGAGTAGAGCACGCTGGTGGGTGCTCCTCGTACCGTGACGCCCGCCGCACGGACCAGGCCGTCGGAGAGGTCCCCGAGGCGTGCTTCGTACAGCGGCCACGGAGGATGGTCGGTGGGGAGGTAGACGGTCCGGCCGCCGACCTGGGTGTGCAGGCCCCATCGCGCGGTCAGGAAGTCGGCCAGCGGGCCGGGGGTGAGGAGCTGCCTCCCGGTGCGCGCGGTCAGCACACAACCGGTACCGGCGGGCGCCGGACGGTGTGCCCGGGTGGCCATGACGTAGGAGTCGCCGTCGACCCTCAGGTGTGTGGAGGACCAGCGGTACGGCAGTGACAGCGTCGCGCGGGCGGCCAGGACGGCCGCCAGCCGGGGGCACTCCAAGGACCGGAAGACGACGCCGCGCCGTCCCTGCCGGTCGACGGAGTAGAGCCTGACGTTCACCTCGGGGAACGTCCCGAAGTAGGGCAGGCCCGGGCCCCGGCCGAGGCCCAGACGCTCCATCTGGAACGGCACGAGACCGACCCAGCTGGTTCCGTTCCACACATCGGGCATCACCCGCGGTGGCAGCAGCGGTGCGACGGACGCCGGGTTCACGGGCCAGTGGACGAACAGCAGGTGGCGCCAGAACTGCGACAGCACGGGGCGGCGCACGGGTCTCGTGGTCCGCACCGTGACCGGCTCGATGATCATCGTTCCTCCCGCTCGCCAGTGGACTGCCAGGTTGCCCCCGCCGGCGTGGCGAGTGGGATGTGCATCGGTGGTGCACCACCGTGCCCGCGGGCGGTGCGGTCGGCTGACGTGGCGCATGGGCGGCGGTTGCGCGGGACTCGTGCCCCGAACCGCAAGGCGTTGCATTAACGCTGCAAGTGCGCCCGGGGGCCCGAAACGATGCACCGTGGGAGAGGCCGGCTACCGGCACCCGAGCCTGCATCCGGCACTGCGCCGAGGAGGTACCCGCGATGGTGACACCACCGCCCGTCCATGAAACCCCCGCCCTCTCGGCTGTGCCCGACGCAGCGGAGGAGGCGGGCCTGCCGACAGGCGCAGTCGCGCGGACGCTCGGCGTGTCACCGACCACCGTGCGTTCCTGGGAGCGCCGTTACGGCATCGGCCCTGCCCACCGCGAAGCGGGCCACCATCGCCGATGGAGCCCTCGCGACATCGCCGTCCTGGAGACGATGTGCCACCTCACCGCCCGTGGAGTCCCGCCCGCCGAAGCCGCCAGGGCCGCGCTGGCCGGCCGTGACGCGGAAGACCGCGACTCCCCCACGTCGGGCCGAGGGCCCGCACCCGCGGTGGATCACCCTGGCGCCGGCGCCAGCGGCGGCCGGGCCCTGAGAGTGGGGACGGTGCGCCCCGAATGCCGAGGGCTGGCCCGTGCGGCGGTGCGCCTCGACGCTGCGGAGACCGTCAGGATCCTGCGCGAGGCCGTCGCGGCGCTCGGCGTCATCGAGGCCTGGACCGAGGTGATGATGCCGGCCCTGCGCGCTGCGGGCCGCAAGTGGGCCGTGGACGGCGAGCAGTACGTCGAGGTCGAGCACCTGCTGTCCTGGCACGTGTCCAGCGTCCTGCGCGAGGCGGCCATCGCCGCCGTCCCGGCCGGGTCCGTGCACCCGGTGCTGCTGGCCGCGGGGCCGGGCGAGCAGCACACCCTTCCGCTGGAGGCCACGGCGGCGGCGCTGACCGAACGTGCCGTCCCGTTCCGCATGCTGGGCGGCGCCGTCCCGCCCCGCGCCCTGCTCGACGCCGTCCACCGTCTCGGCCCCGGCGTCGTGATGATCTGGTCCCAGGACCACCGCACCGCAGATCGGGAGCTCGCCCGCCAGGCCGCCGCCGCGACCTGGGGGCCGCGCGGCTCCCGCGCCAGCTCTCTCGTGGTGACGGCCGGGCCCGGCTGGCTCCGCCAGGGACCACCCCCGGGCGCGTCCTGCCCCCGCACCCTGCAGGCGGCCGTCGACCTGCTCGAGGATGCCGCGAGGAATCCGGGCCACCGCGCGCCTCGCTAGCTGGAGGCCGAGCAGGCACGACCGGGCGGACCGGACGAAGCCCGTCGCCTCGCTCCGCCCGGGTACCCGCCACGAACCAGTGCCCCTGAAGGAGGAACCGCGATGGACCTCACCACGTCCCGGCCGCTGCGCTGCCTGGTCACCGGCGCCACCGGCTACATCGGGGGCCGGCTGGTCCCCGAACTCCTCGCGCGCGGCCACGCCGTCCGCTGCCTGGTCCGCGACCCGAGCCGCCTGCGCGACCAGCCCTGGCGGGCCACGGTGGAGACCGCCACCGGCGACGTCACCCGGCCCGACAGCCTCGCCGGAGCCTTCGACGGCATCGACGTCGCCTACTACCTGATCCACTCACTCGGCACCGGACCCGCCTTCGAAGCCACCGACCGGGCGGCCGCCCGCACCTTCGGAGCCGCCGCCGCGGCCGCAGGGGTGCGCCGCATCGTCTACCTCGGCGGCCTCGTCCCCGCACACACCCCCGACGGCCTCTCACCGCACCTGCGCTCGCGCGCCGAGGTCGGCCGCATCCTGCGCGACAGCGGCGTGCCCACCGCCGAACTGCGCGCCGCCGTCATCATCGGCTCCGGCAGCGCCTCCTTCGAGATGCTGCGCCACCTCACCGAACGCCTGCCCGCGATGGTCACCCCGCGCTGGGTCTCCACCCGGATCCAGCCCATCGCGGTCCGCGACGTCCTGCACTACCTGGCCGGCGCCGCCCACCTGCCGCCCGGGATCAACCGCAGCTTCGACATCGGCGGCCCCGACGTCCTCACCTACGAGCAGATGATGCAGCGCTACGCCCGCACCGCCGGCCTGCACCGGCGCCTCATCGTCCCGGTCCCCGTCCTCACGCCGTACCTGTCCAGCCACTGGATCGGCCTGGTGACCCCGGTGCCGAACTCCATCGCCCGCCCCCTGGTCGAGTCGCTGCGCCACGAGGTGGTCTGCGGCGAGCACGACATCGCCCGCTGGGTGCCCGACCCGGAGGGTGGACTGACCGGCTTCGACCGGGCCGTCGAACTGGCCCTGCGCCGGATCAAGGACGCCGACGTCGCCACCCGCTGGTCGTCCGCCTCGCTGCCCGGAGCCCCGAGCGACCCGCTTCCCAGCGACCCCGACTGGGCCGGCGGCAGCCTCTACCAGGACGTCCAGGAACTCACCGTCAGCGTCCCGCCCGCCGCCGTCTGGCAGGTGATCGAAGGCATCGGCGGCGACAACGGCTGGTACTCCTTCCCCCTCGCCTGGGCCCTGCGCGGCTGGCTCGACCGCGCGGCCGGCGGTGTCGGCCTGCGGCGCGGCCGCCGCGACCCGGCGAGGCTGCGCGTCGGCGACTCCCTCGACTTCTGGCGCGTCGAGGAGATCGAACCCGGTCGCCTGCTGCGCCTGCGGGCCGAGATGCGCCTGCCGGGCCTGGCCTGGCTGGAGCTGTCGGTGACGGCGGACGGCGATCACGGGGCCCACTACCGCCAGCGGGCGCTGTTCCATCCGCACGGACTCGCCGGGCACGCCTACTGGTGGTCGGTCGCGCCGTTCCACACGTTCGTCTTCTCGGGCATGGCCCGCAACATCACCGAGCGTGCGGGAAAGGGCGGAACCCGGCCGGCACCACGCCCCACGGCGCAAGCACGATGAACCGGCCGCCGTCCGCCAGGGCCGCCAGGGCCGTCCCGCGGTTCGGCAGGCCCCGCCCGCCCCGCCGTGCCACCCGAAGACCGCTGCGAGAACGCTGCAACGAGCTCCGGGCGGTACCGGAGGCGACGGTGGGAGACGGAGGTGGAAAGACCCCGGCCCTCGGCGCCGCCCGGCGGCGGCTCGGCGGCCGGGTTCTGCCGCCGCCCGGCGGCCCGCGGCCGAGCACACCGGTCCTCGGCCGGTGAGGGGCTCCCGCCGGCGCCGCCGCGCCGTGCGCACGGGTCGGAGCCGGCGGCGCTCCCGAGGGGGGAGTCCAAGGCGCGTTCGACCGTGGCGGTCGGGACCGCGGTGCCCGGGGACGTGGGTGGTGGGCCTCGAGGGTCTCGCGGTAAGCGCTACGTGCAGGACGAGCCGTCAGTAGACGTACAGGTGGGTGGTGAGGTTGGCGAACGACACGGTGGCGCCGCTCTTCCAGGCCTTGGTGTCGGTGCCCTTGGTGAGATCGGCCTCGAACGTGGGGCCGCTCTCGTAGCTGATGCCGTACTGGGTGGTGCTGCGTCCGGAGTTCACCAGCTCGGTGGCCATCTCGACCATCCGGTACGGGTGGGCGGTGTTCGGCTTGGGGGAGGAGAACACATCACTCCAGCGGGTGCCGACGGTGCCGGTGGCGGGCGCGTAGGCGGGCTTGGTGCTGGCGGTGGTCCAGCTGGCGGGGTCGTAGGTGTCACCGCTGGTCAGGTAGGACCACTTGACGTTGTCGGCGGACCAGTAGCCGTTGCGAGTGGAGACGACCGCGGTGCGCAGGTCGAGGATGGAGACGCCGTTGGTGCCGACCACGGTGCTGGTCTCGGCGGCGGTGCCGGGGCTGGTGACGACGAGGGCGGTGTCCTCGTCGATGCCGAAGGCGCGGTTGTGGCCGGTGTCGGCGGCGAGGCGGACCATGCGGCCCTGGCGGCCGCGGGCGGCGACGTGGGTGTCGAGCAGGCCGCTGGTGAAGAAGGTGAAGCCTCCGGCGGGGCGGTAGGTGAGGTCGTCGGGGTAGCTGGTGCTGATGGTGGTGTGGGAGCCGTAGCGCACGGCGTCCCAGCTCTCCCCGCCGGTGACCATGTCGCGGCCGTTGGCGATGGTGGTGCCGGCGCTGGTACCCATGACGGCCGCGCCGGCCGCCCACTTGGCACGGATCGCGGCCAGGGCGGGGGTGTCGGTGTTGTCGCTCTTCATGAGGGTGGTGACCAGGCGGCTCTGGTCGCCGCCGCCGAAGAAGAAGCCGCTCAGGCCGTTGATCTGGTCGACGACGGCCTGGCTGGAGCTGTTGGCGAGGTGGTCGAGGTCGATGGGGATCCACTGGGCGTCGGCCGCGCCGTAGCTGTTCTTGAGCAGGTCGGCGTAGTAGGCGCCGTTGCAGACGGAGTTGGAGCAGGTCGCGGGGTCGTTCGCGGCGGGGTCGTTGGCGGGGACGTCGGAGGCGGCGGTGACGATGCCGATCCGGGCCGACGCACCGCCGGCCTTGGCGACGAAGGTGCCGTAGACGGCGCTGTTGGTGGCGGCCACCGCCCCGCCTGCCAGGACGAGGGTGCCCGAGGTGGTGCCGGCCGCGTGCGCGGTGTGCGCCGGTGCGACGAGGGAGGCTGCGAGGAGGGCGGTGCCGAGCAGGGCGGCGTGCCGCCGGAGGGTGCGCGTGGAGATGCTCATGCGGGCTCCTGTGGGGGAGGCCACGCCCGTTGGGGGCGGGCTGCGGCGAAGGAGGACGGCCCGGCGTGGGGGCAGGGCCGCACAAGGACACCCCGGCGAGGACGATGACTCGCAGGGTGTAGAAACGGAAGATACATACGCACCTTTCAGTTGGAAAGATGTAACGCGAGATCCGCGGGAAAGCTTGATCTTCTGGCGGTCCATCGGCGAATTTGGCGCCAGGTGGCTGCTGTTATCGATTTGTATCTCTCGTTACATATAGCTTTCATGCTGCTCTGCATGTAACGTCCTGGCGAGCGGCGCGGCCCCCACTGGCGCCGCACCAGGTCCTCGAAAGGTTGCGACGTGAACTCCCTCAACTCCCGCAGACCCGCCCTGCTGGCCGCCGTCGTCGTGTGCGCCTCGCTCGCGCTCGGCGCCTGCGGATCGTCCGGCGACTCCGCCGCACCCGCCGGCGCCTCCGGTGCGTCCGTCACCGTCGGCGGCGTCACCATCGCCCGGAACGCCGCCCTGCACGACGCGCTCCCGGCCTCGGTGAGGAAGGCCGGCAAGGTCCGCGTCGCCACCGACATCCCCTACCCCCCGTTCGAGATGTACGTCGCCGAGGGCAAGAGCGAGATGACCGGCCTCGACTACGACCTCGGTCAAGCCCTCGGCGCCAAGCTCGGCGTGACGTTCGAGTTCCAGGCACAGAAGTTCGACGGCATCGTCCCCGCGATCCAGGCCGGCAAGTACGACGCCGCGATCAGCGCCATCACCGACAACAAGGAGCGCGAGCAGGTCGTCGACTTCGTCACCTACTCCGAATCCGGCACCGGCATCATGGTCGCCAAGGGCGACCCGGACACGATCGTCACCCTCGACGACCTGTGCGGCAGGAAGGCCGCCGTCCAGACCGGCACCAACCAGCAGAAGCTCCTGACCAAGCACCAGGACGCGTGCAAGGCCGCCGGCAAGCCCGCCATCGACGTCCAGGCCTTCCCCAAGGACTCCGACGCCCAACTCGCGCTGCGCTCCGGCAAAGTGGCGGCCGACGTCCTCACCAAGCCCGCGGCCGGCTGGACCGCCAAGACCGCCGAGAACGGCACCGCCTTCGAGCTCGTCGACGACCCGGCCGCCACCGGCGGTTACAACGCCTCGCCCAACGGCATCGCGATCTCCAAGAGCCTGCCCGAGCTGACCGACGCCGTACAGAAGGCCCTGCAGCAGCTGATCGACGACGGCTCCCTCGCCAAGATCTACGACACCTACGGCGTCTCCTCCATCGCCGTCACCAAGGCCGTCAAGAACGGCGCGGTGGACTGACCCATGAGCGCCACCCCGAAGCTTGCAGCAGGCGCCGACCGCGGCACCTCGTACGACACCTCGGCCGACCAGCTGATCGCCGTCCCCGTCCGGCACTGGGGCCGCTGGGCCGCCGCGGCCATCGCCCTGGTCTCGCTGGCCGGGCTGCTCGGCTCGCTCGCCAAGAACCCCAACCTGCACTGGGACGTCGTCGGCCACTACCTGTTCGCCGACCTGATCTTCGACGGCCTGGTCACCACCCTGTGGCTGACCGCCGCCGCCATGGCCACCGGTCTGGCCCTCGGCATCCTGGTCGCCGTGATGCGCCTGTCCGCCAACCCCGTGCTGTACGGCCTGTCCACCCTGTTCGTCTGGCTCTTCCGGGGCACCCCACTGCTGGTCCAGATCATCTTCTGGGCCTACGCCGCCGCCCTCTACAAGCACGTGATGATCGGCATCCCGTTCACCACCGTCACCTTCGCCGAGTTCGACACCAACAGCCTGCTCACGCCCTCGATCGCCGCGTTGCTGGCCCTCGGCCTCAACGAAGCCGCCTACGCGTCCGAGATCGTCCGGGCCGGCATCCAGTCCGTCGACCCCGGACAGGCCGAAGCCGCCCACTCCCTCGGCATGAAGCCCGCCCTGACGATGCGTCGCATCGTCCTTCCCCAGGCGATGAAGGTCATCATCCCGCCGATGGGCAACGAGACCATCAACATGCTCAAGACCACCGCCTACGTCTCCGTCATCGCCGCCCACGACCTGATGTCCAACATCCAGGACGTCTACGCCCAGAACTACCAGGTCATCCCGATGCTCGTGGTCGCCGCCCTCTGGTACCTGGCCCTGACCACCGTGCTGTCCGTCCCGCAGGCCTGGCTGGAGCGCCGCTACGGCCGCGGCACCACCCGCTCGGCGCACGTCTCCCCGCTGCGCCGCCTGTTCACCGGCATCACCACCGTGCTGCCCGCCACCCGCAACCGGAAGGGCTGACCGCGCATGTCCCGGCCCATGGTGCACGCCCAGGGCGTGCGCAAGCACTTCGGCCGCCTCGAGGTCCTCAAGGGCATCGACCTGACCGTCGAACAAGGCCAGGTGTGCTGCCTGCTGGGCCCCTCCGGCTCCGGCAAGTCAACCTTCCTGCGCTGCATCAACCACCTGGAGAAGGTCGACGCCGGCCGCCTCACCGTCGACGGCGACCTCGTCGGGTACCGGCAGGTGGGCAGCCGCCTGCACGAACTGCGCGAGAGCGAGGTCGCCCAGCGCCGGCGCGACATCGGCATGGTCTTCCAGCGCTTCAATCTCTTCCCTCACCTGACCGCGCTGGAGAACGTCATCGAGGCCCCGGTACGAGTCGCACGGGTGCCGGCGTCCACCGCCCGGGCGGAGGCGGAGCTGCTCCTGGAGCGCGTCGGCCTCGCCGACCGGTCCGGCCACTACCCGGCCCAGCTCTCCGGCGGCCAGCAGCAGCGCGTCGCCATCGCCCGCGCGCTTGCCATGAAGCCCAAGCTGATGCTCTTCGACGAGCCGACCTCCGCCCTCGACCCCGAGCTGGTCGGCGACGTCCTGGACGTCATGCGCGACCTCGCCGCCGACGGCATGACCATGGTGGTGGTCACCCACGAGATCGGCTTCGCCCGCGAGGTCGCCGACACCGCCGTCTTCATGGACGAAGGCGTGGTGGTCGAAGCAGGAGATCCCCGCAAGGTCCTCACCGACCCCGACCAGGAACGCACCAAGGCGTTCCTCTCCAAGGTCCTGTGACCGCCCCCGCCCAGGCCGGCCCGTTCACCGCCACCCGGCTCCTGCCTCTCGCACACGCCCTGATGGACCAGTACCTGACGGACCTCGCCGACCTCGTGTCCATCGACTCCGGCTCCTACAGCCCCGACGGCGTCAACCGCGTCGCCGACTGGGTCCAGGCCCGCCTCGACGGCCTCGGCTTCGAGCTCCAGAGGGTCAGCGCCGGAGCCGCCCACCCGCACATCGGCGACGTGGTGGTCGCCCGCCGCACCGGACGCCTCCCCGACGGTCGGCGAATCCTGCTCGCCGGCCACATGGACACCGTCTTCGACGACGGCACCGCCGCCGCCCGACCCTTCAAGATCGACGGCACCCTCGCCCACGGTCCCGGGGTCAGCGACGACAAGGGCGGCCTGCTGGCGGGCATCACCGCACTCGAGGTGCTCCTCCGCGCGGGCTGGGAGGACTTCGGCGAGATCGTCCTGCTGGCCACGCCGGACGAGGAGATCGGATCCCCGGCCAGCCGCCCGGTCACCGAAGCGGTCGCCAGCGGCATGGACTACGCCCTCGCCCTGGAGTGCGCCCGCGAGAACGGCGACCTCGTCCTCGAACGCAAGGGCGTCGCCGACTTCGCACTCACCGTGACCGGACGCGCCGCACACGCCGGTGTCGAACCCGAACGCGGGGCCAATGCCGCACTCGCCGCCGCCCACCTGGTCGTCGGCCTACAGGCCCTCAACGACCGCTGGGAAGGAGTGACCGTCAACGTCGGCGTCGTCAGGGCCGGAACCCGCGCCAACATCGTCTGCCCCGAGGCAGAGCTGCGCGTCGAGGTCCGCGCCACCACCGCGGACGGAATCCGCCGCGCTGCCGAAGCTGTCCGTAGCCTGGCCCGGCACCCGGTCGTCCCCGGCACCACCAGCGCCGTCGAGCAGCTGGACCTGTGCCTCCCGATGGAGTACGGCCCTACGTCGAGATCCATGTACGAGGTCGCCCGGGCCGCCGCCGCCGAGCTCGGCCTGGACCTCGGCGGCGCGTCCACCGGCGGGGTGGGCGACGCCAACCTGATCGCCGGCATCGGCGTCCCCACCCTCGACGGCCTCGGCCCGGTCGGCGGCGCCGACCACTCACCCCGGGAGTGGCTCGACACCTCGACCGTGCCCAGCCGCATCGCCATCCTCGCGTCCACCCTGGTCACCCTCGCCACCTGACCCACCGCCAGGCGCCCCAGCGAGCGGTCCAGCGGTCCCCGAACGGGGGCCGGGTGAGCCCTGACAGCCGCACCCGGCCCCTTCCCCTGCACCTCTCCCACGTCTCATCAGGAGTCCAGCTTGTCCGGCAACAGAGCCCTGAGAGCCACCACCGTCCTGGCCACGGCCTGCCTGCTCGCCGCCGCCGCGCCGAGCGCCTCCGCCACCGCTGCCCACCGGCAGTCAGGAACGCTGATCCTCGTCGGCGGCGGCCTCAAGGACACCCGGGTCTACCACGAGATCATCGCCAAGGCCGGCGGCACCGCCACCGCCCGCATCGGCGTCCTGACCGCAGCCTCCGTCCCCGAGAGCCAGGACCCCCACGCCAGCGACCCCGACACCTGCTCCAACTCCCGCTGCAACGGCCTCTACTACGCCGACCTGTTCAAGCAGTACGGTGCGGCCGACGCCCAGTGGATCCCCGTCGACATCGAACACACCGGCGCGGCCGACGACGACGCCGTCGTCGCCCAGGTCAACGGAATGACGGGATTCTTCTTCGGGGGCGGCGACCAGTACCGCTACGTCACCAGCCTCCTGCACGGCGACGCCCACACCGACTCCAAGGTGCTGGCCGCCATCCGGGCCAAGCTCGCAGCCGGAGCCGTCGTCGCGGGCACCAGCGCCGGCGCGCAGATCGCCTCCGGACCCGACATGGTCACCGGAGGCGACAGCTACCAGGCGCTGCGCGACGGCAGCGCACCCGGTCACTTCGAGGACCCCACCCGCCTCGGCTACCTGCCCGCCGGCGGCTTCGGCCTGCTGGCCTCCGGCCTCGTCGACACCCACACCGGAACCTACGGACGCGAAGGCCGGGCCGTCCGCCTGGCCGCCGACACCCACCACGACCGGGTGTTCGCCCTCGACGAGGACACCGCCATCGAGGTCGGGAACCCCGGAACCCACGCGGAGACGATCCGCATCCTCGGCAGCCACGGGGTCGGCGTCCTCGATCTGCGCCACGCCCGTGCCCGGGCCGGAGGGACGGCCTGGAGCATCCGAGGCGTTGGCTACAGCTACCTCACCGACGGTGACCGGTACGACCCCCGCACCTGGCGTGCCACTCCGGCCCCCGGAAAGAGGCCGCTCACTCCGGCCGGCACCGCACCGGTGCCGGCCAACGATGACGTCTTCCACTCCGAGGCCAACCCAGCTGGCACCCCCTACTCCTTCGCCACCACCGCGAAGGCCCTGACCGCCGCGGCCGCCCAGCGCACGGCGACCGCCGCCACCTGGGAGAACACCCCGCGCTTCCAGATCACCTTCGCCAAGACCGGCACCACCCGCGCCTACAGCACCGACGGCGCGAAGGCCGCCGCCCTGACCGACCTGCGGGTCGACATCACCCCGAACTGACCGGCTCCGCCCGGCACTCCCCACCCCGGAGTGCCGGGTACCGCCGACCCCGGGCGCTATCGTTTCCGCAGGACCCACCCGAAAGGACCAGCCACCATGCCGGCCGCAGCCCCGATCGCCGAGCAGATCCGCACCCGGCTCGGCGAATGCAGCCCCGCTGAACGCAAGGTCGCCCGCGTCCTGCTCGCCAACTGGCCCGCTGCCGGCTTCGAGACCGTCGCCACCCTCGCGGAGCGTGCCACCGTCAGTGCCCCCACCGTCCTGCGTCTGGTCACCCGCCTCGGCTATCGCGGCTTCCCCGACTTCCAGGCCGCCCTGCGCACCGAACTCGACGAGCGCAACGCCTCCCCCCTCACCCTCTACAACGCCGCGGACACCGACGACCCCAACGGCCGGGGAGGCCTGCTCCAGCGCGCCTCCACCGCCTTCACCACCGCCGTCGCCCGCACTCTGAGCGAGTTGCCCCAACACGACCTCGACCGCGCCGTCGAGCTGCTGGCCGACCCCAAGCGCCGCATCACCCTCGCTGGTGGCCGCTTCACCCACCTCATTGCCCAGTACCTCGGCCTGCACGTGATGCAACTGCGCGACGACGTCCGCTTCCTGCCCGACCGGGACGTCGAACGCACCGCCGCCCTCGCCGCCCTCGGCCGCCGCGACGTCCTGGTCGTCTTCGACCACCGCCGCTACGAGCCCGACAAGGTCACCATGGCTCAGCTCACCCAGGAACACGGCGGCCGCGTCATCCTGTTCACCGACACCTGGCTCTCACCCGTCGCCGCCCACGCCGAAGTCGTCCTCCCCGCGCAGGTGACCTCCCCCTCCCCGTACGACAGCCTCGCCCCCACCCTCGCCGTCACCGAAACCGTCGTCGCCGGCCTCCTGACCGCCCTCGGCGACCAAGGGCATCAGCACATGCAGCACCGCGAGGACATCGCCAAGAACCTCGGCCTCTACTGACGGGCACCGCGCCTTGGAAGCGGACGCCTCGGCCGCACCGAGCACAGCCGGAGGCTACGGGGCGGCGCCCGCCCGGTCCGGCCCCGGTCAGCGTGCAGGCCGCCCTCCCGGGGGCGGGGGCGATGGCCCGGCCCCCGGCCGCCGGCCCGGCTGCTGCGACTGCCGGCACGTAGGGTCCGACCGCGGAATCCGCGAAGCGCGGTGAGGTGGAGCTGTCCCCGGTCGGCGTGGACTCCACCACCCTCCCCTGCACGTGCGGGGGTGGACCTTGGCTCCGGCGGGCCGTTCGCGTCCGGTCGGTTCGGGTGGCTGAGGCGCAGGTCAGTCGGGGTGTGGCGGGGATTGAGGGGGAACGCCGGATCCGTGGTTTCATAGCCCCTCGAGGGGGATCCGGATCGGTGTGGCGGCGTCCGTGCAGCGAGAACCGGGGCTTCGGGGATGGGCGTGACCGTCTCCGTGGGGCGTCCACGGGGTGTCGGCGCGATCCGGGCGGCCGGGTGCGACACGCCGGGGATCCGGGAGCGGCCTCCCCGATCGTCAGACAGCTGTTCGGTAGGTTGATTCGTCATGCTTGGTGTGCACGTGCTGGGACCGATGGAGGCAGCCGTCGGCGGGGAACGACTGGCGCTCGGCCGGCCCCAACAGCGGTCCGTGCTGGCGCTGTTGCTGATCGGCCGGGGCCAGGTGGTGTCCGTCGACCGGATCGTCGACACGCTGTGGCCGAGTACTCCTCCCCGCCAGGCCTTGGCCTCCCTGCACCCCTACATCTCCAACCTGCGCCGGGTGCTGGAGCCCGATCGCCCGCCCCGGTCGGCCTCCGAACTGCTGGTCAGCGCCCCGCGCGGCTACGCGGTGCGGCTGCCGGCGGAGGCCGTCGACGCGTGGCGGTTCGAGGCCGTGGTGCGCGAGGCGCGGGACACCGAACCGGCAGCGGCCCACCGGCGGCTGACGGAGGCACTCGGCTGGTGGCGCGGCCCCGCGTACCAGGAGTGGGCGGATCAGGAGTGGGCCCTCGCGGAGGTGGCCCGGCTCGGCGAACTCCGGCTCGCTGCACAGGAACTGGCCGTCACGGCGGGGTTGCGGGCCGGGCGGCCGGCGGAGGTCGTGCCGACCGCCGAGGAACTGGTGCGCGCGGACCCGCTCCGGGAGGAGGGGTGGCGGCTGCTCGCCCTCGCCCAGTGGGCGACCGGCCGGCAGGCGGACGCCCTGCTGACCCTGCGCCGGGCGCGGACGGCGATCGTCGAGGAACTCGGCCTCGACCCGGGACCGGCCCTCGCCGAGCTCGAACCGGCCATCCTGAACCGGCGGTTCGACGTGCTGCGGCAGGCCGTGCCCGAGCACGCCCGTAGCGGACCGGCCGTGGCCGAGGCGGTCCTCGCGGCCGCGGCGCCCGCCGTCGTGGCACCCGCGGGTAGGGCACCCGCTGACGGGGCACCGCCCGCGGCCGACCGGGCCGACCGGGCCGACCGGGCCGACCGGGCCGACGGGGAGGGCCGGACGTGCCCGGAGGCCCGCTTCCTCGGCCGGGAGGACGAGTTGGACGGGCTCCGGGCGGTGGCCCGGGCCGCCACCCGTACCGGGGGAGTGGTGCTGGTGAGCGGGAGCGCCGGTGTCGGCAAGACCGCTCTGCTCGACCGGTACACCGCGCTGCTCCGCGCGGACGGCTGGACGGTCGTGACCGGGCGTTGCCCCGACGAAGCCGCGACGGCACCCGTCGGCGCATGGGTCCAGGCCCTCACCGCACTCGCACGGCTCGCCCCACCGGCCGCCCCGGGCCCGGTGGACACTCTGCTCGCCCCGCCCGCAGGCGGCGCCGCGGCGACCGCGGACGCGACCGCGGCCCGGGCCCGTCTGCACACCGATGTCCGGGACCGGCTCACCAGGGCCGCTGCGCGCGGCCCGCTCGCCGTCGTGATCGACGACCTCGGCCGGGCCGACTCGCAGAGCCTGGCGCTCCTCGGCCTCGCCGCCTCGCTGCGCGGCGTGCCCGTGCTCGTCGTCGCCGCCTTCCGCCCGGACGACGGTGGGCAACGGCTGACCCCGCTGCTCGACGAGCTGGCCGCGCACGACCCCCACCGGCTCGACCTGCGGGGGCTGCCCGCGGCGGAGGCCGCCACGCTGGTCCGGGCGGTGGCGGGCGTCCCCGTCGCCGACGACGTGGTCGCGGCCCTGACCGGGCAGAGCGGCGGCAACCCGCACCACCTGGTGCAGGCCGCCCGGCTGTGGGGCGAGGCGGGCGTGCCCGCCGCGGTCGGTGATCTGCCCCCGGGGCTGCGGGCGGTGCTGCTCCGCAGGCTGGCGCGCAGGTCGGCGTTCGAACGGCGGCTGCTGGACCTCGCGGCGCTCTGCGGTGGGGACGAGGAGACGGCGCTCCTCGTCGCGGCCGCGGCCTTCGACTCGTCGTCGGAGCCCTCCACACCTGCGGGCGCCGTGCTGCCGACTGCCGTCGCGCCGGCCGCCGTGCCGTCGGGCGCCGTACCTCCGAGCGCCGTTGCGGCCGGGCTGCTGGCCGCCGGGCTCCTGGCGGAGAGCGCTCCGGGCCGGGTCCGCCTCGCCCACCCCCTGCTGCGCGAGATCCTGGACGGCGAGCTCGCGTCCGCGGACCGCCGGGCCCTGCACGGCCGTCTCGCCACGGCCCTCGAACGGCTGCGCCCCGAGGACCGGGCCGGCCTGGCCCGGCACGCCGCGCGCTCCGGGGAGGAGGCCCGTGCCCGGCAGGCCGTCGACTGTGCGCTGCGCGCCGCCGAGCTGGCGGAGCACCGGTTGGCGTACGACGTGGCGGCCGAACTGGTCCAGTGGGCGATCGACGCGGCGGACGTGCTCCCCGGGCCGGACGCCGAGCGGGCCGGGCGGCTCGTCGGCCAGCTCGGTCGGCTGCTGCGGCTCCAGGTCAGGGCCGGTGCGGCCGAGGCGGCCCTGCGGACCAGGGAGCGGGCCGTGTCGGTTGCCCGCTTCGTCGGGCGGGACGACCTGCTGGCCGTCGCCCACGCGGCCTGGACCGAGCCGACCCCCTGGTTCACCCGGCCCCACCGGGAGACCGACCGCAAGACCGTGGAGACCCTCGAACGGCTGGCCGCCCGGGAGGATCTGGAGCCCGCGGTGACCGCCAGGCTGTTGCAGCGGATGGTCGAGGAGCTGGCCGGCACCGACCCCGGCCCGGCATTGGAAGCAGCCGAACGCCAGCTGCGGATCGCGCGTGCCGTGGGCGACCCGGGGCTGCTCGCCGCGGCGCTCACCACGATGACGCGGCTGATGCCCCACGAGCTCCAGGGCGAGCGTCGCGGCCTGGCCGTCGCGGAGCTGCGGGACTTGACGGAGGAGCACGAACTGCCGGCCTATCGGTGGGTGTGCGAGCACGTCGACGCGCGGATCGCCGCCGTCTGCAACGACGCCGAGGCCGTACGCGAGCACGCCGAGCGCGGGGTGGAGATCGCCCGGCGCTACGGGATGCCCGAGGCGGAGGTCACGAGCACCGCCACCCTGGCGATGCTCGCCCACGCGCGCGGCGAGTTCGACGAGGCGGAGCGGCTGTACGGGTGGGTCCGGACGCGGCTGCACGGCGGGAACGCCTGGCACGGCGCCGACCTCTACGACCGCGGGCTGGTCGCCGTCCGGCTGGGCCAGGGCCGCGTCGAGGAGCTGGAGCCGCACATGCGGGTGCTCTACGACACCTGGGGCGTGCTCGGCGGTGAGGCGTTCGCGGTCGTCTTGGCGCTGCAGGGCAAGCTGGACGAGGCCCGGGCGGTCCGGCTCGCCCCGGTGCCGACCGCCGACCACTTCTTCGGGGTCCGGCTCGGCGCCCGGGCCAAGCTGGCCTGTCTGCTGGGTGACCGGCGGGCGGCAGCCGAACTCGTCCCCTACCTGGCGCCGTTGCAGGACCAGCTCGGCTCGGCCGCCACGGGGGGCTTCTGCACCCGGCCGCTCGCGCTGGCGCTGGCCGAGGTGCACGTCCTGCTCGGCGACCTTCCGGCCGCCCGCCTGGCCTACGCCCGGGCGGAGGAGGTCGCCCTGCAGTGGGGTGCCGAGCACCTTGCCGCGGACGCCCGGGCCGGGGCGGCGGGGCTGTCCGCCGACCGGCCGGTGATACCTGCCCCCCGTAGCGCACAGACCTTCGCGGACCGGTAGTGCGGACCGGGGGCACGGGCGGGCCGCGGTCAGTGCGAGCCGTCGAAGGCGCCGTCACCGGCGACCCGGTACCCGGCCCGGCGCATCAGGGTGACCGCGGCCGTGGTGCGGGCGACGCCGTCGCGGGACGGGTCGCCGAGGGCGTAGAGGCCGGAGCGGCCGGGGACTTCGTGGAAGCCGAGCCGCTCGAGCATCCAGGACGCGTTGGCCCCGGCGCTGCGATCGGCCGCCACGATGCCGTGCTCGGGGTGACGCCCGAAGGTCACGTCGGCAGGCCCGGTCCACACCGTCGTCCGCACCGGTCCGGTCCGGACGACCGGCTGGTCGCCGGTCAGCACGGCCCGGACGCCCCCGGACGCTGCGCCGAGCCCGCCGGCGCACTCGCGACGGCGTCCGCGGCCGGGCCCGCCGCGACGCCCGTCGGAGGAGCCTCGGCCAGAGCGCCGCGGACCCGGTGCATCTCCCGGCAGTACTGGCGCCGCCCGGCCAGGCGCCAGAGCAGCCGGGCGGGCAGTGGCAGCCGGCCGAGGAACTCCGCCCGCTCGCTCGCGGAGGCGTCCTCCAGGATCGCGCCCAAGGCGATCATCAACCGGTGGCGCGGGGTCTCGGCGAGGCCGCGCTCGCCGACCGCACGCCACTGCTCCGGTCCGATGTAGGCGGCCACCAGGGGCATCACGGTCGACTCCTCGGCGTCCAGGTGGGCGCAGAGCAGGTCGTGGTGGTCGCGCAGGGCGGCCACCAGCGCGCTGCGGGTCGCCTCGGAGGGGTCGGCCGTCCAGCGCTCCATCAGTGCGGTGATCCAGGTCAGCCCTTCGTCGAGGGCCTGGTGCTGGGCCTCCATCAGGGCCAGTCGCCCGGCCTCGTCGGGGGTCAGCCGCGGGCGCAGCGGGGGCCAGAGCAGTTCGTCCTCGCCGGTGTGGTGGACGTGCAGCCCCAGCACGTAGAGGTGCCAGGCGCCGGAGAGGACGGCGGCGCGGTCGGTGTCACCCGCGGGGACGGCGGCGACGAGGGTGGTCATCAGCCGCGACTCCCGGCGGAAGATCCGGTGGATCATCGCCATCTCGCGGGTGTAGGGGTGGATGTCGGCCTGGGCCTGATCGATCAGTGTCACGTGGACGAGTGTCGACGGTACCCCTTGGCACCCACTTGCCGCCGGCACGTGGGCCGTCGGACGGCGAACCGTCGGAACGCCTGCCGTCGGGGCGGCGCCCGCGGTGGGCGCGGCCCCGACGCCGGGCGTCACTCGACCGGGCGGGCGAGCGTGGCGAACTCGGCCCAGGCGACCCGGGGCCGCGGCAGCCCGCGGCGGCTCAGGTAGCGGGCGGTCGCGGCGCGCGCCGTGCGCAGGGTGCGGAGCTGGTCGCCGGGGCGGCCGGCGCCGGCCGGGTCGACGACGGCGGTCGGTGCGAATAGCCAGGTGCCGCCCTCGAGCGACAGGCGGCCCTTGACCAGGACGTTGCGAAGGCCGTTCAGCCGGTCGTCGTGACGGTGCACCAGCAGGGACGCCGGGCCCGGGAGCACCGGGGCGTCGGGCGCGGGGAAGACCTGGTAGCCGTCCGGCCGGGCGACGACGCGGGTGCGGGCGAGAACGGGGGCGCCGCCCGGCGCGGTCGCGCCCAGGACGGCGGTCGGGAACTCCGCCAGCAGGCCGGCCCCGAGAGGCGCTGCCCCGGGAAGCCCGGTCTCCGGAATCCCCGGTCCGGAGGGCGAAGCCCCGGGTGCGGCAGCGGGCGGCAGGTCCGCGAGCGGGCTCCGGGTCAGCACCTGGCCGGGGGTGACGGTGATGTGCAGCCGCAGGTAGTACCAGTCCATCAACCAGCGGGTGGGGCGGGTGAGGAATGCCCGGCTGTGCGGTTGGCGGACGAACATCTGCCGCCAGTACTCCTCGGCGTCGGCGACCCCGGCGCGGACCTCCTCCGGGCAGACGGCCGTCCCGCTGATCAGCACCTGCGGGGCGCGGGCGTCGTCGTGGCCGGTCGGGTCGGAGAAGAGCAGGGCGACCCGGCCGTCGCGCCGGACGTTGAGCGCCTTCTGCGCGAACGCCGGGGAGGTGGTCACCAGGACGGTGCCGTCCGGCCGGATCCAGGCCGCGGTGGGCCAGGCCAGCGGAGTGCCGTCCCGGCCGAGGGTGGCGAACTCGCAGGTCCGGTAGGAGCGCAGGACGGTCGTGAGGATGCGGTCAGGAGGAGTCATGGGAGAAGAGCCCGTCAGAAGAGGTGGATGAAAGGGCGGAGGCGGGGGTGCGGCCGCAGGGGCGGCACCCAGGGCGAGGAAGCAGGGGGGACACGGGAGACGCGACGCAGGAAGGAGCGTCAGGGGGAACCACCGGCGAAAGGCGCCGGGAACGCCAGTATCGCCGCCCCGCGCGGCCGGAACGGACGCCGGACGGCGGGCGCCAAGTGGGCGCCAAGTCCGCCCCAAGTCGCGGGCCCGACGCTCGTGGCCGCGACCCGGCCGGGCGACCGGTAGTCTGGCCCGCGCGCTGCCGCCGGGCACCCGGGCGGCCGTGTGACGGTCGGCGGCCGCTGCCACTCGCGGGTCCGGTCCCGACGAGGACGACGGGCCCGGGGGACGGGTCCCCGGGGAGGCAGGACGCAGGTGGAGAGCACGCACGGCCAGGGGCAGGACAGCCCGGACCAGGGCCGGGATCCGGGACCGGAGCCGGCACGGCTGGTCGGGCGCAGCGGGCAGACCGCGCGGCTGAGCGAGGCTCTGGAGAGCGCGCGGACCGGTGGCGGCGGGGCGGCGGTGCTGCTGCGCGGCGAGGCCGGCATCGGCAAGACGGCCCTGCTGGAGTGGACCGCCGGCCGGGCGGCGGAGGCCGGGTTCACCGTGCTGCGGGCGGTCGGCTCCGAGGCCGAGCGGGAGTACGCGTTCAGCGGCCTCCACCAGGTCCTGTGGCCCCTCCTCGAACAGGTCGGGGACCTGCCGCCGCATCAGCGGGACGTCCTGGAGCACGCACTCGGCGTGCGCCCCGGTCTGCCGCCGGGCGGCTTCACCGTGGGGGCCTCGGCCCTCGCCCTGCTCGCCGCGGCGGCCCGCAGCAGGCCGCTGCTCCTGCTGGTGGACGACCTGCACTGGGTGGACTCCTCCAGCATCGCGGTCCTCGCCTTCCTGCACCGGCGGATCGCGGCCCTGCCGGTTGTCATCGTCAGCGCCAGCCGGCCCGAGGACTCGACGGTGGAGGCCTGGTCGGTGCACCCGGTCGAGGTCGGCGCGCTCTCGTCCGCGGAGGCCGGGGAACTGCTCGACCTGCGCCACCCGGGCCTGGCCGGCACCACGACGGCCCGTCTGCTGGACGAGGCGGGCGGCAATCCGCTGGCACTCGTGGAGCTGCCGCGCCAGCTGCGCCGCGGCCAGCTGCGCGGGATCGTCCCGCTGCCGGAGCAGCTGCCGCTCGGACGGCGGCTGGAGCGGCTGTTCGCGGACCGCCTGGCCGGCCTGACCCGGGCCGCCGAACGTGTCCTGCTGCTGGCCGCCCTGGCCGGGCCGGGCGCGGCCGAGGGCTCGGCTGCCTGGCTGCGCGCGGTGGGCGAGGACGTGGAGTCGGTCCTGGAGTCGCTGGAGGCCAGCGGGCTGGCCCGGCTCGACTCGGCGGGCCGCCTCGGCTTCCGGCACCCGCTGGTGCGCCGGGCCGTCATCTCCCGGGCCTCCGGCGCCCGGCAGCGCGAGGCGCACCGGTTGCTCGCCGAGGGCCTGACCGCCGACGACCCGAGGCGGCTGGTGCACGAGTCGAGCGCGGCGCTGCTCCCCGACGACGACCTCGCGGCCCGCCTCCAGGAGGCCGGCCACCGGCTGGTGCGGCGCGGCGGTGACGCCGAGGCGGCTCTGCTGCTCGACCGCTCGGCGGCGCTCACCGCCGACCCGGGCGACCGGGCGCGCCGGCTGACCTGGGCCGCCGTCGCGGCGGCCCGGGGCGGCCAGTTGCGGCACACCGCACGGCTGGTCGAGGAGATCGGCCGCGGGCCGGTGCCCGCGGACATCGCCCCGCTGTTCTCGTACGCCGTCGTCTACGTGGACCAGAGCCACCGGGTGGAGTTCGAGTCGTCCGTCGAGCTGCTGCCGGGGACGATCGAGGCGCTCTCCCGGCCCGGCGCGGAGGGTTTCGGCGGGCTCGCCGAGCAGGCGTACTTCAAGCTGCTGCTCGCCGCCGTGTACACCGGCGACGCCCGGGCCTGGCAGGTGCTCGCCGAGTACCGGGGCCAGGTGTCCCCGCTCGCCCGGCTCTGCCACCGGGCCTGGTCGGACCCGGCCCGCACCGCGCACGGCGTGCCCGGGCTCCTTACCGCCCTGCTGGACGGCCTGGACCGCGGCCAGGAGGCGGGCGCCGCGTGGCTGCTGCTCTGGACGGCCGCGGCGGTGGACGCCGCCGACGGTCCGCTGCGGCGCCGCTTCGCGGGCCAGCACGGCTACGCGACCCGCGGCTCAGTGGCGAAGGCCGAGGTCTACCGGGCCTACCTGCGGGGCCGCTGGAACGAGGACGCCACCTGCCTGCACGAGGCCGAGGCGGCCGAGGAGCTCGGCTACCACTGCAACGCCCTGCTGTTCCGGCACTACCACGCGCACTTCCTGGCCGGGCGCGGCGACGAGGAGGGCCTGCGCGAGGCCGACCGGCGGATCCGCCCGGTCGCCGAACGGGCCGGCATGCGCTTCGTCACCGACCAGCTCGACCACCTGCACGCGCTGGCGTCCCTCGCCCACGGGCGTGACGAGGACGCCTACGGCCGGCTCAGCGCCCTGATGCGGCCCGGTGAGCTGCCGGCCGGCCTGCCCTGGTTCCACCTGCCGTTCCTCGACCTGGTGGAGGCCGCCGTGCGGACCGGGCGCCGGGCGAAGGCGGCGGCGCACGTCGCGGCCGGCCGGGCCGCGCGGATGGACGAGATCTCCGGCCACCACGCCTTCCTGCTGGCCGCGGCGGAGGCGATCGCCGCCGACGACAGGCACGCCGCCGCCCTGTTCGAGGCCGCCTGCGCCGTCCCCGGGGCCCGGCGCTGGGTCTTCACGTTCGCCCGGCTGCAGCTCGCGCACGGCCTCCGGTTGCGCGCCAGGGGATGCCGGGACGCGGACGCCCTGCTGGATGAGGCGCGTCGTACCTTCGAGGAGCTGGGCGCGGCACCGTGGGCGGCTCGCTGCGCCGCGCCGCCGGGGGCGGCCGCATCCCCCTCCGGCGGACTGCGGGGCGGCCCCGGCAGCCGGCCGCTGACCGGTCAGGAGGTGCGGATCGCGCGACTGGCCGCCACCGGGCTCGGCCCCGCCGAGATCGGCGAGCGGCTCGGCACCGGTCCGCAGGTGGCGGAGGCCGGGCTGGCCAAGGCGCTCGCGAAGCTCGGCGTCGCCGGGCCACCCGCCCTCGCCCCGGCACTGACCGCGGCAGGGCTGCTCGGCCCGGTGGCCGTGCCGCAGGCCCGGTGACGGCTCGTCGGCCGGGCTGTGGCGCGCGACCGGTGGCGCCGGGGCAGTGAACGGTGGCCGCCGGGGCAGGGCTTCCCGGCGGGCGGTGACGGCGGGGGCGCGGCACGGGTTTCCTCGGTGGGGTCCGCTCCGGCGACCGTCGGGACGGGCGGATGTCCGATGTGACGACCACGCACCGACAGCCACACCTGGGAGACCTCGATGACCCTCGACCGAACCGTCCTGCGCCGCGCGGCCGCCGCGGCCGGCTGCGCAGCCGCCGCCCTGACCGTCGTCCTCGTCCCGGCAGGGGCGGCCCAGGCGGCGACGCCCGGCCAGTTCACCCTCTGCTCGGACGGCTACTACTCCTCCTACGCGGAGTTCCCGAACCGCCACTTCGCCACCAGGATCGTGGAGCCCGGCACCTGCAGCACGCTCAACCTCTCCGGGGAGAGCAAGGAGTTCGTCGTCCTGCACCAGGGCAACGGCGCGATCGTCGGCAGCTTCTCGTACGACGACGCGGCGGGCACCGGCGTCTCCACGACCGGGAACGCGTGGTCCACGGGCTACTACCGCTGGTGACCCGGCGCCGGCGGGCGGTCGCCCCCGAGTCCCCGGCTCCTCCGGGACTGTCCCCCCTCGCCCCCTCGCCTGTCGCCCGTGACCCCCGCCCCCATGACCCACCGTCGGTGACCCACCGTCGGTGACCAGGGCGCGCCCGGGCCCCCCCCCGCCCCCCCGGCGGGGGGGGCCCCCCCCCCCCCCCCCCCCCCACCGGGGGGGGGCCCCGCCCCGCCCGGCCCAAAGCCCGGGTTCCAAACCCCCGCAGCCCCGGGGGCCCCCCCGGGGGGGGCCCCGGGGGGCGGGGGGCCCCCCCGCCCCCCCGGGGGGGGGGCCCCACGGCCGCCAAGTCCCTGACAAGAGGGGCGGTCTAGCGTCCTCGCAGTCCGAACGGACGAGTTCCGAACCAGTCGAGGACAGGCAGCCCGATCGCATGACGACCCAGCTCAACCCGGGGGCGAAGACCTCCACCGCATCGACCGCGACCCAGTTCGCCACGCCGCTCGCGGCCCCCGGGGCGACCCGGTTCGCGGCACCGGTCGCGCGGCCGTCCGCGGTCCGCGGCGGCACCGGCGCGGTCGGGGTGATCAGGACGACCACCATCGCCGTGCTGGCCAGCGACCCGATCACGGGGGAGGGGACGGCGCTCGGGCTGCGCCGCCACCCCGGGCTCCGGCTGCTCGCGCCCGAGGAGTTCCCGTCCGCGGACGTCGCGCTCGTGCTGACCAGCGCCGTCACGGAGGAGACGATGACCCGGCTGGAGGACTTCGCGGACCGGTCCGACAACCCCGCCCTGGGTATCGTCCTGGTCGCCGAGGGCATCCGGGAGCACCAGGTGCTGCGGGCGGTCGAGCTCGGGCTGCGCGGCGTGCTCTGGCGTCAGCAGTGCGACTTCGAAAAGATCCTGGAGGTCGTCCGCCGGGTGGCCGTCGGCGGCACCGACCTGCCCCCGACGGTCCAGGGCTGGGTGGTCGACGGCTTCCGGTCGGTCCAGCGCGACGTGCTGGGGCCGCGCGGGCTCACGGCCGCCGGGCTGGAGACCCGCGAGGTGGCCGTGCTGCGCCTGCTGGCCGATGGCCTGGACACCGCCGACATCTCCCGCGAGCTCAGCTACTCCGAACGGACCATCAAGAACATCGTCAGCGGCATGATGACCAGGCTCGGCTTCCGCAACCGCACCCACGCGGTGGTCCACGCGATCAGGTCCGGGGTGCTCTGAGCGCGCGGCCCACCGGGCCGACCGGGGCCGGGCCGGTGCTCAGCGCAGGTACCACTTCTGGTTCGAGGCGCCGACGCAGTCCCACAGTTGGAGGGCCGTCCCGTTGGCGGTGCCCTGGTCCCTGGCGTCGACGCACTTGCCCAGGTGGGTGTTGACCAGGTCGTGCGCCGGGTTGAGCGCGAACTGCTGTGCCCAGCCGCCGTTGCAGCGGGCGAGCTGGATCGCCGTGCCGTCGGCGGCCGAGGCGCCGGCCACGTCCAGGCACAGCCCCATCGAGCGGACGCTGCCGTCCGGCCGGAACTCCCAGCTCTGCCAGGCGGAACCGGCGCAGTCCCACAGGCGCAGCGCGGAGCCGTCCACGGCGGCGTGCGCGGACACCTCCGCGCAGCGCTCGGACCCGTAGCCCGCGATCATCCGGCCGGCCGGTGACGGCGCGGCGGCCGGGGCCGGGGCCGGTGGCGCGGCCGGGGCCGGCTGGGCGGCGGGCGGCGCAGGCTGGGCCGCGGCGGGCGGCTGGTTGGCCGCGGCGGCCGCGGGCTGGTCGGCCACCGCGGCCGGGGGCTGAACCGGCTGCGCGGCCGAACCCGCGGAGGGTGCCTGGCTCTTCGGTGCCGCGGTTGCTCCTGCCCGCGCCGGCGGCGGTGCGGCTCCGGGCGCCGGCGCGGTGCGACCGTCCGGTGCGGCGGGGGCGCCCTGCGTGCTCGCGCCGGGCGCCGGGGCGGGCGGGTCCGCCGCGACGGGCGGAGTCTCCGTCGGGCCCCCGGCGGTCGGGGTGGTGGCGGTGGGGGAGGCCTCCGGAGTCGCCGCCACGTCGGCGCGCACGGTGGTCCCCGGCACCCGGGCCGCGCCCAGCGCCGGGCCGGTCGCGGGGTCGGCGGCAGTCGTGTCGGCCTCGCCGGGACCGGCGGTGACCGACAGGGCGGTGACCGCCAGGGCCGCCAGCACGCCGGCGGCGACCAGGGCCCCGGCGATCCGGGCGGTCCGCTCCGGCTGCTCCTCGCCGTCCGCCGGCTTCCCGTCACCGGTCCGGCGCCCGCCCGGGCGCTTCTCCTGCCGTGGGGACGCGGCCGCCGGAGCTGCGGGGGGCGCAGGGGCGGCCGGAGCGGTCGGGGCGGCGGCGGGCTGGGGTGCGTCGGCTCCTGGAGCCTCCGCCTCGGAGGTACCGGCCTCGGAGGCGGAGGCCTCGGAGGTGCCGGCCTCGGAGGAGCGGGGATCGGCGGCGCCGGGCCCCGTCGCACCGGGAGTGGCTTCGGCCGCCTCCAGCACCCCGTCCGGGCCGGTCTCCCAGGGCAAGGTCCGGTCCCAGAGCGCACCCGCCGGTGCGCCGGAGGTGTCCGTGGACGGCGTCACGCGTTCCATACGTCTCTGCTCCTCGTCGTCGGGTCCGGCCCGGCCGTGCGGAGGTCGCACCGGCTGTCGGGCCCGGGCGGCACCGGTCCGGGGGACGGGCCCCGGGCCCGCGTCATTCAACCCCCGCCCCGGCCGGCAGACCCGGTTCCGCCGCTGACCTTGACCCTTCGCACCCGCTTCCGTGCATCAAGGTGCAGACCGCGCCCGGCACAGGCCGGATCCACCACCTGACGCACCGCCGGATGCACCAAGGGACACGCTTCCTGGGCCGCCGGGACAGAGAACCGCCCGGACGACGGGAGCCCCCCGCCGGCGGTTCCTAGGCTCCGACCGGAGCGACCGGAGCGAACCCGCCGACCGGCCCCGCGGTGCCCGGACCGGCAGCCGAGCACGCCGGCACAGCACGCCGACACAACACGATGGCACGGCACAGCAGAGAAAAACGGGAGAGAACCGGACGTGAGCGACGTGAGCACCGTGGTCGTCAGACGTCCGCCCCGCGCCGAGGGACCGGGCCTACCGGAGGAACAGGTCGAACTGGCCGAGCCGCCGGTCCTGGGCGAACCCGCCACCGCGGACTTCGGTTCCGTGCTGACGTACCTGCCGATGGGCCTCGGCACCGGCGCGATGGTGCTGATGTTCTCCGTCGGCAACGGCGGCACCGCGATGTACGCGATGTCCGGGATGATGGGCGTCGCCATGGTCAGCATGACCCTGGTCCAGATCGGCCGCCCCGGCGCCGAGCGCCGCCGCCGCGTCCGGGCCGAGCGCCGCGACTACCTGCGCTACCTCGCCCAGAAGCGCCGCCAGGCCCGGCAGGCCGCCGCAGGGCAGCGCGCCGCCCTGCTCTGGGACGAGCCCGACCCCGCCGGCCTGTGGGCCCTGGCCGGCGGCCCCCGTCTCTGGGAGCGCCGGCCCGGCCACGAGGACTTCGCCCGGATCCGGATCGGCACCGGCCCCCGCCGCGCCGCCCTGGAGTTCCTGCCCCCCAGGACCAAGCCGGTCGAGGACCTCGAACCGCTCTGCGCGATCTCGCTGCGCCGCTTCACCCACGCGCACCGGACGGTGCCGGACCTTCCCGTCCCGGTCTCCCTCCAGCGCTTCACCGCCGTCGAGTTGGTCGGCGAGCAGGAGGACGCCCTCGCCCTGGCCCGCGCCATGGTCGGCCGGCTCGCGGTGTTCCACTCGCCCGACGAACTGCGCGTCGCGGTGCTCGCCGACGAGGCCGGCCGCCGGGAGTGGGACTGGCTGAAGTGGCTGCCGCACAACGCCCACCCGCAGGAGGAGGACGCCGCGGGCCCCGCCCGACTGGCCGCCGGCGACCACGACGCCCTGCTCGACCTCCTCGGCGCGGGCGTCCGCGACCGGCCCGACCACGACACCGGCTCCGCCCCCGGCGTGGCCGAGCCCTTCGTGGTGGTCGTCGCCCAGGGCGTCCGCCTGCCGGAGACCTCCCGCCTGCTCGGCGCCGGACTGCGCGGCGTCGTCCTCCTCGACCTCACGGGCACCGTCCCCGGCGGCCCCCGGGTGCTGCGGCTCTCCGTCCGTGGCCACCGGGTCACCCTTCCTGCCGGGAGCGCCACCGTCACCGCCCGCGCCGACCGGCTCGGCGCCGCCGAGGCCGACACCCTCGCCCGGGCTCTGGCTCCGCTGCGCACCGGCGGCGGCGCCGACCTGCGGGACCGTCCGCTGGAGTCCGACGTCGACCTGGCCACGCTGCTCGGCATCCGCGACGTCCGCGGCTACGACACCGCCGCCAAGTGGCGCCCCCGGCAGGCCCAGGACGCCCGTCTGAAGGTGCCGATCGGCGTCACCGAGGACGGCGAGGTGGTCGAGCTGGACCTCAAGGAGTCCGCCCAGGGCGGGATGGGCCCGCACGGCCTGCTGATCGGTGCCACCGGCTCCGGGAAGAGCGAGCTGCTGCGCACCCTCGTGATCGGCCTGGCCGCCACCCACTCCTCCGAACTCCTCAACCTGGTCCTGGTCGACTTCAAGGGCGGCGCCACCTTCCTCCACCTGGACCGGCTGCCGCACACCTCCGCCGTCATCACCAACCTCGCGGACGAGCTCCACCTCGTCGACCGGATGCGCGACTCCATCAGCGGCGAGATGATCCGCCGCCAGGAGCTGTTGCGCGAGGCCGGGCACGCCTCGCTCTACGAGTACGAGAAGGCGCGTGCCGCCGGGGCCACCCTCGCCCCGTTGCCCGCACTGCTGATCGTCGTCGACGAGTTCTCCGAACTCCTCGCCAGCAAGCCGGAGTTCGTCGACCTCTTCGTCTCCGTCGGCCGGCTCGGCCGCAGCCTCGGCGTGCACCTGCTGCTCGCCTCCCAGCGCCTGGACGAGTCCCGGATCCACCGCGTCGAGGGCCACCTCTCCTACCGCATCGCGCTGCGGACCTTCTCCTCCATGGAGTCCCGCAGCGTCATCGGCACCGCCAGCGCCTACGAGCTGCCCTCCGCCCCCGGCAACGGCTACCTCAAGGTCGACACCACCAACCTGGTCCGCTTCAAGGCCGCCTACGTCTCCGGCCCCGCGCCGGCCGCGCCCCACCCCGACCAGGTGCGCACCGGCCTGCCCGCCCGGGAGGTCACCGCCTTCGGCCTGGAACAGCGCGGTCCGTTCGCCTCCGCCCGCATGGACGAGGAGTCGGCCCTGCTCTCCCTCGCCGAACAGGCCCTGCTCCGGCGCCCCACCGAGGACCGGCCGGCCGAGGAGGGCGGCGACAGCCTCTCCGAGGTCCTGGTCGCCCGACTGGAGGACGCCGGACCGCCGGCCCGCCAGGTCTGGCTTCCCCCGCTCACCGCCCCACCCAGCCTGGACCAGCTGCTGCCCGGCATCGTGCCCGACCCGGACCGCGGCCTCGCCACCTCCGACCCGCGCCTGCGCGGCGCCCTGCGCGTCCCGCTCGGCCTGGTCGACCGCCCCTTCGAGCAGCTGCGCGACCTGCTCGTCGCCGACCTCTCCGGGGCCGACGGCCACATCGGCGTCGTCGGAGCACCGCAGACCGGCAAGTCCACCCTGCTCCGCACCCTCATCCTCGCCCTGGCGCTCGCCCACACCCCCGAGGAGGTCCAGTTCTACTGCCTCGACTTCGGCGGTGGCGGCCTGGTCTCCACCGCAGGCCTCCCGCACGTCGGCTCCGTCGCCACCCGGCTGGAACGCGACCGCGTGCTGCGCACCGTCGAGGAACTCCACCAGCTCCTCGAACACCGCGAACAGCTCTTCACCTCCCGCGGCCTGGAGTCCGTCGCCGCCTACCGCGCCCTGCGCGCCCGCGGCGCCGTCGACGACCCGTACGGCGACGTGTTCCTGGTCGTCGACGGCTGGGCCACGCTCCGCCAGGAGTACGAGGACCTGGAACAGCGCGTGATGGACCTCGCCGCCCGCGGGCTCTCCTTCGGCATCCACGTCGTCGCCTCCGCCGTGCGCTGGTCCGAACTCCGCTCCCGACTGCGCGACCTGCTCGGCACCAAGCTCGAACTACGCCTCGGCGACTCCATGGAGTCCGAGGTCGGCGCCAAGGCCGCCGCCGCCGTGCCGCACCGGCCCGGCCACGGACTCACCGCCACCGGGCACCACTTCCTCTCCGCACTGCCCCGGCTCGACGGCTCCCCCCGCACCGACGACCTCACCGCCGCCACCAAGGCCGCCGTCGCCGAGATCGACGCCTTCGCCCCCGGCGGCGCCGCCCCCGGCGTGCGCCTGCTTCCCACCCGCCTGGACGCCCACCGGCTCCCCGGCCCGGCCGAAACCCCCGACCTGCGGTTCTGCCTCGGCCTCGACGAACAGCGGCTCGCCCCGGTCTGGCACGACTTCGGCACCACACCGCACCTGACCGTCTTCGGCGACGGCGAGACCGGCAAGACGAACGCCCTGCGCCTCGCCGTCCGCGCCATCACCGCCCGCTACCGGCCCGAGGAGGCCCGCATCCTGCTGGCCGACCCCGGCCGCGGACTCCTCAACGACGTCCCCGAGGCCTACCGGGTCGGCCTCGCCGTCGACACCGACGGCCTCGGCCGCCTCGCCGAGAGCGCCGCCGTCTCCGTCGGCAGCCGGCTGCCCGGCACCGACATCACGCCCGAGCAGCTCGCCCGGCGCGACTGGTGGCAGGGGCCCAGGCTCTTCGTCCTCGTCGACGACCACGACCTGCTCACCGGCCCGCCCGGCGCACCCTCCCCGACCGCCCCGCTCGTCCCGCTGCTCGCCCAGGGCGTCCACATCGGCCTCCACCTGGTCGTCGCCCGCAGCACCTCCGGCGCCATGCGCGCCGTCATGGACCCGCTGCTGCGCAGGATGTGGGAGCTCGGCAACCCCGCCCTGCTGCTCTCCTACCCCAAGGAGGAGGGCAGGTTCCTCGGCGAGGCCAGGCCCCGCACCCTGCCCCCCGGCCGCGCCCAGCTGGTCACCCGGCGCACCGTCACGCTCGTCCAGACCGGCCTCGTATCCGCACCCCCCGCCCCGACTGGAGCACCATGACCACCGCACCGCCCCCGGTGGAGGCCACCGAGGTCTGCCGCATCACCGTCGACGGCCCCGCCGGCCGGGCCGACCTCGCCGTCCCCGTCACCACCACCGTCGCGGCCCTGCTGCCGGTCCTGACCCGGGACCTCCCCACCACCCCCGGCCAGGCCACCCCCGCCTGGGTCCTGCAACGCCTCGGCGAGGACCCCCTCGACCCCGGGGCCACCCCGGCCACCGCCGGCCTGCGCCACGGCGACGTGCTGCGGCTGCGCCCCGCCGATGACCCGCTGCCCGCCCTGCACTTCGACGACATCGCCGACGGCGTCGCCGACCGCGTCGGTCGCGGCCCCGGCCGCTGGCACCCCGGCCTCACCCGGGGACTCGCCCTGCTCCTGGCCGGCGCCGCCCTCACCGCGCTCGCCGCCGCCCTGCTCACCGCCGGCGCGGGACCGGCCACGGCCGCGCGCTGCGCCGCCGTCGCCGCGGTCCTCACCGTCTGCTGCGCCGTCGCGGCCCGCACCGGCGCCGTCCGGGGCGGCGTCCTGCTCGCCGGCACCGGCGCCCTCCTCTTCGCCGCACTGGCCGGGCTCACCCTGCGTGCCGCCCCCGGCCCCGGGCACCTCCCGGACACCGTCCTCGGCGTCCCGGGCGCCGCCGCCGGCGTCGTGGCGCTCGCCGCCGTGCTGCTCGGCGTCGGCGCCCTGCCACTGGCCGTCCCCGGCACGGCCGTGCTCACCGCCGTCGCCGCCGCCTGCGGTGCCGTCCTGGTCCGAGCCGGCTGGACGGACCCGGCCCGGGCCGCCGCCCTGCTCGCCGTCGCGTCCTTCGTCCTCGGCCACCTGGCACCGCGCCTCGCCCTGCGCGTCGCCCGCCTGCGCGTGCCCCACCTGCCGCATGACGCCGAGGAACTCCAGCGCGACCTCGACCCCGAGCCCGGCGACCGGCTGGCCCGCCGGGTCACCGTCGCCACCGCCTGCCTCGACAGCATCGCCGCCGCCTCCGCGCTCGTGCAGAGCGCCGCCGTCACCCTGCTCGTCGTCCTCGACGACGGCTGGACCGGGTGGCTGCTCCCGCTCACCCTCGGCGCGGCCGTCCTGCTGCGCGCCCGCGACACCGACGGCACTCTCCAGCGGATCCCCGCGCTGCTCGCCGGCGCCTACCCGCCGGCGCTGCTCCTCGTCCTGCGCGTCGCCCCCACCGGGCCGGCCGGGGCGGTGGCGGCCGCCACGCTGCTGCTCACCGCCGCCGTCTTCCTGCTGCTCGCCGCCGGACGGCTGCCGAAGGCCCGGCTGCTGCCGATCTGGGGACACCTCGGCGACCTCGCCGAGACCGCCACCGCGATCGCCCTGCTGCCGCTGCTGCTCCACGTCCTCGGTGCGTACGCCCGCCTGCGCGCGCTGGCCGGTTAGGGGGAACGGGCATGCAGACACGACGCGACCACGTCCAGTCCCACCGGTTCGCGATGGGCCGCCTGGCCTCCGCCCTCGTCGGGGGAGACCCGGGCCAGGGCGACAGCCCCACCCGCCGCTCCGCGCTCGGTACCGTCCTCGGCGCCGGAGTCGCCGTGCTGCTCTGCGGCGGAGCGGCCGGCTACGGCCTGCTCGCACCGGCGCCCGGCACCGCGTGGCGCAAGAACGGCACCGTTCTGGTGGAGAAGGAGACCGGCAACCGCTACGTCTACCTGGACGGCGAGCTGCGACCGGCCCGCAACCGGGCCTCGGCCCTGCTGCTCGCCGGCGGCCCGGCCGCGCCCGAGGCCGTCCCCGCCAAGACCCTGGCGGGCACCCCGCGCGGAGTCCCGATCGGCATCCCGGACGCCCCCGACACGGTGCCGGACGCCTCCGGGCTGCTCACCGGCGCCTGGGCCCGCTGCCTACGGACGGCAACCCCGGGCGCGGCGGGCGGGCCGGGTACGGCGGGCGGCGCTGGCCAGACCCTCGTGTTCGGTCCCGCCGCGGACGCGCTGCCCCCGCTGCCCGCCGACCGGGCGGCCCTGGCCGCCGGGCCCGACGGCTCCCGCTACCTGCTGCTGCACGACACCAAGTACCTCGTCCCCGCGGACTCCGCGCTGGTCGCCCTCGGCCTCGACGATCGGCCCGCCCTCGCCGCCCCCGCCGAATGGCTCGCCGCCGTGCCCACCGGCACGCCGCTCGCCCCCGGCGTGCCACCCGGCGCCGGGAACCCGGCCGGCACCGTCGCCGGACAGGCCACCGTGACCGGCCAGCTGTTCCGCACCGGCACCGGCAGCGACGCCCACCACTACCTCCAGCGCGCCGACGGCCTCGCCCCCGTCGGCGCGACCGAGTACGCCCTGCTCGCCGCCGTGCCCGGTACACCGGCCCCGAGGACCGTCACCCAGGCGGACGTCGCGGCGGCCCCGGTCTCCGCCGAGCACGGCCTGCTCACCCGGCTCCCCGAGGTCATCGGCCTGCGCGCCCCCGCGGCCGGGGAACTCTGCCTGCGCACCGGCCCCGGCGACGACAAGCGTCTCGTGCTCGGCCCGGCCACCGACCGGCCCGTCGTCATGCCGCCCGGCACCGGCGCGCTGGCCACAGCCCCGGGCGGCGGGCAGTCCTACCTGCTCACCGAGCAGGGCGCGCGCTACCCGGTCGCCGACGGCGACGCCGCCCGCGCGCTCGGCCTCGGCGACTCGCACCGCCCCGTCGTGCTGCCCGCCGACGTCCTCGGGTTGCTGCCCGAGGGCCCCGTCCTCAGCCGCGCCGCGGCGCGACGGTGACGGGGGAACGGCCGTGAGACTGCGCCTGCGCGCCGCCGCGAGCGGCGCCCTCCTCATCCACCCCAAGGGCGAACCCGACCACCGGGCCGTGGAGTTCGCCCGCTGCCTCGCCCCAGACGACCGGCACACCCTGGTCGTCGTCGACCTGCCCGCGGAGGCCGTCGAGCGCGAATGGCAGGCGGTGGCCCGCCTGCTGGCGCCCGCCCGCTACCGCAGCCTGCGCCTGGTCTTCGGCCGCGGCCCCCGCGAGGAGATCCGCCGGGCCGGTGCCCGGATCGCCGAGCGGCTCGGCCGCGAGGTCGTCGCGGCCGACGGCGAACCGACGCCGACGATCAGCGGCGGCCTCTTCGTCCCCGCGGACCGCGGTGAGGGGTGGCTGCGCTTCACCCCCGGCCGTCCGGCGGAGCGGGACTCGCAGCGCTTCCCCAAGCCGGCCTGGGAGTTCACCAGCCCCACCGGGCCCCGGCCGCTCGGGCCGGACACCGTCGCCGAACCGCTGCCGAGCGGGGTCTGGGTGCGCAGCACGCGCGAGGAGCCCCCGGCCGCCCACCGCCGGCAGCTGGTCGAGGCGGTCCCGGCCGACCTCGACCTGCTGCTCGTCGTGATCGGCAGCCCCGGCGCCCCGGCGGTCGCCCTGGACGCGGTGGCGCGGTTCTGGGGCACGGTGCTGCCCAGCGTCCGGCCGGCCGTCAGGTTCGTGCTGCACGGAACCCTGGAGACGCCGGGGACGGCCGAGCCCGGGCAGGCGCTCGCCGACGCGCTGGGGCACCGGGTGGTGCGGTACCCGGCGCTGCCGGTCGCGGTGCCGGGTGCGGGGGAGCCGGGAGCGGCCCGGACGTTCGGCGCGCCGGGGTACGGGCAGGACCGGCGGGCGGTGGTGCACCTCCCGGCGCAGGCGCAGGCGCAGTCGCAGGTGCAGCCGCAGTCGAAGGCGCCGGTACAGGTGCAGCCGGCGATACAGGTACAGGAGCAGGCACGGCCGGTCGTGGCCGGCGGGGTGAGGCCGTCGGCCGACGTCGGCGCGGTGGCCGTGGCAGCGGCGGTGGCCGGAGCGGCGACGCCCCGGCCGGTGGCCGTCCGTCCGCCGGACCCGCCCGGGCCGACCACGGCCGAGCCCGCACCCGTCGCGTCCGTTCCGCGCGGCCCGGTCCCGCCCGGGCCCCTGGTGCCCGAGCCGACCGTGCCTGAGCCCACCGCAGTCGGTCCCGTCGAACCGAGCCCCGACGCGCCCGCCCCCGGGACACCCGCCCCGGCCTCGGCGCCCGTCCCGCGGTTCCGGCTGGAGTCCGGAGGGCCGCCGCCCCCGCCCGCACCGGAGACCGTGCCGGATCCGGCGCCGTCTCCCTCGCCGTCCCCGGCCGCTCCCGCTGTGCCCGGTACCCCTGCCGCGTCCGCCGCCGCCCCGGCGTCCGCCGGTCTCCGCGCGCGGGTGCAGCCCGTCCCCGAGGCCGCGGCCTGCGCCGTCCCGCCCGAGCGGGGAATCGAGCAGGAGCGCGGCTGGGTGCGCCGCACCTTCAGCGAGCAGTTCAACGCGATCGCCGGATCGGTCTCCCGGGTGATGTCGGAGTCCCCGGGTCTGCGCGGCACGGATCGCGCGGAGGCGGCGGCCGCGCTCACCGAACTGGTCTCCGTCCGGCTCTACCTGTCCGGGGACAGCCGCCGGGCGGACGCCGCCGTCCGGAGCGCCGACCCGGGTCCGCACGTGCCGCTGGCCCGGTGCGTGGCGGCAGGGCTGCGCAGACTGCCTTCGTACCGCGGGCCGGCCCTGCTCCGGAGCGGACTGGGTGAGGCGGAGCGGGGGCTCTACCGCGAGGGCGGGCTGCTCACCGAGTGGGCCTTCTGCCACGCCCGTACCACCCTCCACGCCGGGCCGCCGGGCGGGACGGACGTGCTGGTCTGGTCGATGACGGCCCGTCGGACGGCCATGCTGGACCCGGCCGCGCCCGACCGGGTGCTCTTCCTGCCGGGTACCGGCTTCAAGGTGCTGCGGGTGGACGGCCGGACGGTCATGCTGCGCGAGCTCTCGCCGTCCGAGATCGCCGCCGACGGCCGGGTGGACCTGAGGCCGGTGAAGCTGGACGCGATGGCGCTGGCCGGCCTGGAACGGATCCCGGCCGCACTGGCGGCGGCCGGGACGGACGAGACCCTCGAAGGCGCCGACGCGCCCGGGCTGATGCCCGTTCCCCCCGCGTCCGGCTCCCGGCCGCCGGGCACCCGGGTGCCCGGCCCCTCGCCGTCCGGCCCCCGGACACCCACCCCCCGCACGGAAGGAACCGGCCTGTGAGAAGGCAGGTGCTGCTCGTCTCCCCGGACCGTCCGGGCGCCCACCGCTCGATTTCCGGCGCCCTCGCCGAGGCCCCCGAGGGCGCGCTGATCACCGTCGCCCCGGGCCGCTACGAGGAGGCGCTCGGCATCACGCGCCCGGTCACCGTGGCCGTCGCCGGGGAGGCCGGGAGCGTCGAAGTGCACGCCGCCGCCGGCAGCACCGTGGTGGTTGACGCCGAGGCGGTGCAGCTGTCCGGCCTGGTGCTCTCCGGTGCCGACCGGCAGGCCGCCGTCCTGGACCTCCGCCGCGGGCAGTCCGCGCTCGACGGCTGCCGGATCACCGGCGAGGCGTGGGCCGCCGTGCTGGTGCGTCAGGACGCCACCCTCGCGGCGCGCGGCTGCCGGGTGGCCAACCCGTACGGCGCCGGGGTGGTGGTCACCTCCACCGCGGCCAGCGTCCTGGAGGACACCGAGGTGGCGGACGCCGGCTCCTCGGCGGTGGTGGTCGCCGAGCGCGGCCGACTGGAGGTCCGGGACTGCCGGCTGGACCGGCCGCGGGGCAACGGGATCTGCGTCAACGGCAGCGGATCGGTGCTGGCCGAGGGCGTCAGGATCACCGGCAGCGGGAAGCCGGGCCTCGCCGTGGAGCAGGAGGGCCGGGCGGCCCTGCACCGGGTGACGGTGAGCGGCAGCGCAGCCGTCGACGCCTACCTCACCAGCCGGGGCGAGACCACCTTGACCGACTGCGTCCTCTCCGGATCGGCCGGACAGGCGGTGCACGTCGCCGAGGGTGCGGCGCCGGTGCTGCACGGTTGCACGGTCACCGGGGCGGCGGGCAGCGGGGTGGAGGTGACCGGCGGCGGGCGACCGGTGCTCCGGAACTGCGAGATCACCGGGACGCCGGTCGGGCTCCGGGTGAGCGGCCCCGGCAGCGCCGCCGCGGCCGACGGGCTGACCGTGCGGGACGCCGCCACCGCCGCCGTCCTGGTCACCGACCGGGCCGGCGGCGAACTCGACCGGCTGACCGTCACCGGGGCGGCCGGCCACGGCGTCCGGGCCGACGGCGGTGCGGAGGTCTCGCTGCGCGCGGCGGTGATCACCCTGGCGGGCGGGACGGCCGTCGAGCTGACGGGCCGCGCCACCGGCCTGCTGACCGGCGCGCGGATCAGCACCACCGGCCCGGGGCGGGGCCTGGGCGTGGCGGACGGGGCGAACGTCCGGCTCACCGCCTCGCTGCTGGACGGCTGCCCGGCGGTCGTCGGTGAGGACGGCGAACTGACCGCTCGCGAGAGCGAGTTCACCGGCTCCGGCGCCGAGGGCGTGCGGGTGCTGGCGGGCGGCTCGTTCACCGCCGTGGGGTGCCGGGTCAGCGGGGCCCGCGGTCACGGTGTCGACGTCCGGGCGGGCGCCCGGGCCGACCTCGGCAACTGCACGGTCGTGGAGAACGCGGGCGGCGGGGTGAGGTCCGCCGGTCCGGAGGGCTCCGTCCGCCTCCACGACTGCGACGTCCAGGACACGGCGGTCCGGGGTGCGCAGGCCAGGGACGCGCAGGCCGGAGGCACATGGGGAGCGCACGACGGCGTCGCCGCGCGGGCCGGGGCCTCCACCGGCTCGGAGCCCGGCCCGGTGTCGGACGGCCCGCCCGCGCACAGCGGGACCGGACCGCTGGCCGAACTGGACGCGCTGGTGGGCCTGGAGAGCGTCAAGCGGGAGGTCACCGGGCTGATCAACCTCAACCGGATGACCAAGCGGCGCAGCGAGATGGGCCTGCCGATGCCCCCGATGAGCCGGCACCTGGTGTTCGCCGGCCCGCCCGGCACCGGCAAGACCACCGTGGCCCGGCTCTACGGCGCCGTCCTCGCCGAACTGGGCATCCTCGGCCAGGGCCACATCGTGGAGGTGGCCCGCGCCGACCTGGTCGCCCAGATCATCGGCGGCACCGCCATCAAGACCACGGAGGTCTTCACCAGGGCGCTCGGCGGGGTGCTCTTCGTCGACGAGGCCTACACCCTGACCAACCAGTCCCGGGGCACCGGGCCGGACTTCGGGCAGGAGGCGGTGGAGACGCTGATGAAGCTGATGGAGGACCACCGTGACGAGATCGTCGTCATCGTGGCGGGCTACTCCGAGCAGATGGACCAGTTCCTGGCCTCCAACCCGGGGATGGCGTCCCGCTTCTCGCGCACGGTGGAGTTCCCCAACTACGCGCCAGGCGAGCTGGTGACCATCGTCCGGGGCCTGTGCGCCAGGCACTGCTACGAACTGACCGGCGGTGCGGTGGAGGCGTTGACCCGTCACTTCGAGGACGTCCCGAAGGGGCCGACCTTCGGCAACGGCCGGGTCGCCCGGCAGGTCTTCGAGTCGATGATCAGCAACCAGGCGTCCCGGCTGGCCGTCCGGCCGCCCGCGGACGACGGCGAGCTCAGCATGCTCACGGCCGCCGACGTCACCACCGTCCGCGCGGAGCCCGTCCGCGCCGAAGCCGTACGTCCCGAGGCGGATCGGCCGCCCGCGGCGGTCCCCGCAGCAGCTTCCCCCGCCCCCGCGACCCCCCACGGGCCGCGGGCCGCAGCTCGTCCGGCGGCGGGCCGTCACCTGGCCGGGCTGGTCGGCCTGGCCCCGGTCCGGCAGGCGCTGGCGGCCCGGCTGGACGCCCTCGCCGCGTCCGGACGCGGCGCCGCGGGCCTGGCGGACGTCGTCCTGGAGGGCCCGCCCGGCAGCGGCCGGCAGGCGCTGGCCGCCGCCTACGCGCGGTCCCTGGCAGAGCTCGGCCTCGTCCCGCTCGGCACACTGGACCGGTTGCCGTTGTCGGACGTCCCGGCCCGGTGGACGGAGCAGCCGCGCAGCCGTGTCGCCGACGCCTTCCGGCGGGCCGCGGGCGGCGTGCTGCTGGTCGAGGCGGACCCGCTGTTCGAGCGCCGGCCCGCCGTCGAACAGGCGGCGGTGGTGGACGCGTTGGCTGCCGGTGCGGCGGGGCGGGACGCGCACGGCGCCGCCCTGGTGCTCTCCGGGCGCGCGCCGTTCCTGATGGGACTGCTCGCAGCGCGGACGGACCTCGCAGGCGTCTTCGCGGAGTACCTGCCGCTGCCCCCGTACACCGGCGCCGAGCTGGCCGCACTGACCGTCCGGCGGCTGGAGTCGCTGGGTCTCGCCGTCACCGACGAGGTGTCCGCGGAGCTTGCCGGACAGGACGGCTCGCAGGGCGCGCGCGGGGCGCACCTGCTGGCGCTGCGGATCGCCGGTTCCGCCCGCGCGCGCACCGTCACCCCGGCGGACCTGCCCGCCCCGCTCCGCGCCGCTGCCGACGGGCGGCCGGTGCAGCGATCCGGGGTCGGCGGGGCAGTGCAGGGGTGATCCGCGGCCCGGCCGGCACCGGGTGGAGCAGCATGAACGACAGAGGCTCAGCACGGCAGCACTCCTGACCGCACGACCGAAAGGACCGGTTGATGGCCAACCAGACGACCTCCGTCAGCATCGAGGGGATGCTGGCCGCCCAGAGCAACTTCCAGACCGCGCTGGACGAGGCGAACCGCACCTACACCCAGATGGCCGGCCAGATCGAGACGCTCCAGTCCAGCTGGACCGGCGACGCCTCCACCACCTACCTCGGGGCGATGAACACCTGGCTCCAGGACTTCGGCACCGTCCGCACGCAGCTCGGCCTGATGCTGGAGAAGCTCCAGGCCAACACCGGGTCGTACGGGACGACCCACCAGGCCACCACGGACATGGCCTCGCAACTCAGCAAGGGCATGGCCACCCCGCTGCCCGGCTTCTAGGAGCACCCCCGTGGACCAGGCCGGGCGCGGGCCGGTCCACGGGCCCCGCCCCGCCAGCGCCGCCCGCCCCCGGAACCCCCAGGAGGAGTCACCCGCATGAGTACGTACGCGGTCAACATGACCCAGGTCGAGTACATCGTCGGCGAGATGGCCGCGATCAGCAACAAGCTCCAGCAGACCCTGAGCCAGCTGGACGACGGCACCGCGCAGCACCTCAGCGAGTGGAGCAGCGACGCCCGCACCACCTACGACACCGCCAAGGCCAAGTGGGACGCCGCCGCCGGCGACATGGTGCTCCAGGCACAGAACGCGACCACCGCGCTCGGGCAGATCCACGAGTCCTACCACCAGGGCGAGCGGCACGGCGTGAGCCTCTGGGACCAGTGACGTGTCGGCGACCGACGAGTCCCTCGCCGCGCGCGACGACTCCCACCAGTCCTCCGACCCGAACATCAACCCCAACGACTACGGGGGCGGTTCCGGCGGCGGCTCCGGCAGCAGCGGCGGCGGCTCCGGCGGCGGGGACCACTGGACCGGTGACCCTCACATCGGCGCCGGGCACGGGACGTTCAGCGACACCAACCCCTTCGCCGTCCCGGTCGTGCCGCGGCACGGCGCGACCGGCCCGGGCACCGTCGCGGTGAGCACGCCCTCCCTGGACGTGTTCGCGGCCAACATCGACCGGCTGATCCGGCCGATGAGCGAGGTCGCCACCGCCCTGGACGGCGTCCGCGTGGCGCCGGGCTCCTTCTACCACGCCAACGTCATGCGGAACCGGGTGAACGGGCCGAACGGCGACGCCGGGCTGAAGAAGGACTTCGGCGAGTCGCTCTCCTCGCTGATCACCGGGCTGACCGACCTGCGGGACGGCGTCAGGGCGCTGAGCGCCAAGTACCGCACGGTGGAGGAGGTCAACGGGATGACGGCCAGGGACTTCCAGCAGGCGATGGCCGACGCAGTCGGCGACTTCAACGCCGTCGTCACCGCGAACGGCGGCACCGGCACGGCGAACACCACCACCAACACCGGTGGCGGCACCGGCAACGGGACCGGCGGCAACACCCCCGCCCCGGCCTGACCGAGGCGGCCGGCCGGGCGGATCGAGAGGAGAACGGGACGTGCCCGACTACAACGGCCACGGCTTCCACCAGGGCGACGACGGAGCCGTCTTCGGCACCACCGACGGCTCGGCCACCGGCTCCGAGGGGGACTACGACCTCTGGGACTGGAAGCAGATCATGGCGGCCGTCAGCGGCATGTCCGCCGGGGTCGGGGACGACGTCAACCTGTCCCACGCCCGGTCGGTCTCCGATCCCCGGTCGCTCCAGGACGCCGCCAACACCTACTACCGGGTGCAGAAGTCGCTGGAGGCGGTGGCGAAGAGCCTGGTCGACCAGGCCAAGGCGCTGGCCGGGGAGGACGGCCCCTGGAAGGGTCCGGCGGCGGACTCCTTCCTCGACACCATGACCACCTTCTCCCGCCAGGTCGCGGCCAACGCCAAGGTGCTGTCCGGCGGTTCGACCGGCCGGCACTCCGTCCCCCAGCAGCTGGCGAACAACGCCGTCACGCTGAGGAACGCCAGGCTCAAGCTCGCCGAGATCGACACCTGGTACGCCAACCGGGCGCAGCAGCTGGGCCTGACACCGATGTCCAACGGTCTCATCCCGATCAGCCAGAAGCCGGAGCTGGTCCGCAACATGACCGAGGACATGCGGACGGTGCTGAAGAGCCTCGCCTCGCACTACCAGTTCACCTCCGACACGATCGTCTCCCCGCAGCCGGTTCCCTCACCGATCAACACCCCCGACGAGCACCAGGGGCCCGGCGGCGACGGTCCGGGCGGCGGCCCCGGCCCGCTGCCGGATCCGCAGGGCGTCGGCGGGGACCTCCCGGGCGGGGGCGACCTCGCGAGCCTCGCCGCCGGGCCCGGGCTCGACGGGCTCGGCGGGCCGGCGGACCTCGCTGCCGGCCCCGGTGGCGCGGACGGCCTCGACGACCTCGCCGGACTGAGCGGCCCCGGTGGGCTGAGCGGCCTCGACGGTGCCGGGCTGCCGGACCTGCCCGGGCTGTCCTTCCCCGGCGGGCTCGGCCCAGGCCCCGGCGGACTCGCCGCGCTCGACCCCGGCACCTTCCCCGGCCCGGGCGGCCTCGGTGGTCACGGAGGCCTCGACAAGCTGGGCGGGCTCGACGGGACCGACCTCGGCGGCCTGCCCGCGCTGGGCACGCTGGGCGCACTCGGGCTCGGCGGCCTCGCGGGCCTCGGCGGTCCGGGCGCGGCCGGCAAGGGCCTGGCCGCCGGCCGCGGCACGGTCTCGGGCCTCGCCGGGTTCCCGCGCGGCCTCGGTCTGGGCGGCCGGGCCGACCGGACCGGGGAGGAGGCGGCCGGCGAGGAGCTCCAGGACGGCGCCGGCACGGCCACCGGACTCCCGGCCGGCGCGGCCACCGAGTCGGGCCTGCCGGCGGGCATGGGCGGCGCCGGGATGCCCTTCATGCCGGGCATGGGTGGCGGCGCACCCGCGGGCCGGGGGGACGGGTCGGGCGAGCGGTCCGACGCCTCGGGCCTGCTGACGCCGAGTACGGAACCCTGGGAGGCCGGGGCGGAGTCCGGCGAGCCGGAGGCCGGATCCGCCGCCGGCGCGGCCGCCGGCGGCGAGGGGCTGACCGCGGGCGGGGTACCGCTGCTGCCGGCCGCGGGAGTGGCGGGGGCGGCCGGCCGGACCGAGGAGGGCAGCGGCGCCCGCTCCGAGGCCGCGGGCCTGCTGGACGCGGGCACCGAGCCGTGGACGGCCGGCGTCGCCCGGGAGGCGGCCGTGCTGCCGGGCTTCGGCGGGCCGGTCACGGCCCCGGCCGTGGGGACGGGGACGCCGAAGGGGACGGCCGCGGGGACCGCGGCGAAGGCCGCCGCGGCGCCCCAGGAGACCGTCGCGGAGGCGGGGGCCGCCGTCGCCGGGCCGGCCCCCGCGACGGAACCCGGTGAGCCCGAGGGCCGGACGGCCGTCCTGCCCCGGCCCGTGGCGGGCGGCCCCGAGGAGGACACCGCGCTGTGGGAGCGCGGCGCCGGCGCATTCGTCCCACTGCTGTGGGCGGCCGCGCCCGCCCGGCAGGGACAGGGCGAGGAGCGGCCCGCCGAGGGACCGGCCGTCGCCGCCGAGCCGGCCGAGCCATGGTCCACCTGGCAGCCGGACCGCACCGGCGGCGCAGCGGGCGGCGCCGGACAGGCCCTCGGCGCGGCGGTGTTCGGCTGCGGCGACGGCGGACCGGAGGCGCCGGAGCCCGAGGCGGAGACCGTCGAGGCCGAGGAGGAGACCGCCCCGCGCGGCGTCGCCGACCTGCTCCTCCTGGACGAGAGCACCTGGGGCGGCGCGTCGGACGGTCCCGCCGCCACCTACTGAACCCCGTCCCACCGGACCACGAGAGGAACGCCGTGCCCAGCCCGTACGACCAGCAGATCGAGGACCTCCTCGCGCAGTACGCCCGCCAGCGCGAGGAGGCCGCCGAGACCCGCCGCCGGATCGCCGCCACCACGGCGACCGCCACCGACCCGCGGCAGGCCGTCAAAGCCACCGTGGGGGCCCAGGGCGAGCTCACGGCCCTGGAGTTCCCCACCGGCGCCTACCGCAGGATGGCTCCGAAGGAGCTGGCCGACCTGCTGCTCGCCACCGTCGGGCAGGCCCGGGCGCAGGCGCTGGAGGCGGTGTCCGCGGTGGTCACCGCGGAACTGCCGCCGGGCGTGGTCCTGGGCGACCTGCTCCAGGGGCGCGTCGACCCGGCTGCGCTGATCCCCGAGGAGCCGGCCATGCCGGAGGCCGTCCGCGCGTACGTGGACCACGGCTTCGACGGGGTGCCGTCGCGTGGCTGAGCACTTCTCCGTCGACACCGAGGCCCTGGCGGCCGCCACCGGGCCGGTCCAGGAGCTGGCCGCGCAGATCAGGGCGGTCGGCACCCGGCTGGAGGCCCGCCTCGGCGAGCTCGGCGAGTGCTGGGGCGAGGACTACACCGGCCGGGAGTTCCGCGACCAGTACCTCCGGCCGAAGGAGCAGCTCACCGAGGGGATCTCCGGCACCGCCGAGGTCCTGGACAGCACGGTGGACGGCATCGGGACCATGGCGAAGGGCTTCCGGCGCACCGAGGAGCAGAACGTCGAGGCCCTGCGCACGCTCACCGCGGCCACCCCCGACCTGCCGGCCGGCGGCGACGGCGCGCACGGGCCGCACACCGGAGGGCCCCACACAGGCCGTCGCTGACCCGCTGTCCGCTCGGCCCGCCGTTCCGCCGGCTCGCCGCGACCGCACGACCGGCCGCCACCCCTGTGACCGAGGAAGAGTGAACGCATGAGCGTCGAGATGCCCCCCGCCCTCGACTGGGTCGCCAAGCTGGCGGTCGGCCAGTCCTGGCCCAAGGGCGACGAGGACCGACTGCGCGGGCTTGGTGCGGCCTGGGACGACGCGGCGCGGGAACTCAAGGGCATCAGCGAGCAGCTGGGCTCGACCGGCAACGGTGTCCTGGAGGCGGTGGGCGGCCGGGTCGCCGACGAGTTCCGGGCCTTCGTGACCCAGCTGGAGGCCGCCGTGCCGCAGATGGCGGAGTCATCGCAGCAGATGGGCAAGCTCGGCCGTCACACCGGCGTGCAGATCGAGTACTCGAAGTACATGATCCTCGGCCAGCTCGTGCTGCTGGCCGGTCAGATCGCGCAGTGGGCCTTCTTCGCGCCCGAGGTCATCCCGGCGGCGATCACCTCGGCGCGGGTGGCGGTCCGGATGATCCTGCGCCGCTTGCTGATCTCCGTCGCCGCGGGGGTGGCGCTCAACCTCGGTCTGGACGCCGCCGTCCAGACCATCCAGATCCTCAAGGGCGACCGGACCGAGTGGAGCCTCGACAACACCAGGTCGGCCGCGATCTCCGGGGCGATCGGGGGTGCGGTCGGCGGGGTGTTCTTCGGAGTCGGCGGCGTCGTCGCGCCGAGGTTCGCCGGCTCGCTGATCGGCAAGGGCGTGCTCGGCGCGGCCACCGGAGTGACCACGGCGGGGATCATGCTGGGCGCCTTCGGCGGCGAGGAGCTGCTCGGGGCCTCCGTCGCGGCCGGCATCGTCGGCTCGCTCGGCGGCGGCGGCCGGCGGAGGTTCGGCGGCAAGGGCGACACCGTCGCGGTGGACCAGGTCCGTCTCGACCTGCCGGACCGGCCCGTGCTCGACCTGTCCGGCGAGGGAGTGGTGGAGAGGGCCCCGGTACCCGTGCCCGTGACCGCGTCCGAGGGGCCGGCGGGCGGCGGCCAGCGGGCCGGGACCGATCGGCCCCGGCCCGCGGCGGGCGGGCCCGGTCACCCCGGAGGCACACCCGGGGCCCCGGAAGAGGAGCGGTCGGCCGTCGTGCACGCGACCTCGACCGCCGCGCGGACGGCCGGCGAAGGGGCGAACGGGCGCGCCGCCGCCGTCCTGCCGGGCTTCGCGACGGCCGTCGCCGACACCGGCCGGACGGCTTCGCAGGGCGGGACGGCCATGGCGAGGGGGACGGCGGCCGGGTCCGCGGGTCGGTCGGCCCAGGCGGGCACGGGCGCGTCCGCCCACGCGCAGGCCGCCGGCGGGGTGCGCGTGGTGGGCGCCGCCGGGTCGTCGGGTGGCGCCGGTCGGACGGCGGAAGCCCCCTCATCGGCTGGCCACGCCAGGGCGACGGGGCGCCCGCCGGCCGCCGCGCCGGCGGGCACCCCGGGCGCGGGTGCCCCGGTCGCAGGAACCCCGGCCCGGCTGGAATCCCGAGGATCGGAGGCCCGGGTCGCTGCGCCGGCGGTGGGCACCGGCCGCACCGCCGACCCCACGGGCGTCGGGCGGCCCGCGACCTCCGCAGGACCATCCGCTCCCGGCGGACCGGGCGCGGCGGCCACCCCCGGGCCCGTCCGGTCCGCCGCCGAGCTCGCGGCCGCCAAGGCGTCCGCCCCCGCGGAGCCGGTACGCACGGCGGCCGGTCCCGGTCCGCGCCCGGAGTACGGCCCCGCACGGGAGGCGGAGCCGACGGTGGCCACCGCTTCGGCCGGCACCTCCTCGCCCGCCCCCGCTTCGGCCACCGCCTCCACGGCCCCCGCCGCTGCCGGCCCGAAGCACCCCACCGCCTCCACGGCCCCCGCCGCCGGGGCGCTCCCCCGTGACCGTCCTCGCCCACCGGCGCCCCGGATGGTGCTGGACCGCACCCCGGGCTTCGTCGTCCGCTCCGGCTTCGAGGCCCGCCGGTTCGTGTACGCCGGCGCCCCGGTCACCGACCTGACGGTCCGGATCGCCTTCCGGGACGGCGGCCGGGGGCACGACACCGCCTCGATCTGGTCCAGGCTGGTCCAAGGCGTCGAGGAGCACTTCAACCGGCCCGGCCACCAACTTGCCGGAGGCGACCGGCTGCACGTCACCGTGGTGCCCGCGCGCCCCGGCGAGCATGCCCACCTGACGGTCGACCTGGTCGGCCGGGACCGGGGCATGGACCAGCGGTCGTGGTGGCCGGACGCCGAACCTGTGGATTACGCACACGAGTTGGGTCATCAGCTGGGCCTGCGCGACGAGTACCGGGCGCCGGACCTCCCGCACCGGCCCGCCGTCGAGGGCAGCATGATGGGCGACTACCACCGCCCGGCGCCCGGGGGCCTGCCGCAGGCCGGTCTCCGCGAGCGCCACCTCCGGCTCATCTCCGCCGTGGTCGCCGACCTGGACGTCTCGGGTCCCGCCGAAGGGCACCACCTGAGCTGGGACGCCGCTCGGGCCGCCGCGACCCCGCACTCCCGCGCTCACGCGTGGGCGGACCCGGTCTCCGACCCGCTGCACCGGGGGCGGCCGACCGGTTCGTCCGCCGTGGCGCCGCGCACCCACGCCTCGCCGGGCGACGCCGGCCAGGGTCATGGCGCCGACGGGTCCGCCGCTCCCGTCCCCGCCGCCGGAGACCCCGCCGCCGCGAGCGGCAGCGGATCCACGGCCCAGCCGGATGCATCCCACAACTCGGTTCTGATGCAGCCCGGTTACGCCTCCGGCGACCAGTTCGGCATCTCGGTCTCGCTGCTGCACGACCCCAACATGCACGTGCTGATCGCACGTGGCCCGGAGCCCGGCACCCCCGGCCACGACCCCGTCCAGGACAAGTCCCGGGCGATCGCGCGGTTCTACCGCTCCGCCGGGATCGACGCGGGCCGGATCCACTTCGTCGACGTCCCCTCGATGGAGAAGCGCACCGTCTGGCGGGCCCTGAACGGCGAGGCCACCCGGATCGCCCAGCAGGACTGGGGGATCGAGAAGAGCTATGACGAGATGTACCAGCAGGGGGAGATCTGGGGCGTCACCGACGGGACCGCGTACGTCGGGCAGGTCTTCTCCGACGGGCTGCGGAGCACCGTCCGCGCGGCCTGGGGCATGACCGACGCGCACGACGGACGGATCGGTTCCTGGCTGGAGGGGCGCGGGATCCACCTGCCCCCGAAGGACGGCAAGGTCCTGGTGCTCTGGTCCCGCTTCACCGGGAAGGCCACCCGGTGGGACGACCTGCGCAGCCGGATGGAGCACGACACCAGCTTCCAGGGCATCCGGCAGATCGTGCGCGACGTCGGCCGCGAGTACGACGCGGTGATCATTACCGGGGACCCGCACCCGAACCCGGCGAAGAGCGACAAGTGGGACGACCTCGTCGTGCAGATGCGCTCCGAGCTGGGCACCGACACCGTCCACCACATCACCGGCTTCTGGAAGGGGAGGGGGGAGGAGCTCACCTCCTGGGGCGGTGACACCCGCACCGGGCAGTTCCTGCTGTACGACGCCCTGCACCGTCACTACCGGCTCGACCACCTCGGCTTCCGCTCCGGAAACCTGGAGGCGGTCGCCCTGCTCGGCCACCGGGTCTCCTACCTGGAGGAGGCGGGCGCCGGCGGTGCCGCCCGGATGGCGCAGTGGCACGACTCCGGCAATGGCCTGACCCGGGGCGGCGGCCTGGCGCCGGGCTACGAGCGAGTGATCGTCCCCGAGCCGCCCACCGCCTCCGGTCGGTACGCGCAGCAGTTCGACGTCGACGGCTTCGCGCAGGACGGCCGCGGCTACCAGCGCCCGGACCCGAACGCCTGGTGGCGCAAGCCCGCCGAGGTGTACGGCCAGGAGCGGGGCTTCGGTACGCGTGAACTGGACGATATCCGGGCCCAGCTGGGTCTGCCGGACGCCTCCGGGGCGCGTGACCGGGCCGGGTTCTTCATCGACCGGGTGCAGCACCTCCGGCGCAAGTACGAGACGGTGCGCGCCGAGGTGGTGCGCCTCTCCGGAGGGGGACCGCAGGTCGAGGCGTACCTGTCCGGCTACGACCGGTACTTCAGGACGGCACCGGACCAGTACCACGCCGGGCCGGAGCAGCTCTACCACGACCTCGTCGAGCACGGCCTGCCTCACCTGCCGCAGCTCTGGCAGTACTCGCGCAACCTCGCGTACCAGGCGTACGCCCAGCAGGCGACCGCGCACGGGCAGCCCTCCTCCGGGGGCCACCCGGGGGGCGACGGGCTGGCCCCGCGGGCGCCGGCGTCCGACAGCACCGGCGCGGCCACCGGCCAGGCAGCCGTGCCGACCACCCCTCACGCCACCGGCCACGCCGCCGGGACGGTCGTCGAGTCCCCGGCGGGTCCCTCGGCGGCCCATGCCACCCCCGGGCCGGAGGGCCCGACGCCCGCCGGCGACGTCCGGTCCGTGAACGACGTCCGGTCCGTCGGGCCGGACCTCGCCCGGGAGCGGTACGGCCTGCCGGAGAAGAACTTCGGCAAGTTCCGGCAGCTCGCGCGGGAGCGGAACCTGGTGATCGACGTCCGGCCGACCAACACCGAGGCCCCGAAATGGCTCGACCGGGGGATGCTCCCGAAGCCGAAGGACATCAAGGCCAAGACGGTCAACGAGCTGGACGTCCACCTGGGGGCCGACCGTGAACACGTCGGCCTGGTCGGGTACTTCGAGCCTGTGCGGCCCGCACGCGAGGGCCTGGACGAGGCGACCTGGGGGCGCGTCGAGGCCCGGTACCGCCAGCGCGCCCACGAGTTCGCCGAGCTGGCCCCGGTGATGCGCCGTTTGGAGTCCGAGGGCCGGTTCCGGGTGGAGCACGGCCTGGTGCTGGGGGAGGACGGGCACGGCGGCTGGAGGGCCATCACCGGCGACCACGACGTGTTCGACATCTCGACCCCGGGCGGTTCCCGACTGACACCGACCCGGTACGACGGCGTGGTCGGGGAGATGATGGCCAACGACATGGCCGTCATGCACGGCGCGCACAGCTACTGGTCACCGCAGTCGCCGTTCAGCAAGAGCATCTTCGCCAAGATCAACGCCTCCCACCTGCCGGGCGGCGAGCCGCTGGTGCGCTTCCGCCCCGACTCCGACCGGGCCGAGCTGGTCCACGCCGCGGAGCGGCCGGAGCACCCGGCGTCGGACGGTCCGCCCGCCGGCATGGCCGACCCCGCCGAGGTGGCCCCGCGCGCTCCGATGACGACCGGCGAGCACGACCAGTCCGGCGGCCAGCAGACCGCCCACACCGCACACTCGGGCCAGCCCGCCGGTCCCGCCGCCGGGCCCGCCACCGAGGGCCACGCGTTCCGCTACGCGGAAGGCGCCGTCGAGCCCGACGCCGTCCACTTCGCCCGCGCCGACGCCCTGGCCGCCGAGTTGGTCCGCGCCGCGGTCGGGCGCGCGGAGTCGGGGCTGCCACTGCCGAGGATCACGGTCACCGGCCACGGCAACGGAACGGTCGCGGGCCAGCCGCACTTCGGCCGGGCCATGCAGATCGGCAAGGAGCGCGCCGAGGCGCTCGCCGATCTCCTCGTCGAGCGGATCGCCACGCACCTGGGCGGACACGACACCCGGCTCACGACGGCGGACCTCGAGGTCCGCACGCGCTCCCGCGGCCAACTCGCCCCGCTGGGCACGGACCCGGCCCACCTCACCGCCGAGGAGCGGCGTCAGGCCGTGGTCACCCTCGACCACCCGGAGCCGGAACCCGCCGCCGCGGCCCCGGCGGACCTCCCCGACGGGGGCACCGGAGGCACGGTGGAGGCGCGGGCCAACGCCGTCCGTCACGGTCTCGGCGCGGAGACGGTCGACTACCTGTTCGGCGACGGCCCCCGGCCCGCACAGACGGTCGCCGCTATCGGCGAGCACCCGTCCTGGGTCGAGGACCGCGCGCTCGGCCGCTGGGCGGCCGGGGTCGCGATGACCCCCAAGTACGAGACCCTCGTCGCGCTCAACCGGCTGACCCGCTCCGGTGAGGGGCCGCAGGGCGACTCGCTGCTCTACCTCGGTGCGAACGCGGACGTCGAGCACCCGCTCTTCACCACCCGGGCGACCCGGATGACCCTCATCGGTGTCGACCCGGAGAACCTGGACGCGGTGACCCGCAAGGCCCACCTGGACCAGGTGGTCGGCGTCATGGAGCGGAACCTGCGCGGCTACGCGACGCCGGGCCACACGGTCGTGCGGGCGGAGACCGAACCCGGCCGGGTGACCAGACTGACCGTCGAGGGCCCGGACGGACCGGTGCTGACCGTCGACTACCACGCGGTCACCTACGACGAGTACCTGCACGCCAACCCCGCCGAGCGGTTCGAGGTGGTGATGGACAAGGACTCCTGGCTGCTGGAGTGGCGTTCGGAGCAGGGGGTGGCGGACGCGGTCCACGGCCTGCTGGCGGAGGGCGGCAGCTGGATCGGCGGGACGGAGCTCGGCGCGCCGGCCGACGCCCGGTTCACGCAGGCGCCGGCGGAGCGGCTGGGCGTCGGCGACCCGAAGTGGAGCGGCTACCAGGACCTGCGGCTCCGCACCCGGACCGACCGGCCCGCCGAACCGGCCGCTGCCCCGGCCTCGACGTCGGCCTCGACCTCGGACCCGACCCCGACCGCCTCGACGTCGGCCGCCGCCGGCGCCGGTTCCGCCACGGAGGCCGGGGTCGGCGAGCTCTTCAAGGGCGTCATGGTGGCCGCCCGGGACCGCTTCGCCTTCCGCGGCTGGACCTTCGACGAGGCCGCGTACACGTCCATGCTCGACGACGACCTGGCGTACTCCCTCCCCTACCACCACTCCTTCGCCGGGGACGAGGCGAGCGTGCTGGCGAACGCGCTCGCGCTGCTCCCCGGCGTGGCGCAGCGCCTCTCCGCGGAGATCAGCACCTTCGCCGGGACGGACGGCGACTTCGGCCCGCGCCGTATCCTGCGGGACTTCGCCGTTCTGCTCGACCTCGACCCGGACGTGCTCGCCCCGCCCCCGACCGGGGCGACCGGAGAGGAGGGGGCCTGAGCCCCGGGTGGCCGTCCGACCGCGGAGCGGCCACCTCGACCTCGGTCGCACGGAACCGGGGCTGTCCGGCTTCCTCACCGCCGTGCTGGCGCTCCTGGACGATCGGCCGGCCGCTCGGCGCCGCGCGCTCACAGGGACGACCGAACGCCGAGGACTGCGGGAGCTGTTCGGCCGCCCGAGCCGGGGCGGGGGAACGGGAGCTGACGGTGTGGGAGCGGATGATCTCCTGCGCACTGTCCCGCAAGCCGTAGCGGCCCAACGCGCGCCGGGCGGGGATCCGCCCGGCGCCGGGCCCGCACACCGTGGCGACCCGACTTACCTGCGGGTGTTCTTGACGTTGGGTTGGGTCTTCTGGTTGTAGATCTCCTTGCCGTTGGCGTCGTAGGCGTGGACGTAGGGGGCCGGGGGGAAGGACTTGCGGTCGGGGCCGGTGGTGACGGCCGCCGCGTAGGCGAACGCGCCGCCCGCCATGACGGCCGGGTACTGCGTCGGGTCCTCGCCGTAGCTGATGGTGACCTTGGCGACGTCGGGGGTGTAGTGCCCGGCGCCCAGCGAGAGGTGCTGCCCGGCGCCGGTCGGTGTGCTGAAGCTGTCGAAGAACTCGATCAGGTGGCCGGCGCCCCACAGACGGTCGTTGATGAACGTCGCGGGGACGGACATGCTCGTGCCCTTGTTGCCCTTCGACTCGCACTGCACGTACTGGCCGGCGGAGTCGACGGCGATCACGACACCGTCGGTGTCCGTCGCGGCGACGGGAGTGCGCACCGCGATCACCGCGTGGTACTTCGACGCCTCCGAGCCCAGGCACGAACCCAGGATCCGGGCGACGGCCCCGGCATCGATCGGAGTCGTCGCCGTACTGGTCACGCCGGAAGCAGCCGGGGCGGAAGGGGACGCCGACACGGAGGGGGTGCCGGTGGGGGCTGCCCCCTGTTGTGGTTCCGGTGACCTTCGTGGTTCCGGTGAGTGCAACGCGGACGGGAGCGCCAGGCACAGGACCGCTGCGGTGCAGGCCGCGGTCGCGGCCAGGGCGTGCCGGCGGTAGCGGCGCCGGTCGGCGCGTCTGCGGATCTCCGCGGCGGGCAGGGACGGCGCGGACAACTGCGTGCCGAGCAGCCGCAGCCGGTCGCCGAGGGTGTCGTGGACGGGGTCAGACACGGAGCTTTCCTTCCTCGCTGATCGGGGCCTGGTCGGCGAGTCTGGTCGCGAGCGCGGTCCGGCCGCGGGCGAGGCGGCTCTTGACGGCGCTGACGCTGGCACCGGTCTCGACCGCGACCTGCTCGACGGAGAGGTCGCACATGTGGTGCAGGACCAGGGCGCTCCGTTGTGCCTCGGGCAGGTCGCGGAGCGCGGTGACCAGCACGAGGTGCTCCTCGGTGGGCGGCTCGACGGTGGGTGGTTCCTGGCGGTGGTGGCGTCCGGCCAGGTGTAGGCCCCGGGCCAGACGCCGCCAGCGGGAGTGGGCCAGCCGCCGGGCCGTGGTCCGGATCCACGCCTCCGGGGCGTCGTCCGGGTCGAGGGTGCGCCGCCGGTCCCACGCACGGATGAAGGCCTCCTGGACCACGTCCTGCGCTTCGGACCAGTTGCCGGTGATCGCGTAGAGCTGCCCGGTCAGGCGGGAGAAGGACGCCGCGTAGAACGCGTCGAACTCCTGTGGCGTCATCAAGGGCCTCTCCTCCGGAGTGTCCGTCAGCTCGCGGCACGGCCGGTCCGCGAGGAGGCGGTCCTCGGCCGCGGCGGTGGAGCCGTGCGTCCTGGGTGGAGCCTCCCGCCCTGTACGCACGAGCGCCGTTGCGGGGTTGCGCCCACGAACTATGACCTGGATCACGTGTGCGGAGTGCGACCTGCCGGGCGTCAGGAGGCGTACAGGGGTGCCGGGCATCAACCGGACGCCCGCAGGAAAGGACACGGATTCATGCGCATCCGCCCGATCGTGCCTATCGCAGCCACCGCCGCAGTAGTCACCGCCGCAGTCATCGCGACCGCGGGGGGAATGGCCACCGCCGCAACCGGTACCCCCGCGCCCACCTCCACGGCGCACATCGAGCCCTCCGGCGCGCCGGCCTCCGCGGCCCCCACTGCCTCCGGCAGCCCCTCCGCCGGCGCCTCGGTCTCCGGCAGCCCCTCGGCCGGCCCTTCGGTCTCCGGTAGCCCCTCGGCCGGCGCCTCAGCCGCAACCGGCGCGACGGCCGCCCCGGCTGCGCCCGCCGTCACCAGTACGGCGACGACTCCGATCGATGCCGGGGCCGTCGCCCGGATCCTGGGTTCGTGCCTGGGCTCGGAGGCGTCGAAGTACCACGCGGTGATCGCGGTGCGCACTCCCGTCGCCTCGACGGACACCGACGGTGTCGTGATCGCCGTCGACTCCGCCGGCCAGTACGTGCAGTGCGAGTCGAAGGGCAACAAGGGCACCAGCATGTCCGTCCCCGCGACGTTCATCAACGACCGCCTGTGGGGCGCCGGCCACCTGATCGAGTTCTTCGACAGCTTCAGCACACCGACCGGCGCCGGGCAGCACCTCTCGCTGGGCGCCGGGCACTACACGCCCGACGTCGCCAAGGTCACCATCAGCTACGGCGACGACCCGAAGCAGTACCCGGCCGTCATGGCGGGCGGCGCGTTCGCCTACGCGGCGGCCGTCACCACCGGCCCCGACCGCAAGTCCTTCCCCCCGGCCCCCTACGTCCACGCCTACGACGCCAACGGCAAGGAGATCTACAACCAGAAGACCCAACCCAACGTCAAGAACACCCGCAAGTAGCCGTAACCCCGGACGCCCGATGGGGCCCGGCTCCGGGCGGAGCCGGGCCCGTCTCGGCGCCTCGGGGCCGCCGACGGGACGGCCCGGCCACGGCCGGTGCGCTTTGCACGCGCCGCGGCCGGGGATGTCCGCTGGTGGGCGGCGGGCGGTGGCGGGCAGGATGCCGCCATGACGACGAGCGGAACCCCCGGGACGGCGGCCGGGGCGGTGCAGGAGCTGCGGGGGATCGCCCACGCGTGGGTCGACGGCCGGTACGCCGAGCCGGAGTCGCTGATCCAGGCCGCTGTCCGCGCCCTGTCCGCGGGCGTGGACACCCCGTCGCTGTGGTTGCTCGCCTGGCTGCTCAGCGGTGAGGAGGACCAGGCCCCGGGGCTGTTCGACCGGGTGATGGACGAGCTCGGGTTCGGCTTCCGGCCGCCCGAGGGCGCCGGGGACTACTGGCAGGGCCGGCTGGCGCTCGCCCGGTGGTGGGCCGCCGAGATCGCCGGCGGGTGGCTCGACCCCGTCGAGGGGGCCTTGCTCATCGTCGAGAACGTGGCCGAGGTCTACGGGTCGTGCGAGGAGCTGGCACCCGTGGTCGACGCGGTGGCGGTCCACCTGGGCCGGGCCGGATCGCAGGCGCCCGCGGAGGAGATCGCCGCACACCTGACCCGGGCCGCCGGTGAACTCCTGGCCCGCATCCCGCCCCCGCCCGGCTCACCGGCCCCGGTCCACGGCGACGACCCGGACGGCGGCAGGCCGGCCTGACCCGCCCTGCGTGCCCGTGGACCACCTCGTGCCCGTACCACCGGACGTTCGAGGGTCGTGAGCGATCCGAGCGGCACGATTCCAGGGCCGCCTTCCAGGACGGTGAACAGCAGCGGATGTGGATGGACCCGCGGACCGGCGGGATCAGCGACCACTCCGGGCTCCCCGTCGTCACCGCCGCGGAGGCGGTGTGACCACCTGTCGGCATCGCGTCATCCTGTTCGTGTAGCGACGGTCACAAAGGGCGCGTCAAGGCCGCAGGTTCTGCGGCGCGGGGTCGTCCGGGCGAAGGATCTTCGGTTTCCGCGTGCAGGAATCCCGGCGGACCGAATCTCTGGCTGATGTAGAAGATGCAACGACTTTCACGTGACCGGCTTGAACCGATCACTTTCGCTCCTCATTCCGATCACGAATCGGGGCTGTTCGCCCACGACTGGTAGGAATGATTCCGAGCGGGCCGATCGCCACCGGACGTCCTGACCAGCGCCGACGACGCGCCGGGCAGTCGACGTCGCCGACCGGTCCGCGAAGAACGGGGGGCACCGAAAGGTCTTCACACATTCCACCTGGGGGGCATTGCCATGTCCGAAAGCACCACCACCGACCTCACCCGCCGACGGATGCTGCAAGGCGCCGTCGTCGCGACCGCCGTCGCCGCGGGCACGGTCGTCCTGGGCCTCACCGGCCCCACCGCGACCCCCGCCGTCGGCGCCGACACGGCGGGCGGCGAGAGCTTCGACGAGGTCTTCCGCGGCCGCCGCATCCAGGGCATGCCGATGTCCGGCGACGGCCACCACGCGATGAGCGGCTACATGGTGCTGATCGACGGCCGGGAGCTGCACATGATGCGCAACGCGGACGGCACCTGGATCAGCGTCATCAACCACTACGAGACCTTCACCACGCCGCGGGCGCTGGTCCGGGCCGCCGTGAACTCCCTGGACGGCGCCGACCTGGCCCCGATCGCCGCCTGACTCCGGACCGCACAACGGCCTCCGCACAGACCACCCTCGAAGGAAGAACCATGGCAGTCCGCAAGAACCAGGCGACCATGACGGCCGCGGAGAAGCGCGCCTTCGTCAACGCCGTCCTGGAACTCAAGCGCCGCGGCGCCTACGACGCGTTCGTCAGCACGCACAACGACTTCATCATGAGTGACACCGACACCACCGAGCGCACCGGTCACCGCTCGCCGTCCTTCCTGCCCTGGCACCGCAGCTTCCTGCTGCGCTTCGAGCGGGCGCTGCAGGCGATCGACGCCACCGTCACGCTGCCGTACTGGGACTGGACCACCGACCGCACCCCGGACTCCTCCCTCTGGGGCCCGGACTTCCTCGGCGGGGGCGGCGGCGCCACCGACGGCCGGGTGACCACGGGCCCGTTCGCGCAGAGCTCCGGCAACTGGACGCTCACCGTCAGGCCCGACTCCCGCAACTACCTGATCCGCCGGCTGGGCCAGAGCGGTCAGGGCCTGCCGACCAGGGCCGACGTGGACGCCGTGCTGGGGATGGCCACGTACGACGCCGCGCCGTTCAACAGCTCCAGCGCCGGCTTCCGCAACAACCTGGAGGGCTGGACGGGCGTCAACGTGCACAACCGGGTGCACGTCTGGGTCGGCGGCACCATGAGCACCGGGATGTCGCCCAACGACCCGGTGTTCTGGATGCACCACTGCATGATCGACCGCCTCTGGGCCGGCTGGCAGAGCCGCCACCCGGGCGAGGGCTACCAGCCCGTCCGCCGCACCAGGAACGTGGTCGCCCTGAACGACAGCATGAAGCCGTGGAACGACGTCACCCCGGCCGACCTGCTGGACCACACCAAGTTCTACACGTACGACACCGCGTACTGATCCGGCCGGCCCGGGTCGGGGGTCGGGGCAGTGGCCACCGCCCCGACCCCCGACCCGGGTGGTCTGGACCATTGGACGCATTTCGGCCGCGCGGTCATTTTCGGCCGTAGTCGGACCATCGACGGTTCGCACGGGATCCGGTCCCCCTATCCTCGTGCCCGATCGCGGCTCCGTCGGAGCCGGGCGACCCACGCACGGAATTCCCGCCCGAACCACCCATGATGGGGGAGTCCTCATGCCCAGGCCCAGAATCGCCCGCTTCCTGGCCGCCGCCGGTGTCGCGGCGCTGCTCCCGCTGTCCTTCGCGTCCGACGCACACGCGGCCACGTACCTGCAGACGATCTCGCTCATGAACGTCACCACGATGAAGTGCGCCGACCTGCCGGGTTACGGCTGGAACCCGGTGGACACCCGCGTCAGTCAGTACCCCTGCCGGCCCGGCCGCGACGACAACCAGATGTGGCGGCTGGAGCGGACCCGGACCGTCGACGGCCGCGCCCTGTACCAGTTCGCCAACGACAAGAGCGGCTACTGCCTCGACCTGCCCGACTACGGCGCGGCCCCGGCCGGTGCCCCGGTGGCCGTCTACACCTGCGCCTCCGACCCCGCGACCGACAACCAGGAGTGGTACCTCGTCGACGTCGTCGGCAACGGGGGCTACGAGATCGTCAACTACAAGAGCGGCCTCTGCCTGGACGTCGCCGGCTGGGCCGGAGACGGGAGCGACCGGGCCGACGACCTGCCCCTGACGGCGTACCCCTGCTACGACAGCTCGTGGCAAGGTGGCGTGTACGAGGGCTACGACGACCACATCTGGCGGTTCTACGGCTGATCGTGCGTCATGTCCGCGGCCCCGCACCCTCGTCGGGGGGTGCGGGGCCGCCGCCCCGTGCGGCTCGCGAGCCGGCTCGGCCGCCCCGGTGCCGGCGCCCCGTCGGGGAGCCGGCACCCGGCGGGCGTCAGTAGACGAGGACGTCCCAGTGGGTGCCCTCGTTGCAGTACAGGTTGCCGGATGCGGCCTTCCACTGCGGGTAGCCGTCACCCCGGAGGCCGATGTAGGTGAAGCTGTTCTGGACGTAGCCGTCGATGCAGGAGTTGCGGGCGATGTCGACCTTGTAGCCGTTGTAGTGGCTGTAGGTGCCGGAGGCGTGGCCCACCTCCGTCCCGCCGGTGATGTTGATGGCGCAGCCGCTGGCCCGCTTGAGGGTGATGACGGCGCTCACCGTGCCCGAGTTGATCTGCTCGAACGAGGTGCAGGTGGAGTTGGACCTGGTGGTGCAGCCCCCGCTGGAGCTCCACGTGACGCCGGCGCCGCTGAGCTGGGCGGCGGCCGCCGACTGGGACAGCTTGGTGCCGCTGGCACCGGCCGTGGGGGCCGAGACGGCGAGGCCGGCCACGGTCAGGGCGACGAGGGTGGCTGCGGTGCGTGGCTTCAACTGCATCTCCCGGTGAGGATGGTGTGCCTCGGACTCGGCTCCCCGCCGTGCCGTCAGGCCTCGGCGGCAGGACGGGAAGCCGGTGCCGGGCCCGCGGAAACCGGCCCGGACGAGTGGGTCGTACGCAGTGCTGTGACGCGGTGGTGCTCCGGCGCGAGGGCCGGCCGATCAGCGCGGCGCCGCCGGGCGCCGGCACCGCCCCAGGATGCCCGACCGGTGTCTATGCGAGTAGACCCCCGCCTGTGAATTTCGCGTGACGGGCAGCGGCCCTCAGCGCGTCGAAACGCCGTCCCGCGGGTCGTCCGCGGTCGGTCGGCGGCGGTCGTTCAGCGGTTCACCGCCCGCATCCCGTCCTCGTCGTAGCGCTCGCCGGACACCTCGGGCAGTTCGGCCTCGATGCGGGCCAGGTCCTGATCGGTCAACTCGACGTCGACGGCGCCCGCGTTCTGCTCCAGGTAGGTGCGGCGCTTGGTGCCCGGGATCGGCACGAGGTGCTCGCCGCGGGCCAGCACCCAGGCGATCGCCAGCTGGGCCGGTGTCACGTCCTTCTCCGCGGCGATCTCCTTCACCTTCCCGGCGAGCCGGAGGTTGGCCGCCAGATTGGCCTCCGTGAAGCGCGGGTTGGTGCGGCGGAAGTCGCCCTCGTCGAGTTCGTCCGGGGAGCTGAAGCGGCCCGCGAGGAAGCCGCGGCCGAGCGGGGAGTACGGCACGAAGCCGATTCCCAGCTCCCGGCAGGTGGGGAGCACCTCGGCCTCCACGTCCCGGGTCCAGAGCGAGTACTCGCTCTGGACGGCGGTGATCGGGTGGACGGCGTGGGCGCGGCGGATGGTGTCGCCGCTCGCCTCGCTCAGCCCGATGTGCCGCACCTTCCCCTCGGCGACGAGTTCGCCGAGCGCGCCGACGGTCTCCTCGATGGGCACGGCCGGGTCGACCCGGTGCTGGTAGTACAGGTCGATGCGGTCGGTGCCGAGCCGCTTCAGCGAGCCGTGCACGGAACCGCGGACGTGCTCGGCCGAGCCGTCCTGGCGGCCCACGGTCGACATGTCGCCGGGAACGGCGCCGTCCATGCGGTAGTTGAACTTCGTGGCGATCACGTACTCGTCGCGGTGCCCCCGGACGGCCTCGCCGACCAGGGACTCGTTGGTGAGCGGCCCGTAGACCTGCGCCGTGTCGAGGAACGTGATGCCCAGGTCCAGGGCGCGCCGGATGGTCGCGACGCCCTCGGCCTGGTCGGTGGTGCCGTAGAAGGCGGACATCCCCATGCATCCGAGGCCGATGGCCGATACCTGGAGGTCCCGCAGACTGCGCTGTTGCATGTGGCGTGCCAGCCCTTCGTCTCGATCGTCCCGGGGCCCGGCGCCTTCCGGCGCCCCGGTCCGGGTGACCGGTCGGGCCCGTCTCCTCGGAGAGGACCCTACGGTGCCGGGGCCGCGGGGGCCCGGAGGCGGTACCCGATGTCCCGGCCGCGGTTCACGGGGTCGCGCGCAGGGCGCGTCGGAGGCACTCCGTGAACCGGTCGAGGACGGCGGGGTCTCCGGCGGCGCGGGAGGGGTTGAGCTCGCAGATCGACAGCGCCCGGAAGCGCGGGTCCCGGCAGGCGGTGTCCAGTGCTTCGGACAGGGCGTCGAGCGTCGGGCCGCTGTTGCGGCCGTCGGTGCTCTCGGCGAGCGGCGCGTCGGTGAAGTCCAGGACGTCGACGTCGACGTGCACGGCCAGGGGGCCGGCGGGGAGCGTACCGAGGGCCCGGGTCACCTCGGTGCCCGGCGCGGTGGCGAGGTCGGTGTGCGAGCCCCAGCGCAGGCCCAGGGCCCGTGCCTGCTCGCGTTCCCAGGAGGTCGCGGCCTGGGGGTCGATGCCGAGGAGGTGGAGCCGGTCCGGGGTGAGCAGGGGGCGACGGGCGAACGCGGCCGCCAGCGGCTCCGCGGCTCCGGGCAGGTCCAGCCCGTGGGCGAGGCCCATCCAGTCGAGGGCGCCCTCGCGGGTGCTCGCCGGGGTGTTGAGGTCGAAGTGCCGGTCGATGTAGAGCAGGCCGGCGTCCGGGTCGCGTGCCGTGAGAGCGGCCATCACGCCCAGGGCGACGGTGCAGTTGCCGCCGATGACCAGGACGTCCGCGTCCTCGTCCAGCGCCGCGGCGACGTGGTCGGCGACGGCCTCGACGGCCCGGACCACCGCCGCGAGGTTCTGGGCCCGCGGGTGCTGCCGGTCCGGGGCCCACACGTGCAGCGGCCCGTCCCCGGCGTCCCGCACCCGGCGGCCCGCCGCGCTCAGGCGTTCGACCAGGCCCAGCTCGCGCAACACCCGTGGTGCGGCCTCCTGGCCGGGCGCGTAGCTGCCCGCACTGGTCGGTGCGCCGACCACGACGAGATCCCGTCGCATCCACCCATCATCGCCGTCCGTCCGGACGGGCGCGAGCGGGCTGCTCCCGGCCACGGGGGAGCGGCGATGCCGCCCGTGGAGAAGGGCGGCATCGCGGTCCGCCGGGCCGTGGGGGCGCGGCAGCTGTGGAGCGGGCCGCGACCCGCCGGCTCGGCCACCCGCACCGGTAGGGCGTCCCGCGGGTACCGGGCCCGCGGTTACCCGTCCCGCAGGCTCAACCGACCTTCCAGAGCGCCAGGTAGGCGTCGAAGCATCCCACCAGGAACCTGCTGTCGGGGCTGAAGACGAGGTGCTCCGGCATGAAGGGCCTGGGGGTGAGGGCGTTCGCCTCGTCGAGTCCGCGGACGGGGTTCCAGGTGGCCGTGGACCAGACCCGCACCCGTCCGTCCTGCTCGGCGCCCGCGAGCAGGCCGCCGTCCGGGCTGAACGCCAGGGCGGACACCGGGTTGGAGGGGAAGGGTAGCGTCTCGACCACCGCGCGGGTGGTGATGTCCCACACCTTCACCTCTCCCCGGGAGGCGGTGGCGAGGACCTTGCCGTCCGGACTGACCGCGAGGGCGATCGCACCGTCCCCGGCGTTCTCCACCGTTGCGAGGAGCCTTCCCTGGCGGGCGTCCCAGAAGCGCAGCAGGCTCTGCCGGTCCTGGCCGGTCGTGGCGACGACGGTGCGGCCGTCCCGGGCGAAGGCCATGCACAACACTTCCCCGTCCGCCTCGAACGCCGGGTGCTCGATCGGATTGGTGATGGTGGTGACCAGGGTGCGGCTCCCGACGTCCCACACGGTGATCACGCGGTTGGCGCTGTACGCCAGGGTCCTGCCGTCCGGGCTGTACGCGAGGTTCGCGTATCCGGCCTTCTTCTGGTTCCGGTCGCCCTGGAGGGTGGCCGCCTTCTTCCGGGACGCCGTGTCCCACAGCGTGATCGTCGCGAAGTCGTCGACGCTGGCGAGCAGCGAGCCGTCCGGGCTGAACTTCACGGCGAAGGTGAGGTTGCCGTCGATGCCCGGCACGGCCGAGGTGCCGAGGTCGGCCGCGACGTCCAGGCCGGGGCTGTTCCACAACGTCAGGCCGCTGCCGTGGTCGCCCACCGCGAGGAGCGTGCCGTCCGGGCTGTAGTCCAGGGCGGTCTGCCGGGTGCGCCACTTGGGGGAGACCCTGAAGGCGGGTTCCGACGGAGTACCGGGAGACGTCGGGGTGGCCGCGGGCGTGGGCGACGGGCTCGGTCCGACCGGGGCCGCCGACGACGTGTTCGGCGAGGTCGTCGGCGGCGGGAGCGTCTGCGGACCGCCCGCGGTCGGGGAGCCCGAGGTCCGGTCGAGTGCGAGCGGCACGGCCGTCGCCGCGGCGGCACCCGCGCCGAGCACGGCGAACAGCACCGTTCGCCGACTCGGGCGCCGGCGCCGCGCCGGATCCACGTCGGATCCCTCGGCCGCCGGTGGATCCGCCGCACCGGGCGTCGGGACCGGTCGTTCCGGCCCGGCGGGCCCGGTCGGCACCGGGAGCGCGGTCCTGGTCGGCAGGTCCTCGTTCGCGACGTGTCCGGTCAGGACGATCGTCCCGGTGTCGGACGCCACCAGCCGGCCGGCGCCCTCGGTCAGGCCGAGGAGGCGGGTGACGGCGGCCTGCTGCTCGTCGATCAGGGCGTGCACGGCGGCCGGCCACGGCCGTACGGCCGGGGCCAGCGGCCCGAGTTCGTGCGCGATCCCCGCGGGCGTGGGCCGCAGCTTCGGGTCCTTGGACAGGCACCGCGCGACGAGCTCGCGCAGCTCCTCCGGGACGGCGGAGAGGTCGGGTCGGGTGTGGACCACGTTGTAGAGCGTCTGCGGTGCGGAGGTGCCGGTGAACGGGCTGCGGCCGGTGCACGCCTGGACCAGCACCGCACCGAGCGAGAACACGTCGCTGGCCGGGGTGAGTTCACCTCCTTCGGCCTGCTCGGGGGACATGAAGGCGGGGGAACCGACGAGCCAGCCGGTGTGGGTGATCTCGGTGCCGCCCTCGCTGTCGGTGGCCCGGGCGATCCCGAAGTCGATGACCCGGGGCCCGTCGGCGGCGAGCAGGACGTTGGACGGCTTGAGGTCGCGGTGGATGAGCCCGGCCCGGTGGATCCCGCCCAGCGCGGCGGCCAGCCCGGCGGCCAGGCGCACCACCGCCTCGGCCGGCAGCGGACCGGCCCGCTCCACGGAGTCGCTCAGGGCCGGGCCGGGCACGAAGACCGAGGCCAGCCACGGCAGCGGCGCGTCCGCGTCGGCATCGAGCACGGCCGCCGTGTACGCGCCGGACACCCGCCGGGACGTCTCCACCTCGCGGCGGAAGCGCGCACGGAATCCGCCGTCCTCCACGAACTGTGAGCGCACGACCTTGACCGCGACCAGGCGCCCGTCCGGTGCGACGCCCAGCAGCACGCGCCCCATGCCGCCGCGCCCCAACTCTGCCACGACCCGGTACGGACCGACGGTGAGCCGGTCCGCGTCCCCCAACGGCTCCATCGGCCCCCTCCGACGTATGTGGCAACTCCGGGCGTACGCGCCCCTGTTGCCTGCCTTGGCGCGAGCATCTCACATCCTGGCGCGGCGGCGCAGGTCGCAGTGCGTGCTCCTGCGGCCTCCGGCGTCGTCGATGCGGGCCTCGGCGCCCCTCAGGCCGCGCGGGTGGCGGCGACGGGGGTGAGGGCGGCGTACTCCAGCGGAGCCGAGGGGTCGACGGAGAGGTTCATCGGGGCGGGTGCGGCACCCGCGCGGACGAGCAGGTCGCCGATGGCGGCGATCATGGCGCCGTTGTCGGTGCAGAGCCGCAGCGCCGGGACGCGCAGCGTGATGCCGGCGGAGGCGCAGCGCCGTTCGGTCAGGGCGCGGATCCGGGAGTTGGCGGCGACCCCGCCGACCACGACCAGGGTGTCGATGCCGTGGTCGGTGCAGGCCCGGACGGCCTTGCGGGTGAGGGTGTCGGCGATCGCCTCCTGCAGTGCGGCGGCGGCGTCGGGGACGTGCGGCTCGGTGCCGGCGGCACGCTGGGCCTCCACCCAGCGGGCGGCGGCGGTCTTGAGGCCGGAGAAGGAGAACGCGTACGGGGGGTCGTTCGGCCCGCTCAGCGGGCGGGGCAGGCGGACGGCCTTCGGGTCGCCGTCGCGGGCGGCCCGGTCGATGGCGGGCCCGCCGGGGTAGGGCAGGTGGAGGATGCGGGCGACCTTGTCGAAGCACTCGCCGGCGGCGTCGTCCAGGGTGTCGCCGAGGTGGACGATCGGGTCGCGCGCCAGGTCGCGCACCAGCAGCAGCGAGGTGTGCCCGCCGGAGACGATCAGGACGATGCACGGGTCGGGCAGCGGCCCGCCGTCGAGGGTGGCGGCGGCGACGTGGCCGGCGAGGTGGTGGACGCCGTACAGCGGGACGCCGAGCGAGAAGGCGTAGCCCTTGGCGGCGGCGACGCCGACCTGCAGGGCGCCGGACAGGCCCGGGCCGGCGGTCACGGCGACGGCGCCGACGTCGGCCAGGGTGAGTCCGGCCCGGGTCAGGGCCTCGTCGACGACCGGGGCCATGGCGTGGACGTGGGCCCGGGCGGCGATCTCGGGCACCACGCCGCCGAACCGCGCGTGTTCGTCCATGCTGGACGCCACCGCGTGCCCCAGCAGGACGCCGTCGCGCACCAGCCCGGCGCCGGTCTCGTCGCACGACGATTCGATCCCGAGCACCACCGGCGATCCCGCCATCACCCACGACTCCTTGTTGCCTAAGTTCAGTATTTGCGAATAACTGGCAACAAGGATAGGCGAGCGCCCGCCGGCGACCACCGTGCCGGGGGTGGGACGCGCAGCTCAGGGGCCCTGCGCCCGCCCGGCGAAGATTCATCCAGGTGTTCGGAACTTCCCGGGGTTCCGGCCCGACTCCTGTGCCGGGTGCCGTCGCCGACGGTGTCCGCTACGGGAGGAGGGCGGAGCATGCGGCCCAGGAGCTGCTCGTCGCGTCGGCCGGGACGCGTCGGCCGGGGGTGCGCGCTGTGAGCGCGGTGACGGGCCGGGAGGCGCCGGCGGCGGTCACGGACCGCTGGAGCCTGGTGGCGGTCGCGGGGATGCTGTCGTTCGTGGCGATGCTCGACATGAACATCGTCAACATCGCCCTCGCGGACATCGCCGGGGGCTTGCGGGTGTCCGCGCAGACCGCCCAGTGGGCCGCCCTCGGGTACCAGCTCCCCCTGGTGGCGCTGCTCCTGCCGGCCGGTCGGTGGCTGGGCGCGGTCGGCACCCGCCCGGCGCTGCTGACCGCCCTCGGCGGGTTCGCGCTGGGCAGCGCCGCGGCCGCGGCCGCGCCGTGGGCGGGTGCGCTGATCGCGGCCCGGATGGTCCAGGGGGCCTTCGGTGCGGTGCTGTTCGTCCTGATGCCGGTGCTGGCGATGCGGTCGGTGCGGCCCGGGCTGCGGGGCCGTGCGATGAGCGTGCCGGCCACGCTGGGGCCGCTCGGTGCGGTCACCGGCCCGGCCCTGGGCGGGCTGATCGTCGACCACCTTGGCTGGCGGGCGGTCTTCCTGGTGAAGCTGCCGGTCTGCCTGGCCGCCTGGCTCGTCGCCCGCCGGCACCTGCCCCGGGGAGGCGCCCTGGCGCGGCCGGACCGGGCGGAGGTCACCGACGCGGCGCTCATCGGCGGCGCCGTCTGCGCCGTCCTCCTCGGGCTCACCCTGACCGCGGACGCCCCCGGCTGGCTGCTGCTGGGCGCCCCGGCCGTCCCGCTGACCGCGCTGTGGCTGCGGCGGGCCGGCGGACAGCCCGTCAGGTCGGTGCTGCGGGAGAACCGGACGGCCGGCCTCAACACCGCGGTGCTGGCCGTCGCCGGGGCCTTCGCCGCCGTGCACTACCTGCTCGCCCTGCACCTGCAGCGCGACGAGGCCGCCGGCGCCACCGCCACCGGCCTGACCATCCTGTGCTTCCCCCTCGCCATGGGGATCGCCGGACCGCTCGGCGGCCGGCTCGCCGACCGCTACGGCGCCCGGCCCACCGCGACCGCCGGCGCCGCGCTCACCGCGCTCGGCTTCCTGCTGCTCGCCCCGCTCGGTGACACCTGGACCCTGCCGGACGTCGCCTGGCGCCTCGCCCTCGCCGGAACCGGCATGGGCCTGTACGGCGGCCCGACCCAGGCCATGGTGATGACCTCCGCCACCCCGGCGACGGTGGCCACCGCCGCCTCCACCGTGCAGCTCGCCCGCAGCCTCGGCTTCACCCTCGGCCCGGCCCTGGCCACCGCCGCCTGGAGCCTCGGCGGCTCCGGTGCGGGCGGCCTGCACCTCGGCCTCGGCCTCGCCGCCGCCGGCAGCTGCCTCGCCGTGCCGCTGCTGGCGCGGCACGGCCGCCCCGCCGTCGCCCGGGCGGCCTGATCCCGCCCCACCTCCCCCTCCCGCCACCACCGTTCACACCACTGGAGCATGCGCATGTGCGGAATCACCGGCTGGGCGTCCTTCCACCAGGACGTTCGGCACAGTGCCCCCGTCATCGAGGCGATGACCGAGACCATGGCCCTGCGCGGGCCGGACGCCGGGGGTGTCTGGCTCGGCGCCCACGCCGCGCTCGGCCACCGGCGCCTCGCCGTGCTCGACCCCGAGGGCGGCGCCCAGCCGATGGCGGACCGGCCCGACCGGCCGCGGGTGGTGCTCACCTACAGCGGCGAGGTCTACAACCACCACGAGCTGCGCGAGCGGCTCAGAAGCAGGGGCCACCGATTCGGGACGCGCAGCGACACCGAGGTGGTGCTGCGCGCCTACCTGGAGTGGGGCGACGCCCTGGTCGACCACCTGGAGGGCATGTACGCCTTCGCCGTCTGGGACGAACGCGAGCAGCGCCTGCTGCTGGTCCGTGACCGGCTCGGCGTGAAGCCGCTGTTCTGGGCGGCCGTCGACGGCGGGCTGGCCTTCGGCTCGGAGCCCAAGGCCCTGTTCGCCCATCCCGAGCTCACCCCCACCGTGGACGCCGACGGCCTGCGCGAGGCGTACAGCCTGCTGTTCAACACCGGCCCCACCGTCTGGGCCGGGGTCCGGGAGGTGGAGCCCGGCGGACTGCTCGTCCTCGACCGGGACGGCGTCCGCGAGCGCCGCTACTGGCAGCTGACCGCACGCCCGCACACCGACGACCTGGCCGCCACGCAGGAGCGCGTCGGCGAGCTGGTCGACCGCGCCGCCCGCACCCAGCTGGAGGCGGACGTCCCGCTCTGCAGCCTGCTCTCCGGCGGCCTGGACTCCACCGTCGTCACCGCCCTGATCGCCGACGAACTCCGCCGCACCGACGGCCCCGGGGCGAGGCTCCGCTCCTACGCCGTCGACTACAGCGACCAGGCCGAGCGGTTCACCGGCGACGTGCTGCGCACCGGCCACGACACGCCCTTCGCCACCGAGGCCGGCGCCTTCATCGGCACGGACCACTCCACCGTGGTCCTCGACCCGCGGACCCTGCTCGACCCGGAGAACCGGCGGGCCGTCGTCGTCGCCCGGGACTCGCCGATCGGCGTCGGCGACATGGACACCTCGCTCCACCTGCTGTTCGGCGAGATCCGCAGGCACTCCACCGTCGCCCTGTCCGGTGAGGCCGCGGACGAGGTCTTCGGCGGCTACCCGTGGTTCCACGACCCGAAGGCCCTCGCCGCGCGGACCTTCCCCTGGCTGCTCGTCACCGGCGACGAGGCCGCCATGCCGCTCCACCCCGAGCTCGCCGCCGACCTGCGCATCCGCGACTTCCGCGAGGACACCTACCGCACCGCCCTGGCGGGCGTCCCGCACCTCGACGACGAGACGCCCGTCGAGCACCGGCAGCGCGAGATGCAGCACCTCTCGCTCACCCGGTGGCTGCGCCAGCTGCTGCACCGCAAGGACCGCCTCTCGATGGCCCGGGGCCTGGAGGTCCGGGTGCCGTACTGCGACCACCGCCTCGTCGAGTACGCCTTCAACACCCCCTGGGCGATGAAGAACCACGACGGGCGCGAGAAGAGCCTGCTGCGCGACGCCGGCCGGGGCATCGCCCCGGACTCCGTGCTGTGGCGGCCCAAGAACCACTACCCGGCCACCCACCACGCCGACTACAACGCCGGCCTCCAGCGGCTCGCCCTGGAGGCGCTGGACGCACCCCACGTGCGGGAGATCGCGGACGAGACGGTCGTCAGGGCCACCCTCGACACCCCGGCCGACCGCCTGCAGTGGGGCCACCGGCTCCGGCTGGAACGGGTCGTGGACCTCGCGCTCTGGCTCGACCACCACCGCCCCGCCCTGGCCCTCTGACCCGGCGGCCCCACCTCCGCCGCACCCCCGTCGCCCCACCCCGACCGCCATGTGCCCGAAGGAACCGGACATGACCACCCCCGACCGCACCGGGGCCCGCTGCCCCGTCACCGGAGCCACCGCCGGCGAGCCGATCCCGCTGTACGGCTCCGCCTACAAGACCGACCCGTACGACCTCTACCGCCGGATGCGCGACACCGCCCCCGTCCACCGGGTCCGCTTCCCCTCCGGCATCGCCGCCTGGCTGGTCACCGGCTACGAGGCCGCCCACCAGGCGCTCAACGACCCGCGCCTGGGAAAGAACCACGCGCTCGGCAACGACGACTGGCGCGCCCTCGCCTCGATCATGCCCGAGCCCCAGCACTCCCAGCTCCAGGCCCACCTGCTGCACCAGGACCCGCCGGAGCACACCCGGATGCGCCGCCTCGTCCTGGACGCCTTCGCGCCGCGCCGGGTGGAGTCGCTGCGCCCGCGGTTCCAGGAGCTCGCCGACGCCCTCGTGGACGGGCTGCCCGCCGAGGGCGGTGCGGACCTGGTGGCCGGCTTCGCGGCGCACTTCCCCTTCCGGGTCCTGGCGGAGGTCATCGGCCTCCCGCCGGAGCTGGCCGCCCGCTTCGACCGGGACTGGGGCAAGGTCGTCCAGCCCGTCGGGCCCCAGGACCCGGGCCGGCCCGCCTACGAGGCGCGGCTGCTCGGCCTGCAGACGTACATCGCCGAGGTCGTCGCCCACAAGCGCGCGCACCGGGAGGAGGACCTGCTCTCCCGCCTGGTCACCGCCCGGGACGAGGGGGAGCTCACCCGGGAGGAACTGGACTCGATGATCTTCCAGCTCCTGGTCGCCGGCCAGGAGCCCGTCACCAACCAGATCACCACCATGCTGATCACCCTGCTCCGCCACCCCGACCAGCTGGAGCGGCTGCGCGACGACCCCGCCCTGCTGCCCCGCGCGGTCGAGGAACTGCTGCGCTACGACAGCGCCTTCGAGCTCACCACCTGGCGGTTCTTCGCCGAGGACAGCGACCTGCACGGCACCCGCATCCCGGCCGGCGACTCGGTGATCGTCTCGCTCTGCGCGGCCAACCGGGACGGCGGGCAGTTCCCCGACGCCGACACGCTCGACCTCGAACGCAGCCCGAACTCCCACCTGGCCTTCGGCCACGGCGTCCACTTCTGCCCCGGTGCCGCGCTGGCCCGGGCCGAACTGCAGACCGCCCTCGCCACCCTGCTCGCCCGGCTGCCCGGACTGCGGCCCGCCGAACCCCTCGACGACCTCACCTGGATCCCGGCCGTCCTCGCCCGCGGCGTCAACCGGCTCCCGGTCGCCTACGACCGGCGCACCCCGCTCCACACCCGCCCGACCACCTGACACCCCGCTCCCGCCCCGCCCGCCAGGGCGGCCCGGCACCCGCCCCACCGGGGGAACGGGCGCCGGGCCGCCGCCCCGCCATGCCCTCACGGAGGAGACGCATGCCCACCCCGTCCGTTCTGGGTACCTCCAGATCCGTCCGGCAGACCTGCGCCGCCGTCCTGGACCTGCTGCTGCCCCACCGCCGAGCCACCGACACCGCCGCTGCGGCCGGAGCCGACGACTTCCCCGAACAGCTCCGGCAACTGGCCGAGTTCGTCGAGGCGGGGGACCGGATCGTCTTCACCCTGCCCGGCTTCCCCTGCAAGTCGCCCAGCCCCGCCAAGGTCCTCGGACACCTCCCCGACGAGGGCGAGCGGCTCTCGCTCACCTTCCTCGACGACCTCTGCCGGGCGGTCGGCGAGGTGTACGAGCCCGGCGCCCGGATGGAGATCTGCTCCGACGGGCACATCTTCGGCGACCTGATCCGCGTCCCCGATCCGCACATCGACGCCTACTCCGACGAACTCGCCGCCATGATCCGCCGCGAGGGACTGACCAGCCTCTCCGTCTTCGACCTGCGCGACGTGCTCGGCGACCTCCCGTACGACGAGAAGCGCGCCCGGGTGCACGCCGCGTACGCGCCCACCGTCGAGGACCTGCGCGCCGAGGTGAAGCGCGACGGACACACCCTCGCCCTCTACCGGGGCATCACCCGCTTCCTCACCGAGGACACCGTGGACTTCACCGGCACCAGATCGGCCCTCCAACGGGAGTGCCGCCGCCGCGCGTACGGGGTCATCCAGCGCAGCCGCGCCTGGGGCGACCTCATCGCCGAGCACCACCCCCGCACCGTCCGCCTGTCCATCCACCCGCAGCCGCGCGGTGCCGCCAAGTTCGGCATCCGTCTGCTCGACGCCCCGGACGCCTGGACCACCCCGTGGCACTCCACCGTCCTGCACCGCGCGGACGGCAGCTGGCGGTTGATGCGCCGGGCCGACGCCGAGCAGCAGGGCAGCCTGGTGCTGCGGGCCGGGCGGCCCAGCCACTTCGAGGAGTCCTGACCATCCGTCGGCCGGGCGCGGCCGGCGCCCGACGCACGACCGCCCCCGGGCTCCCGACGGGAGCCCGGGGGCGGCGGTCCGGCGACACTACACGGGGACGGTCCGCTCCCCGGCGGAGGCCTCCCCGGCGGTCCCACCGGTGGACGTCTCCCCGGCGGTCCCACCGGTGGACGTCTCCCCGGCGGTCCCACCGGTGGACGCCTCCGCGCGCGTCGCCGGGGCGGGCTGCCGGTGGTCGAAGGCGATCAGCGGATCACCGGTCAGCGGATGCTCCACCACGGCCGCCCGCACGCCGAACACCTCCGCCAGCAGCTCGGGCGTCAGCACCTCCCGCGGCGTGCCGGAGGCCACCAGCGCACCCCGGTGCAGGACGTGCAGCCGGTCGCAGAGCGAGGCCGCGGCGTTCAGGTCGTGCAGCGAGATCAGCGTGGTGCGGCGCTGCGCGCGCAGCACGGCCAGCAGCTCCACCTGGTGCCGGACGTCGAGGTGGTTGGTCGGTTCGTCCAGCACCAGCACGTCCGGCTGCTGCGCGAACGCCCGCGCCAGCAGCACCCGCTGCCGCTCCCCGCCGGACAGCTGCGCGAACCGGCGGTCCGCGTACGCCCCGAGGCCGACCTGCTCCAGCGCCTCGGCGACCGCGGCCCGGTCCCGCTCGTCGTCCCCGGCGAAGGCCCGCTTGTACGGGGTCCGGCCCATCGCCACGACCTCGCGGACGCTGAACTCGAAGTCCGAGCCGCGCTCCTGGGGCAGCGCCGCGACGTGCCGGGCGGCCTCGGCCGGGGCCAGTGAGCGCACGTCGCGCGAGGCCAGCAGCACCCGGCCGGCCCGCGGACGCAGGTGCCGGTAGACGGTGCGCAGCAGGGTGGACTTGCCGCTGCCGTTCGGCCCGACCAGCCCCGCGATCTCGCCCTCGGCGGCGATCAGTCCGACGTCGGAGAGCACGTCCCGGCCCCCGAGGGCGACGGTGACCTGCTCGATGGTGATCCTCATCCGCGCTCCAGCCGTCGGTCGAGCAGGTACAGCAGGACGGGCGCGCCGACGACCGCGGTGACGACGCCGATCGGCAGCTCCTGGGTGTCCAGGGCGTTGCGGGCGACGGTGTCCACCGCGACCAGCAGGACGGCACCGGTCAGCGCGGACAGCGGCAGCAGCCGGCGGTGGTCGCCGCCCACGACGAGCCGGCACACGTGCGGGACCAGCAGGCCGACGAAGCCGATCGCGCCCGAGACCGCGACCAGCACCCCGGTCAGCAGGCTGGTGACGGCGAACAGCTCGCGGCGCAGCCGGGCGGTGTCGACGCCGAGTCCGGCGGCGGTCTCGTCGCCCATCAGCAGGGCGTTGAGGTGCCGGGCCCGGGCCTGGAGGGCCAGCCAGCCCAGGGCGACGGCGGCGGCCGGGGCGGCGAGCTGGTCCCAGGTCGCCGCGCCGAGACTGCCCATGAGCCAGAACAGCACGCCCCGGGTCTGCTGGTCGTCCCCGGCCTGGAGGACGAGGAAGCTGGTGAACCCGGAGAGGAACTGCCCGATGGCCACCCCGGCCAGCACCAGGCGCATCGGGGCGAAGCCGCCGCCGCGCCGGGCGATCGCCCACACCAGGGCGAAGGAGCCCAGGGCCCCCGCGAACGCGGCGGCGGAGACGCCGAAGCCGAACGCGAAGCCGGTGCCGGCACCGAGGACGATGACGGCGACGGCGCCCAGCGACGCACCGGAGGAGATGCCCAGCAGGTAGGGGTCGGCCAGCGGATTGCGCACCAGGGCCTGGACGGCGGTGCCGACCAGTCCCAGTCCGGCACCGACGAGTGCCGCGAGCAGGGCGCGGGGGACGCGCAGCTGCCAGACGATCAGGTCCCGGGTGCCGGCCTCGGGCGCCGTCCCGGTGATCCGGTGCGCCACCACCGTCCACACCTCGTGGACCGGGATGTCCACGGAACCGAACGAGACGGCCAGGGTGAGCGCGAGGACCAGTGCGGCGACGAGGGCGGACGCGACGGCGCCGGCCCGCGCGGTGCGCGCGGGCCGGCGGACGGGCGCCGCAGCGGGTGCGGCCGTCATCTACCGGGCGTCCTTGACCAGGTCGGGGAAGAGGGCGTGTGCGATCTGCTCGACGGTGTCGGCGTTGCGGGTGCCGGCGATGGTGGTCACCTCGGAGCCGATCCGCACGAAGCGGCCCTCCTGGACGGCCTTGAGCCCCTTGGTGGCGGGGAACTCGCGCAGGAACTTCTCCGCCTCGTCGAACGCCTTCCCGTTCTCGGCCTCGCTGCCGCGGTTGCGCACGCCGAGCTGGATCCAGTCGGGGTTCTTCGCGACGACGTCCTCCCAGGAGACGGGCTTGAAGTCGCCGTCGAGGTCGCCGAACACGTTGCGGGCACCGGCGAGGCCGATCACGGCGTTGCCGACCTGCCGGTTGCCCACCGCCATCGGCTGCTTGGTGCCGGCGTCGAAGTCGAAGAAGAAGTAGCCGGGGCGCTTGTCCGCCGGCACCCCGGCCAGCGCGGTCCGCACCGTTGCGACCTTCTTCTCCATGTCCGCGACCAGGGCTTCGGCCTTGGCCGAGGTGCCGGTGACCTTGCCGAGGCTCCTGATGTCGGTCTCGACACCGGCGAGGTCCTGCACGGCGGCCGGGGCCGTGGCCGCGCAGGAGGTGGAGTGCAGGAAGACCCGCTTGATCCCGGCGGCCCGATACTCCTGGTCGGTCGGCGTGGTGCCCATCCCGCCGCCCATGCCGCCCATGTCGGCGAAGGTCTCCACGTACAGGTCGGCGCCGGAGCCGAGCAGCTTCTCCTTGGGGATCACCATGTCCCCGAGCACCGGCACCTTGGCGCCGGCGTCGGCGATCCCGGCCGGCAGGGTGCCCTTGCCGGGCGGGAAGCCCGTGCCGATCACCCGGTCGCCCGCACCGAGCTGCAGCAGCATCTCCAGGCCGGAGGCGTTGCTGGTGACGATCCTCTTCGGCGCCGCGTCGAACACCGTCTCCCTGCCGGCACAGTCCGTGGCCGTGACCGGGAACGCCGCTGCCGACGGGGCGCCGGAAGCAGCTGCGGACGTCGCCGCTCCCGCGTCGCCGGCCCCGGCACCTCCGTCACTGCTGCATCCCGTCACGAGGACGGCGACGGCGGCGGCCATGCCGCACAACACACGAGAACGCATGGAACTCTCCTGGGAACATCCGGGTGCAGTGGGCCGACGGTTGCGGGCCCGGCTCTGGTAGTCGGGCCCGGCGCCGGAGTAGTTCCCAGGTGCGTCCGGGATTTTCCCGGGCCGCTCCCCGGCGCCATGCCGCGTGGTGATGCCGCACGCCGTTGCGGGGGCCCCGGGAGGGTTTCGGGGGGACGGCCGCCCGGCCCGGGCCGGGCTGCCATGATGGGGCGGCCATGCCCGCGCCGCCGTCCCTCCCGCGCTCCCGCACCGCCGCCGCCGATGTGCGGCTGGTGCGGGCGGTCGTGCTGGCCTCGGTGAGCGTCGCGCTGGCCGCGGCCGCCCACACCGCGGCCGGTGGCCGGGTGGAGCCGGGCCTGCTGCTCCTCGGCTGGCTGGTCACGGCCCTCGCCGGTGCCGCCGGGTCGGGGCGGCGACGGTCGTTGCCCACGATCACGGGCGCCTTCTCGGTCGGCCAGCTGGGCCTGCACCTGTGGCTGCAGGCGGCCCCGGAAGCGCCCCTGCCCGACCGGACCAGGAGGGTCGCCGCTCCGGGCGGGCACGTGCACGTCCACCACCCGGCCGCGGTGACCGGCGGCGGCGCCGCGCACACGGCGGCCCATTCCGGGATGCTCGGGCACTCGCCGGCCATGCTCGCCGCCCACGCCGGTGCGGCGCTCGCCACGGGGTGGCTGCTGCACCGGGTCGAGGTCCTCCTGTGGCGGCTGATGGACCTGGCGCGGGCCCTGCCGGAGTCGGCCCGCGGCTGGCGCCGACGGTTCTCCGACACCGTGGCCCGGCTGGCCGGTCGGGCCGCTCCCGTCCGCCCGCGGACCGCGCCCCGCGCCGCTCCGGTCGGCCGCGCCGACGAGGTGCTCCCGAGGCCGGCGGTCCTGCGGCACAGCCTGGTCCTCCGGGGGCCTCCACGGACGGTCGGCGTCTAGGGCGTGTCTAGGGCCGCCGGCTCATGGCCCAGGGCGCCGCACCGACCGTCACGATCCCCCTCCCCGCACGGCCCCGGCCCGGCTTCCGCCGCGCCGGTGCACGCCGTGCCCATCTCCCGGACGGAGAACCCCGCCCCATGCGCTCCACCGCTTCCCGACGCGTCGCCACCGCGGCCGCGCTGGCCACCGCCGCCGTGCTCGCCACCGCCGCCCCCGCGTTCGCGCACGTGACCGTCCAGCCCGGCACCGCCTCCCAGGGCGGTTACACCGCCATCGCCTTCCGCGTCCCGGACGAGAGCGACACCGCCGCGACGACCGAGCTGGAGGTCACCCTGCCGGCCGACCACCCGATCGCCTCGGTCGCCACCGAGCCGCTGCCCGGCTGGACCGCCACGACCGAGAAGACCAAGCTGTCCACCCCGATCAAGACCGACGACGGCGACGAGATCACCGAGGCCGTCTCGAAGGTCACCTGGACCGCGGCCGCCGGGACCAAGATCGCCCCCGGCCAGTTCCAGGACTTCCGGATCTCCCTCGGCGCGCTGCCCACCGACACCGACAAGGTGGTCTTCAAGGCCCTGCAGACCTACGACGACGGCACCGTGGTCCGCTGGATCGACGAGAGCGCGGCCGGCCAGCCCGAGCCCCAGCACCCGGCCCCGACCCTCACCCTCACCAAGGCCGCCGCCGACGGCGACACCGACCACCCGGCGGCCGCCCCGCAGGCGGCACCCGCGGCCGCCGCGTCGTCCTCGTCCTCCTCCGACACCACGGCCCGCACCCTCGGCGTCGTCGGCATCCTCGTCGGCGTCGCCGGGACGGCCTTCGGCGTCCTCGGCCTGCGCCGGCGCGACGGCCGCCGGTCCTGACCCCGCCCCGGGTGGGCGCCCACCAGGCGCTCACCCGGGCCCGCCGCCCGCGGCGGGCGGGCGTCAGCCGTGGGCCAGGCAGTGCTCGAGCTCGTCGAGCGCGTAGAAGTAGCTGCCCTTGGCCACGGGCTTGCAGGACGCCTTGAAGGCGGTCTCCTTCTCGTTGTAGAGCATGCGCACCAGGTGCGTGGCCGGCCGGCCGTCGGAGGGCGTGTTCGCGAAGAGGTCCCACTGGATGTTGGCCGCCATCGGCGAGACCTCCGCACCGCGCCAGGGGTTGTTCCGGTAGGTGTAGGGCTGCCCCGGGTCGGCGGGCGCGGTGCTGCCCGGCAGGCCCATCAGGGCGGCGAGCGGCTCGATCTCCTCGGCGTGGGTGAAGCGCAGCACCGCGCCGTCGCCGTCGGTGCCGGCGGCCTTGGCCCCGGCCCGGGCGAGGAGGTCGTCCAGCAGGACCCCGGCCATCCGGTAGGTGATGGTGCGTCCGCTGAACGCGGGGCCCTTCTGGTAGAACTCCTCGGCGTCGTCGAGGTAGGCGAGCCACCGGGCGTCGCGGTCGGTCAGGAACGGGGCGAGGTCGACGTCCGGCGCCTCGGTGCGGAGGTCGGGCGCCGCACCGTAGAGCTGGTACAGCGAGCGGGCGAAGGAGACCTGGTCCGCGGCGGACATCGTCGCGGTGAAGTCCGCCCGGAACAGGCGCGCGACGACCCGGTGCGCCGTTTCGGCCGTGCGCGGGTCACCGTCGATCCGCGCGAGGACCGCGGCCAGCGCCGGATCGCCCTTCACGTACGCCTGGTAGTCGGCGTTCTGCGGCTGCTTGTGGAAGTACAGCAGGTCCTTGTCGGTGACCGGCTCCTTGATCAGGCCCGTGAGCGCCGGATCGCCGGAGGTCAGACCGCCCGTGAACGCACCGGCGCTGGCCACCGCCCGCGGCACCCCCGAGGTCTCCACCACGATCGGCTCGTGCCGGGCGGCGATGCCCGCGAACAGGGACGGCAGCCGCTGCTCCATGCGCAGCGCGGTCTGCCGGTGCTCCTCGGCGCCGCGGGCGGAGAGGTTGCCGTAGCCGAGGGCGGCGGCCGCGAACAGCAGCGACTGCACCTGCGGGCCCAGTCGCGCACCGAGGCCGGTGAGCGCGCCCCGGTCCTGCGCCCGGCGCAGGACGGCGAGGACGGCGTCGCCGTCGCCGCTGTCGGTCATGGCGCGGGAGCCGTGGCGGGCGACGTTCTCGGTGAAGACCGGCACGAAGCCCTTCGGCGGCTTCTGGTAGTGGCCCGGCCCGCCCTGCGGGGCGTAGGGGGTCTTGGTCCCGTAGAGGTCGTGCCCGGTGTGCGACGTGGCGGGCCGTTCCCGCGCGGACGCGGTGCCGGCGGTGAACAGCACGCCGGCGGCGAGGGAGACGGCCATGACGGCGGACAGGGGGGCGGTGCGCTTCACGGCGGCCCTTCGGGTCGGATCGGTCTACCGGTCGGTAGCTCCGGGCCGTCGCACGGTGACACGGTGACGAGAAGCCCTGTCGACGTCGTGTCAAGGCCGGGGTTACGGGCGGCTGAACGCCTGCCGCCGGTCGAACGGGCTTGCCCGGGCGGGCTGGTGGCCGCCGGGCGGGTGAGCGAGGGCTTGTGAAATGACATCCATTTTCATGTAGAGTGGCCGCACCGACCGCCCGACCCCCTCGCATCGACCCACCCCAGGACGGAGCCCCGATGTCCGCCCACTGCCAACTGACCGGCCGCCGACCGGGTTTCGGCAACGCGATCTCGCACTCGCACCGCCGCACCCCCCGCCGGTTCGACCCCAACATCCAGCACAAGCGCTACTGGCTGCCCGGAGAGGGCCGGTACGTCCGGCTCACGCTCAGCGCCAAGGGCATCCGCACCGTCGACGCGATCGGCGTCGAGGCGGCCGTCGCCCGCATCCGCGCCCGAGGAGGGAAGGTCTGATGGCACGCCGCCCATGGTGACCGCGTCCAGCAACTCGTCTTCACCGCCGAGGGGCTGGACACCCACGGGATCGTCGGACTCCTCGACTCCTGCCTGCTCACCGACGCCGAGCTGATGGCGGGGGAGCGGAGCTGGAAGGCCCTGCCCGACGCTTTCGGGGACCTCCTCGAACCCGTCTCCTGACCCCCGATGGCCCCGAGGGGACATTCGGATCGCATTGGCCCGACCGAACAGCCGTCTGACCTGGCATCTGCCACCCCTGCCACCGGGCGGGCGGTGCCCTCACAGTCCGCGGATCGCAGGCCTGGTCAACGCGTACCCGAAGGCGCCCAGGAGGCAGAGCCCCGTGGCCGCGAACACGCTCCGGCTCCCGAACGCGTCCACCGCCGCGCCGGCCGCGATCACCGAGAGCGGGAAGACCCCCAGCGCGCAGAAGGTGACGGCCGCCATGACCCGGGCCAGCAGCGCGGGCGGAGTGCTCCTCTGCACGCCGGTGACGACCAGGACGTTGGTCACCGTGCTGGCGCCGCCGGCCAGGCAGAGCAGCAGCACGGCGCCGACCAGGCCGGTGAACGGCACCAGGCCGATCGCCGCACCCATCACCAGACCGGAGCGCATCGCCGTACGGCCCCGCGAGCGCACCTCGGTGAGCCCGGCCGCGAACAGGCCGCCGACCAGCGCGCCGCCGGTGAACGCGGCCAGCAGCAGGCCCAGCCCGACGGCACCGGCGCCGAAGCCGTGGGTGGCCAGGGTCGGCAGGGCGACCCGGGTGGCACCGCCCACCGTCAGGTTGGCGATCACCGTCACCGTCAGCACCGCCCGCAGCAACGGGGACTCCCGCAGCAGGGCACGGAAGTTCCGCGGCACGGAGGCCCGTTCGGACACCGGGCCGGGCGGTGCGACGGGGGTGCCGCGGCCGATCAGCAGCAGCGTCACCGCCGACACGGCGAAGGTCGCCGCGTCCACGCCCAGGGCGGCGGCCGGGTCCAGCCAGGCGACCAACGGGCCGGCCAGCGCCGGACCGAGCAGTCCGGCCCCGAAGGTGACCGTGCTGTTCAGCGCGTTGCCCGCGTGCAGGTCCTCGGCGGGCAGCAGGGTCGGCGTGATCGCCCAGGCGGCCGGCAGGAACACCCCCGCCCCGAGGCCGACCAGCAGCGCGAGCCCGCCGATCAGCCAGAACCGGGCCACCCCGGCCGCGGCGATCCCGCACAGCCCGGCGGTGGCGAGCAGCCGGCCGAGGTCGGCGGTCAGCATCACCCGCCGGGCCCCGAACCGGTCGGCGAGGATCCCGCCGAGCGGGGTGGCGGCCAGCCGCCCCGCGCCGTAGGCGGCGACCACCAGGCTCAACTGGCGGGCGCCCCCGGCGAGGGAGTACACCAGCAGCGGCAGGGCGACCAGCTGGAACGCGTTGCCGAACTCCGAGGTGCCCTGCCCGATCACCAGCAGCCGGTAGCCGCGTGCCCGCAGGGGCGCGGCGCCGATCCGGGGGCGGAACCGCCCCGGGCCCGTCGCGGTGCGCGCTCCCGGGCCTCCCGTCCGGGCGGCGTCCGTCCGGGCGGTGTCGCCCGCCGGCGCGCCGTCCGTCGGTGCGTCGCCCGCCGGCGCGCCGTCCGTCGGTGCGTCGCCCGCCGCGGTGCCGCCCGCCGGTGCGTCGCCCGCTCCCGAGCGGCTAGCCATCGAGCGAGACCGGCAGCGACTCCAGGCCGCGCAGCATGATCGTGTTGCGCCAGGGCAGCGTCTCCTCCGCGGCGGCCAGTTCGATCCGCGTGAAGCGCTCCAGCAGGCCGGTCAGCGCCACCTCGCTCTCCAGCTTGCCGAGGAAGGAGCCGAGGCACCGGTGCAGGCCCTGCCCGAAGGCCAGGTGGCCCGGATCGCCGCGGTCCAGGATCAGCCGGTCCGGGTCGGTGAAGCGGGCCGGGTCCCGGTTGGCCGCGCCGAGCGAGAGCAGCACCAGCTCGTCCGCGGGGATCTCCACGCCGTCGACCGTCACGTCGGCGTTGGTGAACCGCAGCGTGGCCATGCTCACCGGGGACTCGTAGCGCAGGAACTCGTCGATCGCGACCGGCATCGCCGCCGGGTTGGCGCGCAGCCAGGCGAGCTGGTCGGGGTGGTGGAGCAGGGCGAGGGTGGCGGTGCCGAGCAGGTTGACGGTGGTCTCGTGGCCGCCGATCAGCAGCAGGAAGACCATCGAGAACACCTCCTGTTCGGTGAGTTCGCCGGCGTCGCAGGCCTGCACCAGGTCGGTGAGGATGTCCGTGCTCGGCGAGGACCGTCGGGCGGTCATCAACTCCCTGAGGTAGTCGTTCAGTTCGGTGGTCGCCTGGGCGAAGGTCAGGTCGCCGCCCTGGGTGAGGATCGCCGTCGACCAGGTGCGGAAGGCCTGCATGTCCTCCGGGGGGAAGCCCAGCAGATCGCAGATGACCATGATCGGCAGCGGGAAGGCGAAGTCCGTCACCAGGTCGGCGGTCTCCCGGCCGCGCAGCCCGTCCAGCAGGCCGCCGGCGATGCGCTCGACCAGCGGTCGCATCAGGTCCACCCGCCGGCGGGTGAAGACGCCCTGGATCAGCCGGCGCAGCCGGGTGTGGTCCGGCGGGTCGCTGTTGAGCATGTGGACCACCTCCGAACCGAGTGTCAGTCCGGAGCCCCGCCCGCTCGCGATGGCCTGGCTGCGCCGGACGTCCTGCCCGAAGCTCGGGTCCATCAGCGCCGCCCGGACGTCCTGGTAGCGCGTCACCAGGTAGACCGGCAGGCCCTCGCCGAACTCCACGACGGAGACCGCGCCGCCCTCGCGGATCCGGGCGAGCGTGGGGTAGGGGTCGCGGATGAACGCGGACATCCGCGCGGCGGCGTCGTCGACCGCGGTGGTCATGGATCTCTCCTCGGCATCGAAGCTCTCGCGGACGGGCGGCCGTGTGCGGCTACACCGTCAGCGACGGGAAGGGCCAGCGCCGCACCCGCATGGGCAGGAACCAGGCGCGGCCGGCCTGTTCGGCGATCAGACCGGCGTCGGCGAAGTCCCGGTGGACGGCGTGCGGCAGCAGCTCGAGGTCGACGCCCTCGGACAGCGCCTCCACCTGCGCCAGGTGGCCCGGCTCGTCGATGGTGAACAGCTCCAGCGTCCCGAACCGGCGGTCGCGCACCTCGACGAAGCCGGGGCCGCGCCGGAAGACGCACTTGCTCGGGTAGTACGTGGCGCGCCACCCGTCGGCGACCTCCGGCGCGCACCCGGTCACCCGCTCGGGCGGGTAGAGGTGGTGGAACCGGCGCCGCGCGGCGCAGCCGTCCGTGCAGACCGCCTGCCAGAGCACGGCCAGCCCCTGCCCGGTCGCCTCGCGCAGCAGCGTCAGCGCCCGCGCGGAGGCCGCCGGCGCGTCCGCGCACAGGTGCACCGGCCCGGTCAGCCGCAGGCAGCGGACCCCGGCGCGGTGCAGCTCGGTGACCTCCTGCTGCACCGGGCCGCGCAGCCTGCGGCGACCGAGCGCGTAGCCCGGCAACTCCCGTGCGGCGGGGTCGTAGTCGAGCCACAGCTCGACCTCGGGGTCGGCCGCACGCCAGGCGGCGGCGTCGGCCGCTTCAGCCGATCGCGACGGCATCGAGCACCTCCTCGGCGTGGGGGTGGACGGCGACGGGGCCGTGCCGGTGCTGCATCCGCATCAGCACCTGGTTGTCGGACTCGACGGCGACCTGCAGGAAGCTGTCCCCGTCGTGGAACAGCAGGCCCAGGGCGGTGAAGCGCTCCAGCACCGGCCCGACCGCCGCTGCGCCGCCGGGGGTCTTGGCGGCCAGCGCGGCGGCCGACCGGGGCTGGGAGAGCAGCCGGAAGACGGCGAGCTCCACCGGATCGGTCAGCTCGACCACCCGCCAGTCGAACCCGGGACGGGTGTTGACGAGCACGATCCGGTCGCCGGCGTCCCGGTGGGTGAGCCGGCTGTCGGGGAACCGGGCGAGCCAGGTGTCCACGGCCGCGCCCAGCCGCTCCGCGAGCCCGCCGCCGATCCCGCGCGGCGGCGCGGTGAACACGTAGGCCAGTTCGTTCAGTTCGCTCTCCGGGAGGCGGTAGGTCGCGCGGTACTGGAAGGCCGGCCGGGTGATCGCGAAGCCGAGCTCGGGGCGGTCGAAGTACGGGCTGAACCGCTCGATCGCGATCCGCCCCGCGCCGGTCGGCGGGTCCAGGTGGTGCAGCACGGGCAGCTGGCGGATCACCGACTCGTAGTCGTCCGGCTGCTCGCCCGGGAAGCCGTAGAGGTAGTTCCAGGTCACCGAGACCCCGGCGCTCTGCGCGTCCCGCAGCGCACGGACGTTCTGGCAGCCCGTCACCCCCTTGTCCATGATCCGCAGGACCCGGGTGCTCAGGTTCTCGATGCCGGGCTGCACCTGGGCCGCGCCCGAGTCGCCGAGCAGCTGGAACTGGTGGCGGCGCAGGTTGGCCTTGATCTCGAAGTGCAGCCGCAGGTCGACGGGGAGCTCCGTCAGCGACTTCAGGACGGTGTCGAAGTAGCCCATGTCCAGGATGTTGTCGACCACGTAGACGTCCAGCAGCTGGTGGCGTTCGGCGAGCGCGAGCACCTCGGCGAGGAAGTCCGCCGGGGGCTTGGAACGGAACTCCATCGAGGAGCCGTTGAGCCCGCAGAAGGTGCAGTGGTGCTTCTCGCCCCACCAGCAGCCCCGGGAGCCCTCGACGACCAGCTTGGGGTCGACCCAGCCGGCCGCGACGGAGGCGTCGAGCCGCTCGAAGAAGCCGTCGTAGCGGGGCGCCAGGATCGCCGCGGGCGGCAGCGGGCGCGTCGACATCGCGTTGGCCGTCGAGCTCCCGGAGCCGTCGCGCCAGCACAGCCCGGGGACCGCGGAGAGGTCGCCGCCGGCCAGCAGCGCCGGGAGGGCGGCCTCGCCCTCGCCGCGCACCACGTAGTCCAGGAATGGGAAGTTGCGGTGCAGCGCGGCGCCCTGCGGACCGTCGCAGTTCGCGCCGCCGAACACCGTCCGCACCTGCGGGCAGCGCTGCTTGAGCAGCCTCGCGGCGGCCAGGCTCGCCGTGTTCTGCTGGAAGGTGGTGGTGAAGCCGACCAGGTCCGGTGGGTCGGCGGCGAGTTCCTCGACCAGGCGGGTGATGAACGCGGGGGCGATCGCGCGGGTGGCCCGGGTCAGCGCGATCTCCTGCTCGCTCGCGCCGTTGGCGGCGAGGTACTCGAAGTAGCCCGCGAAATCGTGGTCGTGACTGTCGCCGTCGCCGTGACTGTCGCCGTCGCGGCCCGGGGCCGGCTCGTCGTCGCCGTACAGCGCGCCGGCGAACGCCCAGTCCCCCGCGCCCTGGAAGTAGGACTTCTCGGAGAAGTACTGGTAGTCGTCCGCGCCGAAACCCGTGGTCCCGGCCGCCCAGTCCACGAAGTCCAGGTTGGCGTAGCGCACGTCGACCCGGTGGCCCGCACGGACGGCGGCGGTGTGCAGGATCCCGAGCGCCAGCGACGGCACGTCGATCGCGCCCCAGGGCATGTGCAGCAGGACGATACGCATGGTGGCCACTTCTGTTGTCCGCAGACGGTCGGTGAGGTGTCGCTCCGGGGCACCGTGGGCGCCCCGGAGCGACGGAGGGTCACTTCTTCGCTTCCGGCTTCGGCTTCGGCTGCCCCTTGAGGGCAGGCGCGACCGGCGCGGCCTTGGTGATGTCGAGCGCGAAGTTCTGGACCACCACGGCGCCCCGGTCACGCTCCGGGGTGCTGATCGGGTCGTTCTGGATGCTGCGTCGCTTCATGGCTGTTCACCTCCTTCCATCGACTCGGCGGGGACCCCGGGGCGATCGCCCCGGGGTGGCCGGGGGAGTGGTGCGGGCCAGGACCGCCCGGCGAACCGGACCATCGCGGTCAGCACCGATCGGTGGTCGGCGGTCCGGCGGCTGTAGTGGCCGCCGTCCACCCAGAGCAGCTCGTGCGGCACCGCCAGCCGGCCCAGGTCGGCGGCGTAGCGGGCCACCTGGTCGGGCGGGCAGCGCTCGTCGGTCCGCGAGGCGACCAGCAGGACGGGCGAGCGGACCTGGTGCACGTACGACCGCGGGTCGGCCGCGCGGTAGCGCTCCGGGACCTCGTCCGGTGACCCGCCGAAGAGCTGCCGGTCCAGCGCGCGCAGGGCGGGGGTGGTGGTGCGGTAGGCGGCCGGGTAGTCCGCGATCGGCTGGGCGGCCATGCCGAGCGACCACAGGTCCGGCTGCGCGCCCATCGCCAGCAGGGCCAGGTAGCCGCCCCACGAGAACCCGCACAGGCCGGTGCGCTCCGCGAGCGCCGTACCGTCGGCGACCAGGTCCGCGCGGACGGCGGCCAGGTCCTCGATCTGGGCCAGCCCGACCCGGTGGCCGTACTCGTGCTGCCAGCGGGCGCCGTAGCCGGTGGAGCCCCGGTAGTTGGTGCGCACCACCGCGTAGCCCTGCTCCACCAGGACGTTCACCCGCGGGTCGTAGGAGTCCCGGTCGTGGGTGGCGGGGCCGCCGTGCACCAGGAAGAGCGTCGGCCACGGGCCGGGGCCGGCCGGGGCGCTGACGAAGCTGTGGATGCGCCCGTACGGCCGGGTCGTCCAGCGCCGGGTGCGGGAGGTGCCGTCGTGGTCCGGGCCGGGGTGGTGGGCGACCTCCGTGCCGGGGCGCAGCACCAGCGGGCGGGGCGGTGTCGACTCCCGGCTCCAGACGCAGTGCAGGGTGCCGTCGGGGGCGCAGGAGAGGTCGTGGATCGTGCCGCCCGGGGTGCTGATCTCCCGGACGGACGGGGTCCGTCGGGCCGGCTCCGGTTCCTGGTCCCTCGTCCCCTGCCAGGCCGTCTCCTGCCGCGTTCCCTCCTGCTGCCGGGCCGCCCTCCGTGCCGTCGCCCCCGGTCCGTCCGGCGGGTCGAGGTCGGCGAGCAGCAGGCGGCTCCGTCCGGCCCGCTCGTGCTGGATCAGCACTCCGCGCGGCCCCTGGTACCAGCCGGCCGTGATCTGCGCGTCGAAGGAGAGCCCCGGGTGCCGGCGCAGCCCCGCGTCCGCGCTCCAGGTCGCGAGGGCGTACCGGTCCTCCTCCTCGACCACCAGCAGCAGCTCCGGCTCGGGTACCGCGAGCGGGTTGAACTCGATCGGCCAGAGCCGCAGTCCACGGTTCCCGGCGATCCGCAGCGGGCCGTCCGGCCGGGCGCCCGGCAGTCCGTGCGCGCTGCCGTTCGCCGTGCCGTTCGCCGTGCCGTTCGCCGTGCCGTCCGTGCTGCCGTCCGTCTCGTCGTCCGCCTGCGCCGCCGTCGGCCACAGGACCACCGCGTCGTCCCCGTCGGGCTGCCCGGCGAGCGCGAGCAGCCGACCGTCCGGCGACAGGTCGGCCAGGCCGAGGTACCCCGGCGCCGAGCCGATCAGCCGGGCCTCGCCCGCGGGCGGCCCGACGTAGCAGTGCGAGGCGCCGTCGACGCCGACGGCCACCGCCGCGAGCGCACCCGTCCGGTCGAAGGCGACGCCGTAGGCCCGTCCGCGCGGCACGCCGTGCAGCGCCTCGCCGGCCGGACCGCCGGCGAAGGGCTCGCGCCGCCACCGCCCTTCCCCCGCGTGGTCGGCGTCGAACCACCAGACGGCGTCGCCGTGCGGTTCGATCTCGCTGAGGTGGACGCCCTCCGGCCGGTCGGTGACCACCCGGCGCCGGCCCGTCCGGAGGTCCCAGGCCACCGCCTGCCAGCGCTCGTCGACGAGCCGGGTCTCGACCGCGCGGTCGGCCGCCAACGCGGCGAAGCCGGGGGACTGGAACGCCTGCGTCACGGACCCGGCCCTTCCGGCTCGATGATGGGAACAGGCTGCGCTGAACGTCCCGAGGTCAGCGAACCGGCCGTGAAGAGCCGGTGAACCGACGTGAAGAAAAGGCCACTTGTGGAGGATCGCGGCCACTCTAGGGGGGTGTCGTGGTCATGAACAGACCTTTCGCACGACTGGCCGAAAGGTCTGCCCCGGCCGTCCGGGCGAACCGCCCGCCCCGACCCCGGAGGCGCGGGCCGACCCGGGCGGATGCGAGGGTGGGCCCCGTGAACGAGACGATCATGGCAGCCGCCCGCGCACGAGCCGCCGAACACCGCCGCCGGTTCGACCTCCGCTTCGAGGCCTACTTCGCGGCCCTGCCGGAGCGCCTCGACACACCGCCGCTCAGCCGCTTCACCCCGCGCTGCCTGGAGCTGCTGCGGGACCTCTCACTGCGTGGCGGCAAGCGGCTGCGGGTCGCCCTGCTGTACGAGGCCGCCCGGCTGGTGACCACCGAGCCGGTGCCCGGCCTGGCCGAGGCCGCGCTGAGCATCGAACTGCTCCAGACGCACGGGCTCGTCCACGACGACCTCATCGACGACGCGTCCGCCCGCCGCGGCGGGCCCTCCACCCACGAGGCCTACCGCCGGGAGTTCCCGGACGCGGACCGCACCGCGCTCGGCCTGACCGTCCTGGCCGGGGACCTCGCCGCCTTCCTCTCGATGCGGGTCCTGCTGGAGGCCGACGTCCCCGCCGAGCTGCGCCAGGCCATGCTGGAGGTGCAGCTGGACGCGGCCGCCGAGACGGTCACCGGCCAGATCGTCGACCTCGAACGCGACTTCCTCCCGATCCCGGACGAGGAGTTCCTGCACACCGTCTGCGAGTACAAGTCCACCCGCTACTCCGTGCTCGCCCCGCTGCGCCTGGGCCTGCTGGCCGCCGGCGCGGACCTGGCCGGCCACGACGCACGGCTGCGCCGGTACGCGACCCTGGTCGGCATCGGCGGCCAGCTGCGCGACGACTACCTCGACCTCTTCGGCGACGAGGGCGCCACCGGCAAGTCCACCGGCGCCGACCTCCGCGCGGGGCGCCGCAGCTACGCCGTGAGCGCCCTGCTCGCCCGCGCGGACGCGTCGCAGCGGGCCGTCGTCGAGTCCGCGCTCGGCGACCCGCACTGCCCGGCCGCCACCGTCGAACACGTCCGCGGGCTGGCCCGGCAGCTGGGCGTGGACGGCAAGCTCCGCGCGGACATGCGCCGCTGCGCCGACGCGGCCCGCGCCGAGGCCGCGGGCTGGCGCCCGCACTGGCGGGAGGAGGCCGTCGCCTTCTTCGAGGGCCTCCCGCCGGCCAACGTGATCCCGGGGCACGACCGGGCGGACGGTGCCAGGTGACGACCAACGGCACGGACGACGCGTTCACCCTCCTCCGGCAGGCCGTCGACCTGCTGCCCGGGAACGCCACGGCCGAGAACGGCCTGACGATCGCGGACGTCCGCCGGGACATCGAGCTCCAGGAGTGGGAGACGGTGCTCGACATGCTCATCGAGATCGCGGACGTCCGCCCGGTGTCCACCGCCTTCTGGGAGAAGCTCGCCGAAGCCGCTCGGCAGATGATGCTCGACCGGACCCGCCGCTGGTGCCAGTGGCGGGCCTGGGAGGTCGGGCACGGCACGATCCGGGCCGGCCTGACCCTGCTGGGAACGGAGGAGAGCGGACGCCGGAACGCCTTCGACGGGGACGGCCGGCTCAGACCGCTGTGGGACATCGGTCACCGCACCGCGGCCGGGGAACAGGATCTGAACGTCGCGCGGCTCTGGGTGGAGTTCGCGCCGCGGCTCGGCCCGGGCGAGACGGCCGACGTCCGCCTCGAACCCCTGCAGGTGGAGCAGTGGCGGCACCTGAAGCCCGGTGACGTGATCGTCATGTACGAGACCCGGACCGCCGGCGGCATCGCCGAGATCATCGAGGTCCTGCCGCCGCACGCCTGAGGGTGTTCCGGCGTCACGGAGGCGTGCCCTGGCCGCAGGTGCCGCCCGAGGGGCGGTCCGTCGACGCCGTGCGCGCACCGGCGGTGAGCGGTGCGCCGTCGGAACAGTCCGCGGTCCGCGCGCTCCTAGTCTGATGCCGCCGCGGGCCGCGTGCCCGGCCACCGGATCGGCGCGCCACCGCCGGCAGGACGCGCCGACTCGATGCGCACCCTTCACCCGACCCCACCGAGGAGCCCAGGACCACCGTGCCCAGCCAGCCCCGCCTCCACCAGCACCGCCCCGAGATCCAGGAGTTCGGCACCGTCACGCAGTTGCCGATCGCCCTCTCCCACGACGCCCGGCAGTACTCGTGCCAGCGGCTCAACCGCGTCCTCGCGGACACCCAGTTCCTGTACTCCCTCTACAAGAAGTGCCACTGGGGCATGCGCGGGCCGACGGCCTACCAACTGCACCTGCTCTTCGACAAGCACGCCCAGGAGCAGCTGGAGCTGGTCGACGCGCTCGCCGAACGGGTGCAGAGCCTCGGCGGCGTCGCCGTCGGCGACCCCCGGCACGCCGCGCTGATCACGGGCGTCCACCGCCCGCCGGACGGCATCGAGGACGTGCAGTCGATGCTCTCGCGCCTCCTCGACGCGCACGAGGGCATCCTCGCCGACACCCGCGACGCGGCGACCCGGACGGCCGGCCTCGGCGACGACGGCACCCAGGACCTCCTGGTCTCCCAGGTCATCCGCACCGGCGAGACGCAGGTCTGGTTCCTGGCCGAGCACCTCGTCACCCCCGACACGGACGCCTGAGCCCCCCGCCGGGCCTGAGCCCCCCGCCGGGCCCGGCTCGCCCCGGGCCCGGCTCAGCGCCGCGCCGGCGAACCGGTCCGCCGCCTCCCCTCACTCATGGGGGAGCAGCCCGGTCAGGCCCGCCGTGCCCTGGTGAAGCGCGGTCGGGTGCCGGCGGCCAGTTCGCCGAGGCGCTCGCCGATCACGGAGACGCCCGGGCGGGGCTCCCGCTCGAAGTACCAGGGCTTGCGCCGGTGCAGCAGGTCCTCGCCGTGCTCGCTCCAGGTGAACCCGGGTTTCCGCAGCAGCCCCCGGAACACCGCGTCGACCGTGTCCGGGTGGGCGGCGGCCAGGCGGCGAGGCGTTCCCCCGCTTCGCCAGGGGGGAGGAGCAGCTCGTCGCTGGTCGTCCACCAGGTTCAGCAGGATGACGGCGTCCCCGTCCTTGCGCCGGACCTCGAAGACACCCTCGACCGGGTCGCGCCAGCCGACCAGCATCGCCCGGTCGGATTCGGTCAGGCCGCGCTGCCCGGTCCTGACGATCCAGCGGGCGGGCCGGTGCCCCGCAGGGTCGGCGCGACACCCTGGACCACGGTACCGAACGGCAGGGCGCGGTCGCTCCGACGGTGGTGAACCGCCCTGGCATCGCGCACCGGGCGGCGCCTTCGCCGACCGGGCGGCGCGCGTGCACCGGTCGCCCGCCGTCCGTCGCCGCCGAACCGTCAACCCTCGCCGGGTGAATCGTTGAACCGTCGAGCGCAAGCCCGTCGACCACCGCACCGTGAACCACCGAAGCGCCGGACACCGAACCGTGAGACCACCCAAGCGCCGGGCACCGCGCCGTGAACCACCGCGCCACTCCGGCCCCGGCCGGGTCCGCACCACCACGAGGAGGGATTCGTTGAGCAACGAGAGCCCGGCCGACCTGCGCAAGGAGGAGCGGCGTTTCGCCCTGCCGGCCGTGGCCGCCACCGTCGTGGCGCCGGTCCGGGTCACGCCGGCCGCCGTGCCGGGCGGTTCCTGACCCGGCGGCCCGGGACCCCCGCCGCATCCTTCGACACCCCCAACCGCTCGGGAGGAAAGTCAAGTTGCCTCACATGGCCGTGCGCGTCGCCGCGCAGACCACCACCGCGCTCACCCTGCTCACCTGTGTCCTGATGGTCCGTCAGGAGAGACCGGCGGAGCCGACGACGGATGCACGGCCGCCCGCCGCGGTCATCGGACCGGACCAGCCGGATGCCCGGGGCGGACTCCTCCCGCAGGAGCAGACCGACCGGACGGGCACGTCGCCGCTGTGGCCGGCCGACGCGCCGGTGGCCGCACCCCGACAGCTCGGCGGGCTCGGCACCCTGACGGCCCGACCGGCGGCGCTGAGGATGGCGGCGGCCGGGGTCGACGGCTCCCGCGCGGCCGACGGGGCCGGCGTGATCGCCATGCCGGAGAGCGCGGGCGGGGACCAGGAATGGCTCGTCCGGCCCGTTGCCGACGGCGAGGTGGTCCTCCAGTCGCTGCTGGTGAGCACGGACGAGGAGGCGCCTCAGCCCCTCGTACTCACCGCCGACCCCGACGGTTCGGTCTACCTCGCGTACGAACTGGCCGACGAGCGGCAGCAGGACGGCGGCCAGCGGTGGGGCGTCGTGGACGCCCACACCCCCTTGGGGCCGCCGGGCCGGGAGGCGTCCGACGGGCGCACCGCCACCCGGCTGAGGCTCCACACCAACGGGGGCGGCTGCCTCGCCGAGCACGGCTACGGCGAGCGGGTGGCCGTCGAGGGCTGCGACGACCCCCGGTCCTGGTGGACGGTGGAGGGGGCGACCGGCTCGGCCTGACCTTCGACCAGCGCAGGCCGGCGTCGATGACGGGGCATCCGGCCCTACGCGCTGAGGAGCTCGTAGACGGCCTCGGCGGCCTCGGCGGAGTCCCCCCACCTCCGCAGCAGGTGCAGGACGCCCTCGTCGACCGGGCCCGATGACGTGCCGGGGTGCCACCGGGACCAGTCTTCTGATCGGCGCGGCGCCGGCCGCCCGCTGCCGACCCGTCCGCCCGTCAGCGGCCCGGGGCGGCCGTCGGCGGCGTGTCCAGGACCCGGAAGGAGATGCCCGCCGCGATCAGCCGGTCGATCAGCGGTCGGCCCATGGCCACCGCCGTGGTCAGCTGTCCCGCGACGGGCGGCAGGTCGTCGTACGCGAGGCAGAGAGCCGCCTCGGCGAGCATCTTCGCGGTCTCCTGGTAGCCCGGGTCGCCCCCGGACACCTCGGTGAGGACGGTCCGTCCGCCACGCTCCCGGGCCACGAACCGGACGGCGAACCAGGAGCGGGCCCGCTGGTCCTCTCCCGGGCCGTCTCCGGGCTTGCGCAGCCGCCCCAGGGCCCGTCGCAGTACCGGCAGTTGGGCGGCGAGGGCGATCGAGGCCACCGCGGCGACACCAGCGAGGGCGATCGGCAGCCGTCGCACCGCGGCGTAGTGCGCGTACCCGAAGTCGGGGCCGTACGCGCCCAGTGCGGCCGCCGAGCGGGACACCACCTGCGGGTCGATCGTGGGCATCGGCACCGCCCAGGCCCGGGCCACCCGGGAGCGGTGCGGACGGCCGGTCGGGGTGCGGACCAGCCGTCCCTTCGGCCGGGGTTCCACGGCGCGGCGCGCCCGGGCGGCCCGGGCCATCGCGCGCGGTCGGGAGAAGGCCGTCATCGCCGAGGCGAAGGTGCCGCCGGAGATGGTGCCGCCGGCGCGGACGAAGCCCTCCACCCTGAGCGCGGTCGCCGGGCCGCCGCGGCGCAGCAGTTCCTCGACGGTGAACAGCACGCCGAGGTCGTGCGGGACGGAGTCGAAGCCGCAGGCGTGCACCAGCCGTGCGCCGGTCGCCACCGCGCGCTCGTGGTGCCGGAGGTACATCCGGTCGACGAACTCGGGTTCGCCGGTGAGGTCCACGTAGTCGGTGCCGGCGTCCGCGCAGGCCGCCACCAGGGGTTCGCCGTGCTGCAGGTACGGGCCGACGGTGGAGACCACCACCCGGGCCCCGGCGGCCACGGCGCGCAGCGCCTCGCGGTCGGCGGCGTCCGCGGTCAGCAGGGGGAGGTCGGCGCAGCGCGGGTCGATCCGCGCCAGCCTGGTCCGGACGGCGGCGAGCCTGCGCTCGTCGCGTCCGGCGAGTGCCCAGCGGCAGCCCTCGGGCACGGTCCGGGCCAGGTACTCGGCGGTGAGTCCGCCGGTGAACCCGGTGGCACCGAACAGGACGAGGTCGTACGGGCGGGGCTCGGCCATCAAGGGTCCCTACTCGCGGGTAGTCGGCTGCGCCACGCTAGGAGCCCGTCGCGGCACTGTCAACGTCCCGGCCCGCGCGCCGGTCCCCGGCGCCCGGCGCGTCGGGTGCCGCTCGCAGGCGCGGACGACCGGCCGAAGGCCCCCGGGTCAGCCGGCTCGGCCGGCACCTGACGGGTCGGGTGCACGGGCGAACTCGCGGAGGAGGTCGGCGAGTCGTCCGGGCTGGTCCAGCGGGACGAGCGTGTAGCTGTCGTCCACCACGGCCAGCCGTGCACGGGGGACGAGCTCGACGAGGCGGCGGGCGTGCTCGGGTGGCATCACGCGGTCCTCGGCCGCCCAGACCACGAGGGTGGGGCGGTCGAAGCCCGGCAGGCCCTCGGCCGCTTCGAGCAGGAGGCGGGTGTCGGCCGCCGCCGCCCGGAGCAGGCGCACGGTGTCGCGGCGGATGCCGGACTGCCGCAGGACCGGTGTCATCCACCGGGCGGTGGCGGCGTCGCCGCGCTTGGTCAGCCACCCGAACGCGACCGGCAGCCGTCGGACGGCGCGCAGCCGCATCTGCTGCATGAACAGCCCGAACAGCCGGGGCGGGAGCCGTCCGGTGAGCAGCAGCGTCCTGCCGGTCAGCCCGGGCGGGAAGTTGTCGAAGGCGTCGCAGGAGACGAGGACGGCCCGCCCGATCCGGGTGGCGCCGTCGCTCATGAGGAGCTGGAGGAGCGCCCCGCCGGTGTCGTTGCCGACGAGCGTGGCGTCGTGCAGCCCGAGACGGTCGAGGAACTCGGCGACCAGTCGCGCCGCACCGGGCAGCGACAGGTCGGCGTCGGGGCGCATCGGGAGCCGGTGCGCCCCGAGCGGCAGGGTCGGTGCCAGGCAGCGGTGGTCGGCGGCCAGACGGGCGATCGTGTCGTCCCACAGCGTGGCGTCCATCAGCAGACCGTGCAGCAGGACCAGGACGGGGCCGTCGCCACCGGTGTCCCGGTACTCGATCGTCCCGGCCGACAGCTCGATCCGCTTCATGACGGCACTGCGGTCGGGCGCGGTGCGGTCGTTCCCGGTGGTGACGTCCATGGCGGCCTCAGTTCCGGAAGGCGGCCGCGTGTTCGGCGGCCCAGGTGGCGAAGGTGAGGGCGGGGCGCCCCAGGAGGCGCGCGACGGTGTCCGTGGTCGGTCCGGGGTCGGTCAGGCACGCGGCCGCGTAGCCGATCAGCCGGTCGGGCACGTCCTCGGGCAGCCCCTGGGCGAGCATCGCCCGGCGCAGCTGCTCGGGGGGCACCTCCTCGAAGGACAGGTCCCTGCCGATCGCCTCGCCGATGATCCGGGCCTTGTCGTGCTGGGTGAGCGACTCCGGCCCGGTGATCGGGTGGGCGCGGCCCGCGTGGGCGGGGTCCAGCAGTGCCCGTACGGCGATCTCGGCGACGTCCCGCTGGTGGACGGGGGAGGTGGCCGCAGCGCCGTGCACACCGCGGGCGGTGCCGTTCGCACGGATCTGCGGTGCCCAGGCGAGCGCGTTGGCGGCGAAGTCGGCGCACCGGAGGAAGGTCCACTGGAGCCCGGAGGCCGCGGCCGCGGCCTCCACCAGCGCGAACTCCTCGGCGAAGCGCCGGTACCCGCCGCCGTACTCGACGGTGACGGCCGACAGCACCACGACGCGTCGCACGCCGTGCTCGGCCGCCAGCGCCAGCAGCTCGGCAGCGGCGCCGTCGACGGCGCGCGGACTGAGCAGGAGGGCTTCCACGCCGTCCAGCGCCGGTGCCAGCGACCGCGGCCGGGACGGATCGGCGACGACCGGCCGGACGCCGTCGGCGAACCCGCCGGCGGCGGGACCGCGGGTGACGGCCGCCGTCTCGCGGCCCTGCGCCGCCAGCAGCTCCACCACTTCGCGACCGACCGTCCCGGTCGCGCCAGTGACCATGATCATGTGCGTTCTCCTGTCCGGGATTTCCGATGGGTGCCGCGCCGGCGGACCCCCGTGCCGTCGGCGCGGCGCCGGTGGTGCTGACGATCAGTCGGTGAGGCCGGGGAACCAGATGCGCGGGTCGAGGATCACTGGTCGCTCCTTTCCGGGGCTCGGGGTCCGCCGACCTGCGTCGGGGACGGGCGGAACGGATGACCTCCATCCTCGGGGCGGGCTCCCCGGAAGATGCGCCGCGAGGCCCCGGAATGGGCGAAACTCGCACGCATGGCGCGTGAATCGGCGAGTTCCGTCCTGAGCCTCCCGGACCAGCGGCTGGTGGCCGCGTTGCAGTGCGACGGCCGCCTCACGGCGGAGCGGGCGGCCCAGGTGCTGGGGCTCGGTGCCGCGGCCGTCCGCCGCCGTCTGCAGGCGCTCGGCGCCGACGGCACCGTGCGGGTGGTGATCTCGCCGGTGGCGCGGCCGCGCAACGGGGGCTCGGCCGGGGCCCTCTTCCTGCGCATCCGGGTCCTGCGGGGCAAGCTCGACACCATCGTGGCGGCGCTCGCGGCGCGCGAGGACATCCCGTTCATCGACGTCACCACGTCGGGCGACGAGGTCTTCGCGGTCGCCCGTACCGAGCCGGGCTCGCGCGACCACCTGGTCTTCCGCCGGCTGCCCTCGACCCAGGCGGTGACGTCCCTGGAGAGCGCCACCATCCTGCACGTCTTCCGGCTCACCTCCGAGTGGCGCCACCAGGTGCTGACCGCGGCCGAACGGGAGGCCCTGCGCGCGGCCGAGCCGGCCCCCGGGCCGGCCGCCTCCGGTGCCCCGGGGCCGTACGGCGTCGAGACGGACGCCGTGGAGTGCTCGCTGATCGACGCCCTCACGCCGGACGCACGGCTGAGCGCGGTGGCCCTGGCGGCGCGCACCGGCCACCCGGAGAGCACGGTGCGCAGGCGCCTCGCCCACATGGCGGCCCAGGGCCGGCTGGTCACCCAGGTGCTGGTCGACCCCCGCCGCCTCGGGCTGTCCATCGAGGCCAAGTTCCTGCTGCAGGTGGCTCCGGACCACCTGGCCTCGGCCGGGCAGGCGCTGGCCGACCACCCCTCGGTGCATGGGGCGTTCGCGACCTCGGGCCCTTCCAACCTGCACGCGGCCGCGTACTTCCCGGACCTGACGGCCCTCTACGGCTTCCTCTCCCGTGACCTGGTCGGCCTGGGCATCACCCACGTCGAGACGGCCATCGTCGGTCACGCCGCCAAGCGCACTCCGCTGCCGGTCCCGCCGGCTCCGCCGGTCCCGTCGCTCCCGACGGGGTGAGGGCGGGGTGAGGGCAGGTGGAGCGGCCCGCCCGGCCCTACCGGCCCCGCCCGCGGGCCCGGCCGCGGTGCCTCCGCTCAGGCGCCCGGCCGCAGCGGGGCGGGCGCGGGCCGGGGGATCCGGCTGATGACCGAGCCGATCAGCGTGCCGACGCTGACCCCGAACAGCGCCGACACCGCGGCGAGGACGGCGTGCGCCCCGTTGCCGACCTCGATCTGCGCGGTGTTGAGCAGGCCGAAGGAGCCGGGCACCACGACCCAGAACGCGGGGAGGTAGAGCACCTGCCAGGACGGACCGCCCGGCAGCCAGTGCGCGACGGTGGCCGCGGCGGCGGCGGTGACCGCGCCGGCCAGCCCGCCGAGCGCCGCGCCGTTGGCGGAGGTCACCGGGATCTGGACGGCGGCCGTCACCGCGATCACCGCGACGATCCAGGGGATGGCCGGTGGCGGGGTGTAGACGTTGACGACCAGCCCGGCCACTGCGAGCGCCAGCCCCAGGCAGATCACCCACCAGCTCGGCTCCGCCACCCTGGTGTCGGCCAGCGCGGAGGCGGGGACGCCGGTGGCGGCGGTGGCGGCCACCACGCCGGCGAGGAAGAGGGCCAGCTGGACGGAGCCGGACACCAGTCTGGCCGTCCCCGCACTGGCCGCACCCGCGGCGATCTCGGACAGCCCGGTGACCAGGAGGGCGCCCGGCAGCAGGATCGCCAGGGTGGCGACGATCGTGCGCAGCGGCCCGTCCAGCAGTGCGGCCCGGGCGGCCGCCAGCACGAGGACGGAGACGAGGAAGCCGGCGGTGACGGGCAGCAGGGGCCGCAGCAGCGGCAGCCGGCGGGCCGTCATGGTGAGGCCCACGACGATCAGTGAGCCGATCGCCGACGCGAGGACGTTCACCGCCACCGGTTGCAGGAAGAGGCAGAGCCCCACCCCGACCGGCAGCATCCCGAGGTCGGCGACCCAGGTGGGCCAGCGGGCCGGTGCCCGGCGGATCGCGTCCAGATCGCTCAGCGCCCGGTGTCCGTCGACCGCGCCCGCGCGCAGCCGGTGGACCAGATCGAGGAGGTCGGCCGTCTGCTCGAACCGCAGGGCGGGGCCGACGGGCTCGAGGACGGTCGCGTCGTCCGGGCCGAGCGCGACGAACAGGCCGGTGGTGAAGGCCGCGACCCGCACCTCGGGCGCACCCAGCGCCCGCCCGAGCCCGCGCAGCTCCTCCTCCACGTCGTGGACCGGCAGGCCCCCGCTCAGCAGGGCCGCGCCCAGTTCGAGCAGGAGGCGGCGGCGGGGGTCGGTCGGGGGGCCGGCCGGGGCGTGGGGGCCCCGATCCGGCGGAAACGTGCTGAACATGGCGCGTATGGTCCCATAGCGCCCGGATCGCCCGCTCGGACGGGGTGCCGGGTCCGCGGCGGCGGCCCCGGGCGGCGTCGATCCCGGTGCCGAGCCCGGTTCCCGGCCACGGACCGGGACGGCGACGGCGGTCTTTCGAGGGGTTTGACTGAATTTTCAGTTAAATGCAGGATGTGGGGCAGCACCAGCACTGCAGGAAGGACGACCGTGCAGGTCAGCACCGATGTCACCAGCGCGCCCCGCACCGCACCCCACCGGCGCCCGCGCCGCCGCCGTTGGCGGTTCATCGTCGTCCTGGCGATGGTCACCGCCCTGTGCGGCGGGGGGATCGGGCTCTACCTGAACGAGCGCAACACCCGTGAGCAGACCCGCGAGCTGGCGGTCCCGTCGGCGCCGGACTGGATCGAACTCGACGTCACCGCGCAGGACGTGGACCCGGTGGCCCAACAGCTGACGCTTTACGTCACACCCGTCCCGCACGGCCGGTTCGCCGCCGCGCCGGACTCCCAGACCTTCGGTCGGCCGGTCGAGATCTCCGTCACCGGCACCCCCAAGGTGACCATCAGGGCGGCCGAGGGGGAGAACGCGCCGTCCCAGCTCGTCCAGGTGGGGATGTACGACGGCACCAAGACCGACTACCCCTTCGACCGTTACCGGATGGACGTCGGTTTCGGCGCCACCAGCGGGGGCGCGGCCGTCCCGGTCGGCATCGTCTTCACCGACACCGACCCGTTCTTCGTCCTGCGCCCACAGGTCGCGGCAGGCCCGCAGGCCGCGCCCGGCCCGCAGGCGGCGCCCGCGAGCGCCGGCGTCGTGACCCTGGACGCGCGGATCACCCGCTCCCGCAGCACCTTCATCCTCTCCTGGTTCATGATCGCGGCGATGTGGGCGCTGGCCCTGGCCGTCCTCGGTGCGGCCGAGGTGCTGTACCGCAAGCGGGAGGGCCTGGTCTGGCCCTCGCTGGGCTGGATGGCGGCGAGCCTGTTCGCCCTGATCGGCATGCGCAACGCCGCGCCGGGCTCGCCGCCGATCGGCTCGCTGATGGACTACGTCGCCTTCTTCTGGGCCGAGGGGATCATCGCCGCCAGCCTGACCTGCACCGCCTGGTGCGGCATCCGCACCGAGCACCGGCTGCGCCGCGAGAAGGAGGCGGAGGCGGCCGCCACCGCGCCCTGACCCGGCCCGGCGCCCGGGCGCGAGCGGCAGGGTCGGTGCCCCGGGCCGGCGGGCCGGGCCCGGGGCGGGCCGGGTCAGCCGTCCCAGGCCTGGAGGCCGAGCTCGCGGACGATCCGGCCGTCGTCGTCGAGGTCGAGCACCGCCGTGCAGAGCACGTTGGTCCCGTCCGGGTAGCGGCAGGCCTCGGTGAAGGCCGCCCGGTTCGCCTGGAGGACCTCGTTCTCGATCCGGTGGGTCATGTCCCGGGACGTGACGTCCTCGATCCACGTGCCGACGGCCTGAGGTGGCGGCTGGAGCCCCTGGACGACGGCCGCGCCACCCGGATCACCGCCCGCGTCGACCTTCCCCCGCAGGAGGCGCACCGCCTCGGCACCCAGACCGAGGTGGTCGAGACCTCGCTCACCCGTCTCGCGGACCTCGTCGCCCGGAGCTAGCGGGCGGCTCGCCGGCGCCCGCGCGGGTGCCGGTCAGCTGCCGGTCCAACTGCCGCAGCCCCCACGGGTGACGGCCATAGCCTGAGCGCCCGGCGCGCGGAACCCAGCTGACGCGCCGTCGGCGGGACGGGCCCCAGCGGCCCCACCGCCGTCCCCGTTCGAAAGGACCCGTAGCCCTGCCATGACCACTTTCCGCACCCGGGCCGCCGCCCTGGCGGCCGTCGCCGCCGTCGGGTTCGCCACCCTGACCGCAGGATCCGCCCACGCCGCCCCGGCGGCGCCCTCGACCGCGAAGGCGTCCGCCCAGGCACCCGTCCAGGCGTCCGCCACCGCGCTCGCGGCGCTGTCCACGCCCACCCGCATCCCGGGCAACACGTCGATCTCCCGCAACCAGGCCTGGTACTCGCCGGACGGCCGGGTGATGCTCGCCATGCAGGGCGACGGCAACGTCGTGCTCTACCGCGACAACAAGCCGGTCTGGGTGGCGCCCGGCGCCATGCCCAACGGCAACGTGCTGGTCATGCAGGGCGACGGCAATCTCGTCGTCTACTCGGCCGCCAACGCGCCGCTGTGGAACAGCCAGACGGGCGGCCGCTGGGGCGCCGAGCTGGACATCTACAACGAGGGCGCGATCGCGGTCGCCCTGGACGGCAAGGTCCTGTGGACCTCCGCCCCGCCCGCCCCGCAGCCCCTCCCGCCCTGCCCGCCGTGGGGCCCGCCGATCCCCGGCCAGATCGTCTGGCCGTGGTGCCCGGTCTGGCCCTTCCCCTCCTAGCCGGCCCGCACGGCCCCGACCGCCCCGAAGGCCTGACGGCTCAGCAGGCCCCGCACCCCGAGGGTCCTCGCCCCACCCGGGCGAGGACCCTCGGTCGTCCGGTCCCGCGACGGCCCCGGCCCGTCACTCCGCCGTGCGGGACGGCGCGAAGTCCTCGGCGGAGACGCGCAGGCGGAAGACGTGGTACGTCCAGCCCTGGTAGGCGAGCACCAGCGGGAGGAAGACCACCGCGACGACGCTGATGACCTTCAGCGCGTACCCGCCCGAGGCGCTGTTGTGGACGGTCAGGTCGAAGGCGGGGTCGGTGCTGGAGACGACCAGCCGGGGGTAGAGGTCGACGAACATCGACAGGACGGTCGTCCCGATCGTGACCGCGGTGGCCACGAACGCCCAGCCCTCGCGCCGCCCGGTGACGAGCCAGCCGGCGGCGAGGACGGCGAGCACGGCGACGAGTTCGAGGATGTCCGGCAGCACGCCCTTGCCCGCGGTGGAGTGGGTCCACGGCAGGAAGGCCAGCACGGCGAGGACGGCCGCCGGTGCGATGCGGCGGGCCAGCAATTTGGCGCGGGCCCGCACCGCGCCGGTGGTCCTGAGGGCGATGAACGTCGCGCCGTGCAGCAGGCAGAGCAGGACGAGGGTGATGCCGGCGAACACCGAGTACCAGGAGAACAGGTCGGCGAAGGAGCCGGTGAACTCCCGGTCGCCGTCGATCGGCAGGCCGTGCAGCAGGTCGCCGAGGGCGATCCCGATCAGCAGGGGCACCAGCAGGCTGCCGCCGGTGAGCAGGGTGTCCCAGGTGCGGCGCCAGCGGGCGCCCTCGCCCTTGCCGCGGAACTCGAAGGAGACGCCGCGCACGATGAGTGCGGCCAGCAGCAGGATCAGGGCGAGGTAGAGCGCGGAGAACACGGTGGCGTACCAGTCGGGGAACGCGGCGAACATCGCCGCGGCGGCGACGATCAGCCAGACCTCGTTGCCGTCCCAGAGCGGGCCGATGGTGTTGATCGCCGCCCGCCGGCCGGCTTCGTCGCGGGCGACGACGGTGTGCAGCATGCCGACGCCCAGGTCGAAGCCCTCCAGGACGAAGAAGCCCGTCCACAGCACGGCGGTGACGATGAACCAGAAGGTGGCGAGCGCCATCGGGGGCCTCAGTAGCTCAGGGCCGGGACCGGGGCGTCCTCGGCGGGCGGCGGGGACAGCTCCTTGCGGGCGTACCGGGCGATCAGGACGACCTCGACCACCGCGAGCGCGGCGTAGAGCAGGAAGAACACCAGGATGCTGATGGCGACGGTGGTGGTGCCCACCGAGGGCGAGACGCCGTTGCGGGTGAGCTGGATCCCCTGGACGATCCACGGCTGGCGCCCGCTCTCGGTGAGCAGCCAGCCCGCCGTGTTCATCAGGAACGGCAGCACCGAGGCCCAGACCGCCACCCGCAGGAACCGGCGCGCGGTGCCGAGCCGCTTGCGCCACAGCAGCCACAGGCCCCACAGCCCGACCAGCAGCAGGACGACGGCGAGGTACGCCATCACCCGCATCGCCCAGTACTGGACGAAGATGTTCGGGACGTAGTCGCCGGGCCCGTACTGCTGCTCGTACTGGGCCTGGACGGCGTTGAGCCCCAGCACCTGGCCGTTCCAGTGGTTGGTGGCGAGCAGCGAGAGCAGGTGCGGGACGGAGACGATCCGGGTCGGGGTCATGTCGTTCTTGCCGCCGCCGACCTGGAAGAGCGAGAAGGAGCAGGGCTGGCAGGTGTCCCACTGGGCCTCGGCGCCGGCGATCTTCATCGGCTGGTACTTCCCCTCGGTGACGCCGAGTTCGCTGCCGACCAGCATCGCGACCAGGAGCACCGGGACCAGCACGACCAGCGCCAGCCGGGCGGTCGCGTGGAAGGCGGTCGGGGAGGAGCCCCTGCGCAGCTGCCAGGCGGAGACGGCGAGCATCACCGCGCACCCGGTGACCACCGAGGCGAGGACCGCGTGCAGGTACCCGCGGAGGAACACCGGGTTGGTGAACAGCGCCCACACGTCGTCGAGCCGGGGCCGGCCGCTGGACGGGTCGATGGTGTAGCCGACCGGGTGCTGCATCCAGGAGTTGGCCATCATGATGAAGGCCGCGGACAGGGCGCCGCCCACGGCCACGGCCCAGATCGTCGCCAGGTGCACCCGCGGCGGCAGGCGGTCCCAGCCGAACAGCCACAGGCCGAGGAAGGTCGACTCCAGGAAGAACGCGGCCAGCCCCTCCATGGCCAGCGGGGCGCCGAAGACGTCGCCGACGGTGCGCGAGTACTCCGACCAGTCCATGCCGAACTGGAACTCCTGCACCAGGCCGGTGACCACGCCCACGGCGATGTTGATCACCAGGAGGACGCCGAAGAACCGGGTGAGCCGCAGCAGTTCGGTCCGGCTGGTGCGGTGCCAGCCGGTCTGCAGCAGGGCGGTCAGGAAACCCAGGCCGATGGTGACCGGCACGAACAGGAAGTGGTAGACCGACGTCATGGCGAACTGCAGCCTGGCCAGGTCGAGTTGACTCAATGTGGTTCCCCATCGCCGGACGCTCGGCCTCAGTCAACCACGCGACCGCGGGGCCGGCTGGGTGCCACCGCCGCGGTTCGCTCCGGCGGGTGCAGGCCGATCGGCGGAACCACCCGGTCGGCCGCCCGGCGCCCGCCGGCGTGCCCGCCCCGTCCAGCCGTCCGGGTGAAGTGCGCGATCCGGCCCGCAGCCCCACCGGTGGATCGTGGTCGATCTGTCAGTCTGGGGGCACCGTCAGAGGTTCCCCCGGTGGCCGAACCCCGTCCGTGAACCGTCCGTGAACCGTCCGTCGACGGTCCCGCAGTCCCGCGCACGGTCACCCGGCCGCCACCGTCCGACGAACCTCCGAGCTCCCCCTTCGGAAGGAGTGCGCGACCCCGTGGACGACGACATCGCCCGCGCCGGGATCCACCCCGCGAGGTACGACGTGGTGGTCGCGGGCGGCGGCCCGGCCGGCGCGGCGGCCGCGCTGGCGCTCGCCGGGGCCGGCCGCAGCGTCCTGCTGGCCGACGCCGCCACCGGCGCGCCGTCCGTCGGCGAGGCGCTCCCGGCCGCCGCCCGGGTCCTGCTGCGGGACCTCGGTGCCGAGGACCTGCTCGACGGACGCCACCACCTGCCCTGCCGCGCCAACCTGTCGGCCTGGGGCTCGGCGGAGCTCGCCGCGCAGGACAGCATCCACGACCCGCACGGCCACGGCTGGCACCTGGACCGGGCCCGCTTCGACCGGGGGCTGCGCGACCGCGCGCGCGGCGGCGGCGCGGTGGTGGCCGAGCGCACCCTGGTCCGCCCGGCCGAGCGCCACGGCGACGGCGGCTGGACGGTCGAGCTGCGCGGCCGGCACGCGCGCCCTGCCGTGCGCTGCCGCTGGCTGGTCGACGCCACCGGCCGCCGGGCCGCCCTGGCCACGGCCGCGGGGGCCCGCCGCACGGTCGACGACCGGCTCGTCGCGCTCCACCTCACCCTGCCCGCACCGGCCGAACCCGTGGCCGACGCCTCGACCCTGGTGGAGGCGGTGCCCGACGGCTGGTGGTACACGGCCCTGCTGCCCGGCGGCCGCCGGCTGCTCGCCCGCTACACCGACGCCGACCTGCCGAGCGCCCGGACCGGGGGCGCCGAACCCCTCCCCGGGCTTGGGGCGACCCGGCACACCGCCCGGTGGGCGGCCGCGCACCCGTGGCCGGCCGGCGCCCCGGTGCGGCGCGCGCCCGCCCACACGGCCCGGCTGGACGTCGTCACCGGGGACGGCTGGACCGCGGCGGGGGACGCCGCCGCCGCGTTCGACCCGCTCTCCTCCCAGGGCATCCTCACCGCCCTGTACACGGGCCTGCGGGCCGGCCAGGCCGTCCACCGCCACCTCGGGGGCGACCGGACGGCCCTCGCCGGGTACGCGAGCGAGCTCGACACGATCAGTGCCGTCCACCTGCGCAACCGGCGCGCCTACTACTCCCTCGAAGGCCGGTGGCCCGAGCACCCCTTCTGGCACCGCCGCCGCGTCGCCGGGGCCGCGCGCCCCGCCGCCGGCCGGGGGAGCACCCGACCCGTTCCCCCCGCACCCACAGGAGCGCCCGCATGACCACCCCCGACGCCGCCTCCACCGACGGATCCGCCGCCCCGCGGCACGGCCACCGCTTCCTGCTGATCGGCACCGGCACGATCTTCGCCTACCACCTGCCGCTCTACTTCGTGCCCGTCCACGCCTTCCAGATGATCAACAAGTTCGGGCTGGACGCGCAGCTGCGCCAGACGTACCTCAAGGACCTCTCCCGGTACCAGAACGAGCAGGTCTACTACTCCCTGTTCACCGAGGGCCACTGGCCGCTCGCGGAGATCGTCGACGGCACCCGCACCTCGCTGCCGGTGGAACTGGAGCGGGTGACGGTCGACGGCGAGGGGCGGCGCACCTTCACCACGATCCTCGACGCGACCATCGCCACCTGCCGGAAGGAGGACGTCGTCCACTACCGGCCGCTCGACGCCACCGACTACCCCGACTTCCTCACCTACCTCGCCTTCGGCCAGGGCACCGAGGTCCACCTGGCCCACCAGCTCGCCGCACCCAGGAACTGGGACGAGGTCATCACCACCGTCCGGCCCTCCGGCTTCCAGCAGAGCAACCTGGACCACGCCGGCGCCGTCACCTTCCTCGGCATCAAGGACCCCAAGGGCGTCATCGACCGGAGCCTGCTGACGAAGGGCCAGAGCTACGAGGGGCAGATCGGCGCCCGGACCGTCACGTTCACCGTCGGACGCCAGGGGTGGTGGAACGGCACCAGCCTCAACGACCACTAGGGTCGCCGCAGCGCGCGCGGGCCCGGGCCGTGGGGGAGGTCCGGGCCCGCCCGGGTGCGCGGTGGGCCGGGCGGACGCCCGGCCCACCGGGACGGGGGTGCCTCAGTCGGCCCGGTGCAGCCGGATCAGGCGGCTGGCGTAGTCGCCGGCGGGCAGGTCCGGATCGAGGCCGCGGTGCCGGAGCAGGGCGCCGTCGTACACCCGGCCGGTCTCCGGGTCGCGGTAGCGCGCGGCGGGGTGCAGGGCGGGCAGGCGCAGCGGGGCGGGCCGGTGGCCGAACCGGGTGGTGGGGCGCCAGACGAGGACGGCGTGCTCGGTGTCGTCCGCGGCGGCGTAGTGGACGGCGGTGAGCCCGTCGGGGCCGGTGAGCCGGTGCTGGAGGCCGTGCTGCACGAGTGGCCGGATCCGCTTGTACTCGGCCACCAGGCGGGCGGCCTCGGCGAGTTCGTCCGGTGTCCACCGGGTGAGGTCCCCGCCGAGGCCGAGCGCCCCGGCCATGGCGACGTGGAAGCGGAAGCGCAGCGGGGTGGCGCGGCCGGTGAGGCCGTTCGGCGAGTCGGTGACCCAGGCGGCCATGGACTGCGCGGGGAGGAGCTGGCCGAAGCCGTGCTGGATGGCGATCCGGTCGACGGGGTCGGTGTTGTCGGAGGTCCACGCCTGGTCGGTGCGGGCGAGGACGGCGAGGTCTACGCGGCCGCCGCCGCCCGCGCAGGCCTCGATCCGCAGACCGGGGTGGTCGGCGCGCAGCCGGTCCATGATCCGGTGGACGGCCCGGGTGTGGTCGATCCACACCCGGTCGGGATCCGGGTGGCCGGCCCGCCCGGCCTCGGTGAAGGGGCGGTTGGCGTCCCACTTGAGCCAGTCCACGGCGTTCTCGCCGACCAGCCGGTCGAGGGTGGTGCGGACCAGGTCCTCGACCTCGGGTCGGGAGAGGTCGAGGACGAGCTGGTGGCGCAGTTCGGTCGCGTCCCGGGTGGGGGAGTGGAGCACCCAGTCGGGGTGGGCGCGGTAGAGGTCGCTGTCGGCGTTGACCATCTCCGGCTCGACCCAGAGGCCGAAGGCCATGCCGAGGCCGTGGACGTGGTCGGCGAGGGGCCGCAGGCCGTCGGGGAAGGCCTCCGGGCGGGGGGTCCAGTCGCCGAGGCCGGCGTGGTCACCGGTGCGGGCGCCGAACCAGCCGTCGTCCAGGACGAAGAGTTCGGCGCCGAGCCCGGCGGCGAGCTCGGCGAGGCGGCACTGGCCCTCCTGGTCGACGTCGAAGCCGGTGGCCTCCCAGGAGTTGTAGAGGACGGGCCGGTCGCGGTCGGGCTCCGGCAGGACGCGGGTGCGGACGTGGTGGTGCCAGGCGCGGCTCGCCCCGCCGAAGCCGTCCGGGGTGTGCAGGCCGGCGAAGACCGGGGTGCGGAGCGTCTCGCCCGGCCGCAGGGACCAGCTGAGCCCCTCGTGGCCGAAGCCGCCCGTCCAGGTGGTGCGGCCGACCGGGTCCCGGTGCACGGTGATCCGCCAACTCCCGCTCCAGGCGAGGGCGGTGCTCCACACGTCGCCCCGCTCCTCGGTGGCGGTGCCGTCGTCCAGGGCCAGCCAGGGGCTCGCGTGGTGGCCGGTGAGGCCCCGGCGGCTGGTGAGCACCGTCTCGGCGACGGGGAGCCGGTCGCGGTGCAGCTGGAACTCGCTGGACCAGCCGCCCACGAGGTGGCTGAGCCGGGCGTCGGGCAGCGGCGGGGCCGTCCAGGAGGCGGAGTCGAGGCGGTGGACGGTGATCGGGCCGAAGTCGTCTCCGGGGGCGGCGGTGTGGGTGAGTTCGGTCCAGCGCTCGATGACGTCGCTGTCGGGGTGCACCCGGTAGCAGAATTCGGCGGTCAGCGGGTAGCCGCGGTCGGCCAGGCGCAGGCGCAGTTCGCCGCCGTCGACGCGGTGGCCGAGGAAGCGCCACTGGGCGCCGGAGGTGCCGTCGGGGAAGCGCACCTGGAGGCCGGCCGGGCCGAAGCGGGCGCCGCTCTGGACGCCCAGTTCGTCGGCGGCGGCCTCGTCCTCGAAGCTGCTGTCCGCGGGGGAGTGGGGGTGCGGGAGTCCGCGGGGGTCGAGCACGGGGCCCCAGTGGACGTGGCGGGGGCTGCCGTCGGCGCCGATGCGCAGGGCGTAGACGCTGTTCGGGGTGCGGAGCACGGCGAGGCCGAGGGCGGCGTCGAAGGTGACGGCGGAAGGGACGGAAGGCACGGGTGTCCCCCAGGGAGGAGAGCGGTGGTCGGACCGGGAGCCGGAGCTGTGAACGGCCCTCCGGGGAAGGGTCCTTGGTGTGGTGGCGGGGCACACGGGTGGCCCCGAGGTTAGATCTGTCGGATCGTCAAAATCAATACTGGAAGAAGTTATTTATTTGTCGTAGGTTGCAGCCGTGTTCCCCATCCATGCCCAGCCGTTGGTCACCGCACCGGCCGAGACCTCGATGCTCGCGCTGCTGCTCACCGAAGGACCGCTCAGCCGGGTCGAGTTGGCCCGCCGCACCGGTCTGTCCTCCACCGCCGTCACCAAGGCCGCCCGGCCGCTCATTGACGACGGCTACCTGCACGAACTCCCCCCGGAGCGCACCGCCCCCGGCGCCGGACGGCCCGTCAACCCGCTGGCCGTCACGGTGGACCGCGAGTACTTCGTCGGGGTCAAGATCAGCGCCGAGGCACTGTTCGGCGCGGTCTGCGACCTGCGGGCCGGCATGCGGGCCACCGCCGACGTCCGGCTGGGCGAGGACCGCGGCCCGGAGGCCGTGTGCGCCCTGGTCGGCGCGCTCGTCGAGCGACTGCTCGACGCGGACCCGGCGTTCCGCGAGCGCACCCGCCACCTCGGGATCTCCGTCTCCGGGGACGTGGACCGCGCCGCCGGGCGGGTCCGCTACTCCGTCCTCCCCGGCTGGCGGGACGTCCCGCTGGCCGCGACGGTGGCGCGGGCGACCGGCCTGAGCGTCACCGTCGAGAACGACGTCAAGGCCCTCACCTCCGCCGAGCACTGGTACGGGGAGGGCATCGGCACCGAGTACTTCGCGCTCGTCACCATCGGGGCGGGCATCGGCTCCGGACTGGTCGTCAACGGGCAGCTGATCGCCGGGGCGTACGGGGTGGCCGGCGAGATGGGGCACGTCTCCATCGACCCGGCCGGACCGGTCTGCCACTGCGGCCAGACCGGCTGCGTGGAGGCGATCGCCTCCAGCGACGCCATCCTGGCCGCGGTCCGGCACGCCACCGCGGACCCGGACCTCGACTTCGACGGCGCCGTCCACCTCGCCCGCGGCGGTGATCCCGCCGCCCGCGCGGCCTTCGCCCGGGCCGGCCGGGCGATCGGCACCGGCATCGCCACCCTGGTCAACCTGCTCGGCCCCGAACGGGTCGTCGTCACCGGGGAGGGCCTCGACACCTACGACCTGTTCGGCACGCACATCAGGGAAGCGTACGCCGCCCACTGCTTCAAGGCCGCTGCGAAGTGCCCGCTGACGCTGCGTCCGCTCCCCTGGGAGGAGTGGGCCAGAGGAGCCGCGGTGCTCGGCATCCAGGCGCTCTTCCCCTAGCGCCAGGCGCCGTTCCCCGTAGCGGACACCGGCCGGGACGGACACACCCACACCCCCACCCCCGAGGATGCGAAATGAGCGCACACGGACCGCAGCTCAGCCGACGTGGATTCCTCAGCGGCTCGCTGCTCTTCGTCGCCGGCGCGGCCGTCGGCTGCAGTACCGACCCGACCGGCGGCTCCTCCGGCGCCAGGACCACGCTGAACGTCTGGTTCCACGCCTACGGCGAGGCCGGCAGCCAGCAGGCCGCCACCCGCTACGCCGAGTCCTTCACCAAGGCCCACCCCGACATCGCGGTCAAGGTCACCTGGGTGCCGGGCGACTACACCAGCAAGATCAACGCGACCCTGCTCACCGACGGCGCCCCGGACGTCTTCGAGATCGGCGACTTCAGCGAGGGCATGGCCCGGCGCGGCCAGATCGCCCCGCTCGACGACCTGTACGGCGCGGCACGCTCCGACTTCAACCCGGGCGACCTCGCCTACGTGACCGTCGACGGCAAGCCCCACGGCGTCAAGATGATCGACGACGTCATGATGCTCTACTACCGCAGGAGCGCCCTCGACAAGGCCGGGATCCGCCCGCCCGCCACCTTCGACGAACTGGTCGCCGCGGCCAGGGCGCTCACCACCAGGAGCGGCAAGGGCCTGTTCGTCGGCAACGACGGCATCGGCGACACGCCCCTGCTGGCGGTCCGCTCGAACGGCGGCGACCTGGTGACCGACGGCAAGGTGGGCTTCGCCTCGCCGCAGGCCGTCGAGGCGATCGCCGGCCTCAAGCGGCTGCACGACGACCAGTCCCTGCTGCTCGGCTTCACCACCGACTGGTGGGACCCGTCCGCCCTCACCCAGGACGTCGTCCCGATCCAGTGGTGCGGCCTGTGGGCGATGCCCGCGATCGGCACCGCGCTCGGCGACGACTTCGGCGTCCTGCCCTGGCCGGCCTTCAAGCCGGGCGGCAGCCCCGTGCTGCGCGTCGGCGGCTGGACCAGCTGCGTCAACGCCAAGGGCCGGCACGTGGACGCGGCCAAGCGGTTCGTCCAGTGGCTCTGGATCGAACAGACCGACCTCCAGAAGGATTTCGCGGAGAGCTACGGCCTCCACATACCGCCGCGCACCTCGGTGGCCGCCAGCGCCGACAAGCTCTCCCGGGGCGCCGCCAAGGAGACCGTCGAACTCGCCGCCCGGTACGGCAGGAGCAATCCCAGCACCTGGGACACCGCCGTCGCCACGCCCTTCAACGCGGCCGCCGCCAGGATCGCCGCCGGGCAGGGCGACCCCGCACAGCTGCTGGCCGACGCGGCCGCGCAGGCCCAGACCGCCGTGGACAAGCAGCGCGGCTGATGAACGCCACCCCGGACACCACCCCGGACACCGTGCCGCGCCCCGCACGCACCGCACGTACCGGGCGCCCCGCGGCCCCACCGCGGGGCCCCGCCCCGGCCCGCCGCCCCGGGCGTGCCGACCGGCGCGCCTGGGCGGCGTTCGCCCTGCTCACCGGCCCGATGCTGATCGGCCTCGGGATCTTCAAGTACGTCGCCATCGGCTGGAGCCTGTTGCTCAGCCTCAGCGACGCCCACGGCAGCATCGCCCTCGGCCACTGGGTCGGCCTGGACAACTACCGGCACCTGCTCGCCGACCCGGCCTTCCGCTCCTCGCTCGTCCAGATCGTGCTGTTCACCCTCGCCGTCGTGCCGGTCACCTTCGCCGCCTCGCTCGGCCTCGCCCTGCTCGTGCACCGCGTCCGGCGCGGGAGGGCCGTGGTGCGCACGGCCTTCCTGATCCCGGCCGCCGTCTCCTACGTCGCGGCCTCGCTGCTCTGGAAGATGTGCCTGTTCAACGGCCTGCCCGCGGGCATCGCCAACACCGTCGGGGGCTGGTTCGGGATGGCCGCCGTGCCCTGGCTGCAGACCACCGACCCCCCGCTGTACTGGATCGTCCTGGTCAGCGTCCGGCTCTGGCTCCAGGTCGGCTTCTACATGGTGCTCTTCCTGGCCGGCCTGCAGGCCGTCCCCCGCGACGTGCACGAGGCCGCCGCCCTGGACGGTGCCACCGGTCTGCGGCTGCTGCGGCTGATCACCCTGCCGCTGCTGCGCAACACCTCCGTCGCGGTGCTGATGCTCCAGTTCATCGCGGCCTTCCAGGCCTTCGACGAGTTCTACAACCTGTTCAACAGCGGCCTCTCGGGCACCGCCACCGCACCCGTGCAGACCCCGCTGGTCTACCTCTACAACACCGCGATGGGCGCCCAGGACTACGGCCTCGGCTCGGCGGGGGCCTTCGTCCTCACCGCGCTGATCGTGGGCGCCACCCTGATCCAGGGCCGGCTGACCGGCTTCGGCAAGGGCGAGGAGTGAACCGACCATGACGACCGACCTGCTCAGGCGCCTGCGCCCCGGCGCGCGCGGCCTGCTGGTGGGCCTGCTGACGGCGGCCTTCCTGGCGCCGTTCTACCTGATCCTGCGCAACGCGCTGATGGACGCCAGGGGCCTCACCTCGCCCCGGTGGACCTGGTGGCCCGCCCACCCGCACTGGGAGAACTTCACGGCGCTCTTCGACGACCCGACCCTGCACATGGGGCAGGCCCTCGGGAACTCCCTGCTGATCGCCGGGATCACCGCGCCCGTCTCGACGCTCCTGGCCTCCGCCGCCGGCTACGCCTTCGCGCGGATCCCGGTGCCCGGACGCGGCGTCCTGCTGGCCCTGGTGGTGGCCACCCTGATGATCCCCGGCTCGGTCACCTTCGTGCCCACCTTCGTGGTGGTCGGCTCGATGGGCGGGGTCAACACCCTGTGGGGCGTCATCGCCCCCGGCCTGTTCAACCCCTTCGCCGTCCTGCTGTTCCGCAACTTCTACCTGCGGTTCCCCGCCGAGATCGAGGAGGCCGGGCGGCTCGACGGCCTCGGCTGGACCGGCCTCTACCGCCGGATCGCCCTGCCCGCCTCGGGCGCCATGCTCGCCTCGCTCGGGGCGCTCGCCTTCATCGACAGCTGGAACTCCTTCCTGTGGCCGCTGGTCATCGGCCAGGACCCGTCCGCGTGGACCGCACAGATCGCCCTGTCCACCTTCCTCACCTCGCAGACCATCAACCTGCCGGGCCTGTTCGCCGGCGCCGTCGTGACCGTCGCCCCGCTGGTGGCGATGTTCCTCATCGCCCAGCGGTACATCGTCGAAGGCATCGCCACCAGCGGCCTCAAGGGCTGAGCCGCCCGCCCCCGTCTCCCCGGACGCCGTGAGCCGGGGCCCGCACCACCCAGCACCTCCCTCACCCCACCAGACCGGAGGGAAACCCTCATGCGATCCGCCCCCGTGCGATCCGCCCTCATGCGATCCGTCGGAACCGCCCCGCGCGGCCTGCCCGCGGTACTCGCCACCGCGGCACTGCTCGTCCTGTCCGCCCCCGGCGCCGTCGCCGCGCCGGCCACCGGCACGGCGCCCACCACCGGCACCGCCTCCGCCGCCCCCGTCGCGCTGACGGGGGACCGACTCGCCGCCTCCTGGACCGGGCCGCTGTCCACCCGGGGCCGGTACGTCGTCGACGCGAACGGCCAGCGCTTCAAACTCAAGTCGGGCAACTGGGCCGGCGCCCAGGGCACCTGGGAGGGCAGCGGCGCCGTCGACGACCCGGCGAACAACCAGGCCGGACAGGTCTCCCACGACATCCCGCTCGGCCTGGACCGCACCCCGCTCGGCCGGATCACGGCCGACTTCCACGCGGTGGGCGTCAACAGCATCCGGCTCCCGTTCGCCAACGCGATGATCCACGACACGGCGCCCGTCCCGGACTCCGCCGTCGCGGCCAACCCGCAGCTCAGGGGGAAGACCCCGCTCCAGGTGTACGACGCCGTGGTCGCCGCGCTCACCGCCGACGGCTTCGCCGTCGTCCTCAACAACCACACCACCAGCTACCGGTTCTGCTGCGCGCTGGACGGCAACGAGCGCTGGAACAGCGGCCAGTCCACCCAGCAGTGGGTCGACGACTGGGTGTTCCTGGCCGAGCGGTACAAGGACAACAAGCGCGTGGTCGGCGCCGACCTGCGCAACGAGGTCCGCCGCGACACCTGGGACGACCCGAACTGGGGGTGGGGCGACGACCATGACCTCTACGCCGCCTTCGAACAGGCCGGCAACAGGATCCTCGAGGCCGACCCCGACCTGCTGATCATCATGGAGGGCATCAACTGGCAGGGCATCCCCTCCGGGATGTTCAGCCACGGCCGCCCGATGCTCACCCCGGTCCGCACCCTCTCCAACACTCTGATCGACTCCGGCAAGCTGGTCTACTCCGCGCACTTCTACGGCTACACCGGGCCCCACCACACCGGTGCGAGCGGCGGCTGGCAGAACGGCGAGACCAACGACCCCCGCTACCAGGACCTCACCCCCGAACAGCTCGTCCAGGCCGTGGACGACGAGGCCCTGTTCGTCACCCAGGCCGGACAGCACTTCACCGCCCCCGTGTGGATCAGCGAGTTCGGCGCCGGCGGCCGGGGCTCCGACAACGCCAAGGAGAAGGACTGGTTCGACCGCTTCACCGACATCCTGGTGAAGAACGACACCGACTTCGCCCAGTGGCCGCTGGTCGGCTGGAGCGACGCCACCGGAAAGCCGAACGACACCTGGGCGCTGATCAGTTACGACGCCACCGGCCGGCGCACCGGCGTCGAGGACCCCGGCGACTGGCGCGCCGCCGACTGGAACAAGCTCGTCGACGCCCCCGCCAGGACCGGCGCCGTCCCGCCGGTCGACCACTGGAACACGGTCGACCTCGACTTCGGCGACCAGAACCTCTCCCGCACCATGCGCCCCGCGGCCGACTGGGCCGTCGGTTACCGCAAGGGCAACTGCCCCGACACCGAGCGCGTCGTCGGCCTCGCCCGCAGCTCCAACCGCGGTCTGTGCACCGACGCCGGGCAACCCGCCAAGAGCGCCGGCGCCTGGACGGCCGTCACCGACGAACGCTACGTCAAGGACGACTGGGCCGGCGGCTACAACAAGCTCCAGTGCCCCGACAACGGCTTCGCCGTCGGCTACAGCGTCAACGGCAACGCCATGGCCACCCTGCTCTGCGCGCCCTCCGCCACACCGCTGCCCGCCACCAACCGCCTCGTCTGGTTCGACCACGGAGACAACCGGCCCGCCACCGGCGGATCGAACGCCAGCGACTGGGCACCCGGCCACTACAAGGGCCAGTGCGCCGACGACGAGTACCTCGCCGGCGTTGCCTTCACCTGGCGGTGGATGCACGGCGGCGCCCCCGACGCCCTGCTCTGCCGACCGCTCCGCTGATCCGCCCCCACACCCTGACCGCCCCACACCCCGACCGCCCCGCACCCGAAGCCAGGAGCACCCGGCATGCCTCGACTGGAGATCGCCGACGAGGGCTTCCGCCTCGACGGCCGCCCGCTGCGCATCCTCTCCGGCGGACTGCACTACTTCCGCGTCCACCCGGAGCAGTGGGCCGACCGGCTCCACAAGGCGAGGCTGCTGGGGCTCAACACGGTCGAGACCTACGTCCCCTGGAACCTCCACGCGCCCCGGCGCGGCGAGTTCCGGCGGGACGGGGGTCTCGACCTGCCCCGCTTCCTCGACCTGGCCGCCGCCGAGGGCCTGCACGTGCTGCTGCGGCCCGGCCCGTACATCTGCGCCGAGTGGGAGGGCGGCGGCCTGCCCGCCTGGCTGCTCGCCGAGGACGACATCCGGCTGCGTAGCCGCGACCCCCGCTTCCTCCGCGCCGTCGACGACTACTTCGCCGACCTCCTCCCGCCCCTGAAGCCGTACCTGTCCACCGGCGGCGGGCCGGTCATCGCCGTCCAGCTGGAGAACGAGTACGGCGCGTACGGAGAGGACACCGGCTACCTCGCCGACCTCGCCGCACTGCTGCGCGCCCACGGCGTCGACGTCCCCCTGTTCACCTGCGACCAGCCCGCCGACCTCGGGCGCGGCGGCCTGGACGGGGTGCTGCGCACCGCCAACTTCGGCAGCCGGGTCGAGGCCGGCCTCGCCGAGCTGCGCCGGCACCAGCCGACCGGGCCGCTGATGTGCTCGGAGTTCTGGATCGGCTGGTTCGACCGCTGGGGCGCCACCCACACCACCCGCGATCCGGCCGACGCCGCCGCGGACCTGGACCGGCTGCTCGCCGCCGGGGCCTCCGTCAACGTCTACCTGTTCCACGGCGGCACCAACTTCGGCTTCACCAACGGCGCCAACGACAAGGGCACCTACCGGCCCACCGTCACCTCCTACGACTACGACTCGCTCCTCGACGAGGCCGGCGACCCCACCCCGAAGTACCGGGCGTTCCGCGAGGTCATCGCCCGGCACGCGCCCGTCCCGGCCGAGCCGGTGCCCGCCCCCGGCCCGAAGCTCGCCCCCGCCACCGTCGAACTCGACTCCTGCGCGGGCCTGTTCGGCCAGGACCAGCTGTTCGGCCCGGCCGTGGCCGCGGACCGGCCGCTGAGCATGGAGCTGCTCGGCCGGTCCTTCGGCTTCGTGCTGTACGAGACGGACCTGCCGGCGGCCGGGCCCGCCGTGCTGCGGGTCGGCGAGGTCCGCGACCGCGCCCAGGTCTTCGTCGACGGGCAGCCCGTCGGCGTCCTGGAGCGCGAGGACCACGAGCACGCCATCGCCTTCACCGCCCCCCGGCGCGGGGCGCGGCTGGCCGTCCTGGTGGAGAACCAGGGCCGGGTGAACTACGGGACGGGCATCCACGACCGCAAGGGCCTGCTGGGTCCGGTCACCGTCAACGGAGAGGAGCCGGCCGGCTGGTCCAGCCGCGCGCTGCCCCTGGACAGCCTCGACGGCCTCGCCCTCGCGCCCGCCGCCCCCGTCGTCGGTCCGGCCTTCCACCGGGGCCGCCTGCACGTCGAGCGGCCCGCCGACGGGTACCTGGCGCTGCCCGGCTGGACCAAGGGCCAGGCGTGGATCAACGGCTTCAACCTCGGCCGCTACTGGTCCCGCGGCCCGCAGGCCACCCTGTACGTTCCCGCGCCGGTGCTCCGCCCCGGCGCCAACGACGTCACCGTCCTGGAGCTCCACGCCTGCACCGCGCCCACCGTCGAGCTGCGCGACCGTCCCGACCTGGGCCCGACCGAGGACTGACGCCCACGCGGGGGAGCCGTGGGTGTACAGCAGGTGAACACCTCACCTACGGCGCGTGTGTGCGGCATGTCGTCGCCGGGCGTGCCCGGTAGGCGGGCCGAGGATGGCCGCGTCCCCCGCCGACCGTCGTCCAGGAGACCGCGCATGCCCCGACGGGCCACCCTCCCCGGCCGTACCCTCCGCCACGCCGCCACCGCGGCCGCCGTCCTCGTGTCGGTCGCGGCGTGCGGATCCGATGCGAACACCCCGACCTCGGCGTCGACCGGGCAGGCGAGCGGCCCCGCGGTCGTCCGGGCGAGCGACGCGGCGAGCAGCCCGGCGAGCGCCCGGGCGAGCGGATCGCCGATCGCCTGCAACGGGTCGGGTGAGGTCCTGGGGGCCGGCTCGACGGCGCAGGCGAACGCGATCGACATCTGGAAGACCACCTTCAGCGCCGCCTGCCAGGGCATCACGATCAACTACGGCGGTGGCGGCTCGGGCGCCGGCATCCAGCAGTTCACCGTCGGGAAGGTGGCCTTCGCCGGGTCGGACACGGCGCTGAAGCCGGCCGAGGTGGACGCCACGAAGCAGGTCTGCACCGGTGGCCAGGGCATCGACCTGCCGATGGTGGCGGGCCTCGTCTCGATCGTCTTCAACGCGGAGGGCGTGGACAAGCTGGTCCTGGACGGGCCGACCATCGCCAAGATCTTCAACTCGGAGATCACCCAGTGGAACGACCCCGCGATCGTCGCGCTCAACCCCGGCGTCACCCTGCCGACCGCCGGGATCGAGGCGATCCACCGCTCGGACGACTCCGGCACCACCGCCAACCTCACCTCCTACCTCGCCGCCACCTCCGGCGGGGCCTGGCCGTACCCGCCGAGCAAGACCTGGGCGGGCAAGGGCGGCGAGTCGGCCAACGGCAGCGCCGGGGTCGCGGCCCAGGTGAAGCAGAACAAGAACTCCATCGGGTACGTGGAGCTGTCCTACGCCCAGACGAACGGTCTGAAGAGCGCGGCCGTCGCCACCGGGGCGTCGCAGCCGGTCGACGCGACCGCCGCCAACGCGGCCACCACCTTCGCGGGTGCCCAGGTCGCCGGTACCGGCGACGACCTCGCCCTGACCCTCGACTACGCCACCAGGCAGGAGGGCGCGTACCCGATCGTCCTGGTCACCTACGAGATCGTGTGCGACAAGGGCAACAAGGCCGCCACCCTGCCCGCCCTCAAGTCCTTCCTGACCTACACCGCCAGTGACGCCGCCCAGCAGGCGATCGGCGCGAAGGGATACGTCCCGCTGCCCGCGGAGATCACCGGCAAGGTCGGTGCGGTGGTGTCCCAGCTCTCCTGAAACCCGCCGCCCACCGGTCCGCCGCCCACCGCCGGGCGGCGGACCGGTGGCGCCTCCGCGGGGGCCGCACCTTCGAGGAGCAGGTCACACCGGCGCGGGTGCGCGGGTGACGTCCCGGAGTGCGAGGAGCAGGAGTTGCTCGCAGGCCGTCAGGGGCCGGGCCAGGGTGGAGCCGGCCGTCACCGTGCGGCGTTCGGGGGCCGGGTGGATCCGGAGCTCGGCCAGCTCGCCGTGCCGGAGTTCGAGGCGGACGGACCGGTGCGCCACCAGGCCCACCCCCAGGCCGATCCGCACGGCCTCCTTGACGCCCTCGGTGCCCCACAGGTCGAGCGTCCGGGCGCCGGACAGCTCCCAGCCGTGCAGGAGGTCGGTGAGCTGGCGGCGCGTCTGGGACCCGGCCTCGCGCAGCAGGAACGTTTCGTTCGACAGCTCGGCGGGGGTGACCTCGCGCCCCGCCAGGGGGTGGTCGGCCGGGCAGACGACCAGCATGTCGTCGCCGGCGAGGCGTTCCGCCCGGTAGCGCCCGGGCGGCAGCGGGCCGCCGCTGAGCGCCACACCGATCCGGCCCTCCTCCAGGGCCTGGGCCAGCCGGTCCGCGCTGTCGACGACTAGGCTGAACCGGACCTCGGGGGCCCGCTGCCGCAGTTCGAGCAGGACGGAGGGCAGGAAGTGCCCGCTGATCGTGCTGGTGCTGCCGATCACCAGCGGGTCCTCGGCGAGGAGGGTCGCGGCCTGGACGGCCGCGACGGCCTGGTCGGCGAGCGCGAGCACCTCCCTGGACTGCGCGAGCAGGACCTCGCCGGCCAGGGTCGGGCGGATCTTCGGGCCCGAGCGGTCGACCAGCTGGGTCCGCAGGGCTATTTCCAGGTTCTGCACCTGTTTCGACACGGAGGACTGGCTCAGGAACAGCACCTGGCCCGCCGCGGAGAAGCCGCCGCACTCGATGACCTGGGCGAATATCGCCAGTTGATTGAGGTTCAGTCGCACATGGCCTCGCTCGCGTCCGGACGGTAGGGGGCACGGGGGGCCGGTGCGGCGCCTTGCGGTACCGACCGGTAGGGCAATGTACCGCCTGTCGGGCTTCGCGCCACAGTGGCCTTCCCTCGGCGTCTCGCACATGCTGACGGATTGTCGAACAAGCGTCGGGAAAGGCCCTCCGCCGTGGCGTCGTCGAACGCCATCGGTAAAGGATGGGCAAAGTCGCGGGACGAAACCCCGGTTCCGGCCTCTTTTCACGGTGACCGGCCCGCCAGTGGCCGGTGGTTCCCGGGAGGTTTCGCGGCGCGCACGCCGTCGAACCGTTCCGCCCGGTGGCGGTGAACGGAATCCCGGCGTGATGAGGAAGTCGATGTCTACTTCGAGGAAGAAACGCGAACCCGGAAAGGCCGTCTACGGGATTCCCCGCGCGAACCGCCCCCCGCGGTGGCTCGCCACCCTGCTCGTGGTCGTGGCCGTGGTGTTCACGGTGACGGCCCTGGCGATCCCGGTCCTGCGGTCGGCGGGCTCGTACCGCACCGCGCCGCGGGCGGAGGCGTCGCCGGGCACGGTGCAGACGCCGACCGGGCCGTTGACCCCGCTCGACCGGGACTTCGTCAAACGGGTCCGGCTGGCCGGTCTGTGGGAGATCCCCGCAGGTCGGATGGCCGTCGCCAAGGGTGGCACGGCCGAGGTGAGGACCGCCGGCCAGCACCTGATCGACGGACACACCGACCTCGACCGGGCCGTGCTGGACACGGCCAGAACCCTGGGCCTGGGCGTCCCGGAAGAACCCTCCGCCCAGCAGAAGGCGTGGCTGAAACAGCTGGACGACGCCCAGGGGCCCGAATTCGACCGGCTGTTCGCGAACATCGTGCGCAATGCCCACGGCCAGGTGTTCGCGGTGGTCGCCCAAGTGCGCGCCGGGACCCAGAATTCCACCGTCCGCGATCTCGCGACCACGGCCAACTCCACCGTGCTCGACCACATGACGGTCCTGGAGGAAACCGGCCTGGTGAAATTCGGGGACCTTTCCGGGCCGCCGGCCACCACCGCCTCCCCGCCGTCGAGCCCGAGCCAGGGCCCCACGTCCGGCCCGGCGACCCAGCGCTAGGGAGTGTCTTGAACGCCCGTCGCGCGGCTGCCCCCACGCCCGCGGCGAAGAGGAATTCCCCCGCCTGTCCCACAGGCCCGATCCCGTTCCGAAGGTGCCAAGATGAGGATTCACAAACGTGACACGGCCAGGCGGAAGGCACTCGCCCTTCTGCTGGCCGGGATACTGGCGGTCAGCGGCGCCTCGGTGCTCGCCGCGGCCGCGTTCGCCGGGCAGCGCCCGTCGCGCTCCCCGCAGTCCGCCTCCCAGGCGGCCGGCACCCAGCCGGGCACCGTCGCCTGCGCGGACGTCGGCGACGCGCTGGCCTCGGTGCCGGAGGCCGCCCAGCCCGAGGTCGGCCAGGACCTCGCCGACCTCGACGTCCAGGTGGCGGACGCGTACCGCAGCCTCTCCGAGCCCGGCGCCGGAGGCGGCGAGCAGCGCGTGATGGGCGAGCTGGCCGACAAGCGGTCGGCGACCCTGCGCAAGCTCGCGGCCAGTGCCGGCCCCGACTCCGGTCTGCCCGAGGACGTCTCCGGGCTCGCCACCTGCGCCATCCGGCACGACCTGGTGGTCGACTCCTCGGCCCAGGACTACGCCCCCGAGGACAAGAGCGCGGCGGCCGACCGCAACGCGGCGGCGGCCGGCGGGAAGCAGGGCCTCGGGCGCGGTTTCGTCGACATCAGGACCGTCAATCCGAACACCGCCAAACCGAGCCGCACCGGCCCGGCCACCGGCACCTTCACCTCGCAGTGCGGGCGCAACGAGAACCGCCACCTCAACCCCGACAACGTGATCGTGGCGCCCGGGGTGAGCAACGGCGCCCACCACATGCACGACTACGTCGGCAACCTCGTCACCGACGCGTTCTCCGCCAACGGCAAGCTCGCCGGCGCCGGCACCACCTGCTCCAACGGCGACCAGTCGGCCTACTACTGGCCGGTGCTGCGAGTCCTCGACGGCGTCGCCGAGAAGGACGCCAAGGCGCCGGGCGGCGGGAAGGACCGCAACGTGGGGCGCATCCTGCAGCCGGCCGAGGTCGGGATCACCTACTCCTCCGCCGCCGGGAACAAGGTCCAGCCGATGACCCGCTTCCTGCGGATCATCACCGGCGACGCCAAGGCGCTGACCAACGGCCCGGCCAACGCCCACGCCTCCTGGAGCTGCACCGGCTTCGAGGACCGCCAGCTCGCCGACAAGTACCCGATCTGCCCCAACGGCAGCCGGGTGGTGCGGACCCTGAAGTTCCCGGACTGCTGGGACGGCCGGAACGTCGACAGCGCCAACCACCGCACCCACACCGCCTTCTCCCGGGCGGACGGCAGCTGCCCGAAGAACTTCCGGGCGATCCCCCAGCTGACCGAGCGCGTCGCCTACGACGTGCCGTCCGGCGTGCGCTTCGCCGTCGACACCTTCCCCGAGCAGCTCCACAACCCGATCACCGACCACGGGGACTTCATCAACGTGATGAACCGCAACCTGCTGGACCAGATGGCGAGCTGCATCAACGAGGGGCGTCGCTGCGGATGACCCCGACCAGCCCGGAGGGCTCTGCGATGGTGACGGAGGACGGACGCCTGGCCTGGCACTCGGCCGCCGGGCCGGCGAGGGCCGGCCGGGCGCGCAGGGCGGGCCGCGGACGCCAGGTGCGCCGGGTCGCCGGCGCGGAGCCGGTGCCGGACGGCACCGCCGGGGACCGCCCCGAACCCGGCGGCCCGGGTGCGCGCAGGGCCTGGTCGCTGCTCCCGGTGCTCGCGGTGGCACTCGGTCTGACAGCCGTGGCGGTGAACGGCGCGCTGCAGGCGTTCCTCGGGGTGGCCGCCGGGGTCATCACCCTGGTGTCCTTCTCCTCCGCGGTGCTGTGGGGCCTCGCCGCGACCGACCGGCTGCTGCTCTACCCCGTCCACCGGCTGGCCGCCCAGGCGATCCACCGGGCGATGGGCGTCGCCGGCGTGGTCTTCCTCGTCCTGCACGTGTGGATGAACCTGATCCAGCACCGGATCGGCGCACTCGCGGCGTTCGTCCCCTTCGCGGACCCGCACCGGCCGGTGGTCCTGGGACTGGGCGTCCTGGCCGGCTACCTGCTCCTCGCCGTGGCCCTCGCCGGGGCGGCCCGCGGGCTGCTGGCCCGGACCGGCGGGGCGCGCCGGTGGCGGATCGTCCACATCTGCGCCTACCCGGCGTGGGGCGCCGCCCTGGTCCACGGCCTGCACGCGGGCCGGCTGCCCGCCCCCTGGGTCTCCGTCCTCTACGGAGCGGCCGTGGTCGGCGTGATCGTGGTGCTCGGGCTGCGGATGGCCCTGCGCAACGGTGGCAGCAAACGCCGGCCCGGCGCCCCCGTCCGCCCGGCCGCCCCGATCCGCCCCGCGGCCCCGGGCCGCGCGCAGGCGGCCGACCGGCCGCGGGTCGGCCTCGGCACCGGACGGCGGCGACGGGACGGATGAGCGGTGCACCGATCGCCTGGCTCGGCCGGCCGGTCCTGTTCGCCGGCCTCGAACGCGACGAGCGCCTGGACCACCGCGCCCACCTGGTCGTGCACGGCGGGATGCCGACGCTGCCGGCCGACGAGCTGGCCGACCTCGCCGAGAACGTCGACCTGCGGGGGCGGGGCGGGGCGGGCTTCCCGTTCGCCCGCAAGCTCCGGGCCGTCGTCAAGGCGGCCGCCCGGCGCCGGGCCCGCCCGGTCGTGGTGGTCAACGGCACCGAAGGAGAACCGAGTTGCCTGAAGGACGCGGCCCTGCTGCTGCGCACCCCGCACCTCGTCCTGGACGGCGCCCTGCTGGCGGCGGACGCCCTGGACGCCGAGCAGGTGACGCTCGGGGTCACCCGCGGGGACACTGAGCAGTCGCTGCGCAGGGCGCTGGCCGAGCGGAGGGTCACCCGGGTGCCGGTGTCCGTCGTCCGGCTCCCCGAGCGGTTCGTCTCGGGGGAGGGGAGCGCGCTGGCCCGCGGCATCTCCAGCGGGATCGCCCTGCCGCGCGGCGGCGGCGTGCGGACCAGCGACAGCGGGGTCCGGGGAGTGCCGACCCTGCTCTCCAACGCCGAGACCTACGCGCAGCTCGCGGTCGCGGCCCGCCTCGGGGCGCTGCCCTACCGCGAGGTCGGCACCCCCGCGGAGCCGGGGACGGTCCTGCTGACCCTCGCCGGCTCCCGGGTGGTGGAGACGCCCACCGGCGTCCCGCTCGGCGAGCTGCTGGCGATGTTCGGCCTGGACGCCGGGCAGGGCGTGCTGACCGGCGGCTACCACGGCACGTGGCTGACCCCGGCGGCCGCCGCCACCGCGGAGGTGTCCCGGCAGTCCCTGCGCAGCCTCGGCGGGGCCCTGGGCGCCGGCGCGATCCTGCCGCTGCCGTACACCACCTGCCCGCTGGGCGAGGTGCTCCGGGTCGCCCGCTGGCTGGCCGACGAGACGGCGGGCCAGTGCGGGCCGTGCTACCTCGGGCTGCCGGCCCTGGTGAAGGCGCTGGAGGAGGTGGTGCGCGGCGGCGGCCGGGCCGCCCTGGACGTCGTCGAGACCAGGATGCGGGCGGTCACCGGCCGGGGTGCGTGCAGCCACCCCGATGCGGCCTCCCGGTTCGTGGCCTCGGCCCTGGAGGTCTTCGACGAGGACCTGCACCTGCACGGGCAGCGCTACGGCTGCGGCCGGCCCGTGCAGGGCGTGCTCCCGATGCCGGCCGTGGAGAGCGCCGGGAGCATCGTCGTGGACTGGACGCTCTGCGAGGCCCACGGGCTCTGCACCAGCGTCCTGCCCGAGGTCATCAGCCTGGAGGCGGACGGCTTCCCCTCCGCCGGTGTGATGCCCGTCCCGCCGCAGCTGCTCCAGCAGGCGGCCCGCGCGGTCGACCGCTGCCCGGCCCTGGCGCTGCGGATCCAGTGAGCCGCCGCGCCGCGGCCCGCGCGCCACCGTTCCACCCGCTCCGGACCCGACCGGTCCGGTCCCGTACCCCTTCGGATCCCGGGCTCGTACCGCCCGTGGGATCCCTGGCTCCATCGATGGAAAGGCAAGGAACACCTTGACGACGACCACGAAACGCTACGGACTGGTGGCGGTCTGCCTCCTGTTGGCCGGCCTCGTGCTGATGGCGGCCTTCGGCAACGGCAGCAGCAGCGCCGAATCCGCCAAGGGGAGCACCGACCCCGGGCAGCTGGCCGGGGCGACGGCGCCGGCCCCGGCCGGTGGCTACGGCTCCTACGGCGACTACGGATCGTCGGCCTCGGCCTCGCCGGCGGCCGGCGGCGGCCGACCCGGCGGGCAGCTGGCCGTCCGGGTGGACGACAAGCTCGGCTCCGTCCTGACGGACGGCCAGGGCTTCACGCTCTACCGGTTCGACAAGGACACGGCCAAGCCGCCGATGTCCAACTGCGCCGGCGCCTGTGCCACCACCTGGCCGCCCGTCACCAAGGACGCCATGACCATGGCGGGCACCGGCATCGACCAGGCCAAGCTCGGTGAGATCGTCCGGGGTGACGGCTCCCACCAGCTGACGGTGGGTGGCTGGCCCGCCTACCGCTACGCGCAGGACACCGCGCCCGGTGACACCAAGGGCGAGGGCGTGGGCGGCACCTGGCACGCCCTGGCGCCGGACGGGTCCAAGGCCGCGAGCGCCGGTGCCGGTGCGCAGCCGTCCGCGACGGCCACGGCGACGGCCACGGCCGCGCCCACTGCCGCGCCCACGGCGACGGCCGCCCCGATGCCGCCGTCCTCCCCGCAGCCCCCGGCCGGGGCGCAGCTCTCGATCTTCGACCACCCCCAGCTCGGCCCGATCATGGTGGACGCCCACGGCCGGACCCTCTACCACTACGGGAAGGACACCGCCTGGCCCATGCGCTCCAACTGCGAGGGGGACTGCCTCAAGACCTGGATGCCCGCGGCGCCGGTGGACCCGGCCAAGATCAAGGGCGTCGACCCGAAGCTCGTCGGCAAGATGCAGCGCCCGGACGGCACCTGGCAGCTGAGCATCAACTGCACGCCGGTGTACGTCTACTCGGGCGACAAGGGCTACGGTGACGCCCTCGGCAACGGACTGGCCGGGAACCAGTGGACGGCCATCAACCCGCAGGGCAAGCCGGCGACGGGCAAGTGAGGCTTCCCGGCCCCGCCCTCGCGCCGGCCGGCCCCGGCCGGCGCGTCGGCGCCCCGCTCAAGTGGGCCGCGCTGACCGTCCTGCTCGCCCTCGGGGCCACCGAACTGCTCTGGGGATCCGGCGGGTTGGTCGGCACCTCGCAGGCCGGCACCTCGCAGGCCGCACGGAGACCGGGCGGAAGCTCCGTCGAGGAGCTGGCGCAGCGGATCGGCTGTGCGGCGGAGATCACCGCCGACGCGGCGGACCTCCGGCAGGGCCTGTGCACCGTCGGCGGTGAGGAGACCTGGATCGCCACCTTCCCCACCCCGCGCGCCCAGCAGGCCTGGATCGAGGAGGCGCGGGCCTACGGCGGGTCGTACCTGGTCGGCGACGAATGGGTGGTGGTGCTGTCCGACGCCACCACGGACCTCCTGCACGGGCTGCTCGGCGGGACGGTCGTCGGCGGCGCCGACCACACCGGCGGACACGCGCACACGGAAGGCGGGTGACGCCCCGGGGCGGCAGCGAGAGCAGTGACGACAAGGGCGAGGGCCCCCACCGGCGTCGGGCCGGCGGGGGCCCTCGCCGGCGTACGTCCGGCGGCGTGTCCGCCCCAAGTACGCTGTTACGGAACACGCCTGGCACGGTGTCATGCCCCGGCCGGCGGGGGTCGTTCAACCATGCGAATGCCGTATGACCTTTTCTGTTATCCGGGGGCCCCGGCACTTGACGAGACCTCGCCACGGGCCGGGACGGGGCCGAGGCCCACCCCCCGGGCCCCTCCCGCACCACCCCGGACCCGCCCGGCGGGCCGCACACCGACTCCGCACATTCGGATCCGGAATCACCCGGCGCACGGCTCCCCCCGGACGGTTGCCCCGAAACCCGTGGGACTGGTGTGCTGAGGCCCTTCCCGCCACACCGTCCCGACGGCCCAGCAGCAGACCGCCGTCGCGACCTTCGTCCAGGCGACTCCGGCCCTTGCGGCCGTGCCACCGGCCGGGCCCGCGAGCTCCCCGCCGGACGAAGGCCATAGCCGAGGAGGACAAGGTGACCCTTCTGACCAGCACCCGCGAACCGGGACTGAGCGCCCTGAGCGACGCCGAACTCGCGGAGGTGCTCACCACACCGACCCCGACCGGCGCCTCCCGCATCCGGGAGGTCATGGCCGAGGTCTTCACCCGGCACCACGGCGCCGTGCTCGCCTACGCCCGCCACTTCTGCCGGGACCAGCAGACGGCCCAGGACCTCGCCGCCGAGGCCTACGCCAGCACCTACCAGTCCGTGGCCCGCGGCCGTGGCCCCCGGCACGCCTGGCGCCCCTACCTGAAGGCCTGCGTCCGCCGGACCGCCATGGAGTGGAGCGCCCAGACCAGGGACCGCGTCGTCCTGGCGGCCGACTTCCACACCTGGGCGGAGTGCCTGGCCGACGAGGCCGAGACCGAGGACGCGCTGCTCGCGGCCGAGGAGACGGCGCTCATCGCCGGCGCCTACCGCGCCCTCCCCGAACGGTGGCAGGTGCTGCTCTGGTTCTTCGTGGTCGAGGGCGAGTCCGCCGCCACCGTCGCCCAGCGGATGAGCATGACCCCGAGCGGGGTGCGCTCCCTCGCGGCCCGCGCCCGCGGGGGCCTGCGCGAGGCGTACCTGAGCGCGCACCTGGACGAGGGCACGGGGCAGGGGTGCCTGTACTTCACGTCGGTGCTGACCGGAGCCGCCCGCCGCCCGGGCCGCCGCCGGGCCCGTGAGCTGGCCCGGCACCTGCAGGAGTGCCCCGGCTGCGGGCGGGTCGCGGAACAGTTCCGCCGGGCCAACTCCAGCATCGGGACCTCCACGATGGTGCCGCTGCGCCACGTGCCGGTGCGGCCGCACTGAGCCGCCGCCGACAGGCGCCGGAGGCGGCGGGGCCCGGCGCGGAGCGGTCGGCCCGGACCGCCGGGAGGCGGTCCGGGCCGGTTCCGGTGCCCGTCAACCCGTCGACGAAGCTCCCGCCGGACGGGGACGGTCGCGGTCGTGACCCCGTCTGCCGGGAGCTCCGGAACTGCGCGCGGCGCGGGTGCCCGACGGGCTCCCGCGCCGCTCACTCGGCGGTCGGACGGTTCAGCAGGGGAAGGTGCCGCTGTAGAGCGAGTGCCCGTAGGAGGAAGTCCCGGAGCCGAAGCCGTAGATGCCGTCGTCGCTCCAGACCGCCTCGCGGAAGCCGTTGACGCAGGTGGAGGTCGGCGCGAGCGCGAAGCCCTCCAGGTTGTCGACCGGCATGACGGCGGGGTTCGTGTAGGTCACGTCCGGGACGATCGCGCCCGAGGCGTTGACCTTCAGGAAGGTGTGCGTCTCGCCGCAGGTGTTGTCGCAGGTCGCCACGATGCGCTGGGTCCCGGCGTCGAAGGTCACGTCCATCACGGAGACCTTGCCGGTGGCGATCGTGCCGAAGGTGGTGAAGGTGCCGTCGGAGTTGAGGCCGTAGACGTGCAGCGTGCCGTCCCACTCGAGGCCGGCGAAGAACAGGCCCGCGCCGTGCAGCGGGTAGTTCGCCGGGTTGTAGGCGGCACCGGTGAGCGGGTCGACCCAGCCGTTCGCGGTCAGCCAGCTGTCGGGCACGTAGCCGACGCCCTCGAAGCCCAGGTTGGCGTCGTCCTTGCTGCCGGTGTCGAGCTGCGGGAACTGCGAGGTCATGTCCCACTGGTGGATCGGCGTGAGCGTCGAGCCGGTCGCGGCCGGGTCGAACTCCATGATCGTGTCCTTGGGGACGGTGTTGTTGCCGTTGTCGCGCTCGGAGGTCACGTAGACGTGGCCGTTGGCGCCGACGGTCAGCCCCTCGGAGTCGGGCTGGCCGGTGCCGCCCGCGAAGCGGATCTGCTTGCCGGTCGCGCTCCACGACGGGTCCGGGACCCACTTGCCGTTGCTCTTGACCAGCTTGTACAGCCAGTTCTTGTTCTTCGCGGCCCACAGCACGGACGGGTTCGCCGGGTCGAAGGCCAGGCCGCTCAGGTCACGGCCCTCGGGGCCGGTGGAGGTGGTGAACGCGCAGACGTTGTCGGCGATCGTGACGTCCAGGCCGCCCGGCCAGGCCAGGGTGCCGGCCGGGGTGGAACCCGTACCGCCGGGGGCCTCGGGGGTGCAGCCGCTGGTGAGCGCGCCGCCGCCGCCGAGCAGGTGGCCGGTCTGTCCGCCGCCACCGCCGCCACCGGCGCCCGTGCAGGAGTTGGCGCCGCCGGGCGTCGCGGTCACGGCGGTCCGGAACCAGCCGGTGCCGTTGGCGCAGCGCTCGTCCGAGGGCTTGGCGCCGCCCGTCGCCCAGGTCACCGAGTCCACGGTGGTGCCGTTGCCGTCGAGGAGCAGGACGGAGTCGTTGTCGCCCAGCCCGAGGGTGGAGTTGAAGGTGACGTAGCCGCCCGCGGGGATGCTGGTGGCGCTCGGGGAGGAGGACGAGATCGAGACCGGGGCGTGGGTGGTGTCGTTGTCGACGTACTTCCACGACCCGATGCCGACGGCGCTGGTGCCGCCGTTGTACAGCTCGACGGTGTCGGCGCCGTCCGAGGTGACCTCGTTGATCCGGATGCGGCTCGCCGCCGGGAGGGAGGACGGGCAGCCCGGGGCGTTGGCGCTGCCGAAGGTCGTCGCGGCGGTCGTGGTCACCCACGCGCCGGTGCCGTCGCCGCCGCAGCGGGCCATCGCGGGCTTCGCCGCGCCGGAGGCCCAGTCGACGCGGTCGACCACGGTGCCGTCGGCGGTGTAGATCACCAGCTTGTCCGAGTCGCCCAGCCCCTTGGGGGAGTTGAAGGTGACGAAGCCGCCGGCCGCGATGGTGGTGGAGGACGGGCTGAACGACTGCGGGGAGAAGCCGTCGTCCGACATCTTCCAGCCGCTGATGCTCACGGCGGTCGAGCCGGTGTTGAAGAGCTCCACGGTGTCGTTGTTCGACGAGGTGACCTCGTTGATCCGAACGTTCTGGTAGCCGGCCGGGTCCGCGGCGGCCGCGGGCTGCGCGGCGACGAGCCCGGTGGCGACCAGTCCTGAGAACGTCAAAGCCGCGGCGCACACGGAGGCGACGCCGGCACGCGAGTGTGAGGTAGGCACGAGGCCGAACTCTGATGTCACAAGCTTGAAACGGCGTGTACGCCGGCTGAATGCCGTCTGCTGGGCACCGGAACGCCAGGCGTCCGCGGCCCCACCGGGGGTGGTCGGGGCCCCGCCGGGGGCGGTCCGCGGTCCGGAGCGGACCCTGGCCGCACGCCCGTTCGGTCGGCCTCTTACCATCGTGTCGCATTCTTCGACGGACGCTGCCGCCTGCCCGGCCCCGTGCCCGCCGTCCACCGCCCGACAGGACACAGCGACTCCACCGCACGGCGACGGGGTCGTGCACCGAGGAGGACCGTCCATGCAAGCCCGGAAGATCGGCGCTGCCGCCGCCGCGACGGCGGTGGCCCTGCTGGCCGCCCGCGACCTCACCCAGAGGAGGCACGCGCTGCTCCGGAACTTCCCGGTGGTCGGGCACGCCCGCTACCTGCTGGAGCGGATCGGGCCGGAGCTGCGGCAGTACATCGTGACCTCCAACGAGGAGGAGCGCCCGTTCAGCCGGGACCAGCGCACCTGGATCTACGCGTCGGCGAAGGAGCAGAACAACTACTTCGGCTTCGGGACGGAGCTCGACGTCGAGCACGTGCAGGGGCACGCCTACCTGAAGCAGCGGACCTTCGCCGGCGCCCTGCCCGACACCCACGACCCGCAGGCCCCGCTGCCTTCGGCCAAGGTGCTGGGCGGGCCGCGCGGCCGCGCCCGGGCGTTCCGGCCGGCGAGCGTGGTGAACATCTCGGCGATGAGCTTCGGCTCGCTCTCCGGTGCGGCCGTCACGGCCCTCAACAAGGGGGCGGCGCTCGCGGGCACGCTGCACAACACCGGCGAGGGCGGCCTCTCGCCGTACCACCGCAACGGCGGCGACCTCGTCCTCCAGCTCGGCACCTCGTACTTCGGGTGCCGCAACGAGGACGGCAGCTTCAACCTCGACAAGCTCAAGGAGGTCGTCGCCGGCGCCCCGGTCAGGGCGATCGAGATCAAGCTCTCCCAGGGCGCCAAGCCGGGGCTCGGCGGGATGCTGCCGGGTGCCAAGGTGACCCCGGAGATCGCCGCGATCCGCGGCATCCCCGTCGGCGAGGACTGCGCCTCCCCGTCGCGGCACAGCGCCTTCGGCGACGTCGACTCGATGCTCGACTTCGTCGAGCTGCTCGCCACCGAGACCGGCCTGCCGGTCGGCGTCAAGAGCGCGGTGGGCGAGGCGGGTTTCTGGCAGGAGCTGGCCACGCTGATGGCGCGCGGTGACCGCGGGGTCGACTTCGTCACGGTCGACGGCGGGGAGGGCGGCACCGGCGCGGCGCCGCGGATGTTCGCCGACTCCGTGTCGCTGCCCTTCCGGATGGGCTTCTCCCGGGTCTACGGGACCTTCGCCGAGCTGGGGCTCACCGACGAGCTGACCTTCATCGGCTCCGGCAAGCTCGGCCTGCCCGAGAACGCCGCCGTGGCCTTCGCCCTGGGCGTCGACATGATCAACGTGGCCCGTGAGGCGATGCTGTCGATCGGCTGCATCCAGGCGCAGAAGTGCCACACCGACAAGTGCCCCACCGGCATCGCGACCCAGAACCCGTGGCTGGCCCGCGGCCTCGACCCGGCCTCCAAGGCCACCCGGGCCGCCGTCTACCTGCGCACCCTGCGCAAGGAGCTGCTGAAGGTCTCGGGGGCCGTCGGCGTCGCCCACCCGGCGCTCATCACGCCGGACGACGTCGAGATCATGAACGGCGACTACGAGGCCCGCACCCTGGCCGGCGTCTACGGCTACAAGGAGGGCTGGGGCGAGCTCGGCCCGGACCTCCGGGACGCGATCACGGCCCTGGTCACCGGCGGTCCCGCCGTCTGACGCACCGCCCGGGGCGCCGCCCCGGCACCCCGGCATCGTGTTCCGCCCCGCGCGCAGGCCTCCGGCCGGCACGCGGGGCGGAGCCGTTCTCCCGCCGGACCGGCGTCAGCCGATGTACTCGGAGGGGGAGAAGACCTTGCCGGACCAGGAGCCGTCGATGACGAGCTGGCCCTGGGCCTGGGCGTAGCCGCCCGCACCGATCGGGTCCCAGCCGGCGTTGCACCAGGAGCCCGGGTCGCTCGCGGTCATGCCGTAACAGGTGTTGTAGTCCTCGTAGCTGCCGAGGTGGTTGACCCAGACCACGCCGGTGATCGCGTGGTTGCCGTGGTTGGTGACGTGCAGGAGCGGGAAGACGGAGGTGCCGCTGACGCTGACGCAGGCCTGGGCGTAGACGTCCCCGGCGAACTGCTGGGTCGCGCCGCAGTAGATGCCTGAGGTGACGGCGTGGGCGCTGCCGGTGCCGAGCGCGAGGGTGGCGAGGGTGCTGGCGGCGAGGGCCGCCGCTGCGAGCGTCCTGCGGGTGGTCATGGTCGTGGTTCCCTTCGTCGGGGTGCCGGGCTGGTGCGGTGAATCCAGGGAATCCCGGGCCGTTCGGGCCGGTCGAGTGATTCGATGGATTTCGGATGCCGGTGCGGAGGGGGTACGGCCCGTGATACGGATCAGCCTGGGCGCCGAGGGTCTGGGGAGCGTCAGGTTCGCGGTGTCCCCGCTGGATTCGGCGAAGGACCTGCTCTACGCCTTCGGGCGGACGCCGAAGGTGCTCAGCGCCGAGTGGCGGGCCCGGGCCGGGGCGGCGCTGGCGCAGGAGCGGCTCGGGTTGCTGGGCGTGGTGGGCGGCGGCGGGCCGTGCGGTTACGCCCCGGACTTCCTGCGGCCCGAGTCGCAGGGCTTCGAGACGAGCCTCGACGCGGCCCTGCACCGGGTCGTCACCACCCCGCCGGAACGGATCGGCTACGAGCTGGGGCTGGCCGTCAACGGCCATGCGTGGGACCCGGATTCGGACCGGCCGTCGCCGCGGCTGCTGCACCGGGCCCTCGAACGCGGGGAGCAGTACCTGGCGCACCGCCTCGCGGACGAGATGACGCAGTTCTGGCGCGCGGCCCTCGCGCCGTCCTGGCCCGGCATCCGGACCCGGCTGGAGGCGGACGTCAGCGCCCGGGCCACCGACATCGCGCACCACGGGCTCGCCGCCACCCTCAACCGGCTGGCCCCGAACCTGGCGTGGCGCGACGGCGAACTGACGGTCCGGCTCCGCCCGGGCAGTCCGCACGGCCTGACGCTGCGGGCCGACGCGGTGATCCTGGTGCCGAGCGTCTTCGCCAACCAGGCGATCTTCTGCGCGGGTGAGCCGCCGGGCGCACCCGCACCCCGCACCCCGCTGATCGTCTATCCCGCGGCCCCCGCGGACTGCCTGGCGCCGTCGGGCGGGGCGAGGCTCATCGGCGCGACGAGGGCGCGGATCCTGGCCGAGCTCGGCCACCCCCGGTCCACCGCGGAGCTCGCCCAGCGGCTGTACCTGAGCCCGGCGACGGTCTCCTACCACCTGCAGATCCTGCACCGGGCCGGGCTGGTCACCCGCAGGCGCCACTCCCACCACGTGCTCTACCAGCGCCTCAAGGGGACACCGGGGCTCGGCGGAGACCTGATCTGACGTCAGGACTGGCCGGAGGCAACGGTCCCGTCGGTGTGCGCGTCGTTCGCCGGAACGGGCCAGCCTGCCCGCAATTGGTCCAGACCTATTGACCCGGCCTTGCGACCCCTCCTACGATCCGGTCCGGCACAGCCCCACATGTCCCCCCACCTCACCCAGAGCCGGGCGTCACGCCCCCACGCGTCGGTCATGTCCATGACGCTCGGCGGGAAGGGAGCACAGCATGTTCCGTCGGAGGTCGCGCACTCCACGCCCGTCGGGCGGGTTCCACCCCGGTCCGGACCCCGTCCGCCCCGACGGCGCCCAGGCCGGCGCCGAGCCGCCCGGGGCTCCCCGCCCGCACCGGGCGGGCGTCGAGCACGCCGCGCGGGCGAACCACAGCGCCGGCCGCACCGGGCCCGGGCCGACCGTCCTCCGGCGCACCCTCGCCGGGGTGAGCGCCGCCGCCGTCGTCGCCGCGGGCCTCGCCGTGGCCGGTACCGTCACGGCCGGTGCCGCCACCCCCAACCTGCTGGCCAACCCCGGCTTCGAGACCGGACTCTCCGACTGGACCTGCACCGGCGGGTCCGGCGCGGCCGTCACGTCACCCGTCCACTCCGGGGCCTCCGCGCTCAGGGCCACGCCGTCCGGCCAGGACAGCGCCCAGTGCACCCAGACCGTCAGCGTGCAGCCCAACTCCCAGTACACGCTGAGCGCCTACGTCCAGGGCAGCTACGTCTACCTGGGCGCCACCGGCACCGGCCTGTCGGGCGCCCAGTCGACCTGGACGCCGAACAGCGCGACGTACGGCCAGCTCAGCGTCGGCTTCAGCACCGGGCCGAGCACCACCTCCGTCACCGTCTACCTGCACGGCTGGTACGGGCAGCCCGCGTACTACGCGGACGACGTGTCGCTCACCGGCCCCGGCGGCAGCACCCCCACGCCGACCGCCACACCGACCACGGCGCCGCCCACCACGGCGCCGCCGACCACCGCCCCGCCCACCACGGCGCCGCCCACCACCGCCCCGCCCGGTGGTGACACCTGCCCGACCAAGCCCAAGCCGTCCGGCAAGGTCCTGCAGGGGTACTGGGAGAACTGGGACGGCGCCGCGAACGGCGTCCACCCCGGCATGGGCTGGGTCCCCATCACGGACAGCCGGATGGCCGCGCACGGCTACAACGTCATCAACGCCGCCTTCCCGGTGATCCTCTCCGACGGCACCGTCCTGTGGCAGGACGGCATGGACGCCAACGTCAAGGTCTCGACCCCCGCCGAGATGTGCCAGGCCAAGGCGGCCGGGGCGACCGTCCTGATGTCGATCGGCGGAGCCGCCGCGGGCATCGACCTGAGCTCCAGCACCGTCGCCGACAGGTTCGTGGCGACCGTCGTCCCGATCCTGAAGAAGTACAACTTCGACGGCATCGACATCGACATCGAGACCGGCCTGTCCGGGAGCGGCAACATCAACACGCTCTCCGCCTCCCAGGCCAACCTGGTGCGCATCATCGACGGCGTGCTCGCCCAGATGCCGGCGGGCTTCGGCCTGACGATGGCCCCCGAGACGGCCTACGTCACCGGCGGCAGCGTCACCTACGGCTCGATCTGGGGCGCCTACCTGCCGATCATCAAGAAGTACGCCGACAACGGGCAGCTGTGGTGGCTGAACATGCAGTACTACAACGGCAGCATGTACGGCTGCTCCGGCGACTCCTACCAGGCCGGCACCGTGCAGGGCTTCACCGTGCAGACCACCTGCCTGAACAACGGCCTCACCATCCAGGGCACCACCGTCAAGGTGCCCTACGACAAGCAGGTTCCCGGCCTGCCGGCCCAACCCGGCGCCGGTGGCGGCTACATGGCGCCGGGCCTGGTCAGCCAGTCGTGGAACGCCTTCAGCGGCTCGCTGAAGGGGCTGATGACCTGGTCGATCAACTGGGACGGTTCGAAGGGCTGGAGCTTCGGCGACAACGTCAAGGCCCTCCAGGGCCGTTGACCTCCCGGCGGCCTCCCGGACGCCTCCTGCCCGGCACCCGCTGACGTCCCGTGCCCCGGATCCGGTCCGGGGCACGGGACGTGGTGTCACGGCGTGCGCACCGGCTCCGGGCCGGACGCGGCTCCGTCGGTGGTCCGGGCCGCCGGGCCCGCCCCGGCCGGCGCGGCGGCGGATCCGGCGGCGACCGCCGAGGGGCGCCCCGCCGAGGAGGCCGGCCGCAGCAGCACGGCGCAGGCCAGGGCCGCGAGCAGGGCGAGCGAGGCCGACACGACCAGGCACAGCCGGAGACCGTCGAGGAAGGACCCGCCCAGGGCGGCGAGGGCCTGCCCGGTGGCGGTGTCCAGATCCAGCCCGGCCACGGCGGCCAGTCCGTGTTCCCGGGCGGTGGCGAGGACGCGTTCGCCGGTCTGCGCGGGGACGCCCGCCTCGGCGAGGTGACCGGGGAGCGCGTGGAGGGCGCGGGTGGTCAGCAGGCTGCCGAGCACGGCGGGGCCGAGGGCGGCGCCGACCTGCCGAAAGGCGTTGTTGCCGGCCGCGGCCATCCCGGCCAGGTGGTGCGGGACGGCGGAGACGGCGGAGGCGGTCATCGGGGTGAGGACGGCGCCCAGGCCCAGGCCGAGCAGGACCAGCCGCCAGGCGATCGAACCGAAGGAGGTGTGGGCGTCGAGGCCGGTGAGCGACAGCAGCGAGCCCGCCGTGACCACCAGCCCGCCGGTGATCATGATCCGGGCGGACACCCGGTGCATCAGGCGGCCGACCGGCACGCTGGCGACGAGGGACGCCCCGGAGACCATCACCATCCGCGAGGCCGCCTGGAGGGTCGTCAGGTGCTGGACCACGCCGAAGTACAGGCTCAGCACGAAGAAGAAGCCGATCAGCCCCAGGAAGCTGATCATGGCCACCAGGGCGGTGGCGGTGAAGGCGGGACTGCGGAACAGCGCCGGGTCGAGCATCGGGCTGGAGCTGCGGCGCTCGACCGCGACGAACACCGCCGCGCCGAGTGCGCCGAGCACCAGGGCCCCGACCACGGCGGGCTCGCCGAAGCCGTTCGCACCGCCCTCGATGACGCCGTAGACGACCGCGGTGACGGTCACCGCGGCGGTGATCTGGCCCGGCCAGTCAAGCCGGCGGCCGTGCGGTGCGCGAGAGTCGGGCAGCCGGAACGCGGCCACGACCAGGACGACCAGCGACACCGGCACGGGCAGGAGGAAGATCCAGCGCCACGCGACGTGCTCCAGCAGCACGCCCGCGATCAGCGGCCCCACGGCGAGCGAGGCCAGCAGGGACATCGCCCACAGGCCGATGAACCTCCCCCGCTCCCGGTGGTCGGGGACGGCGTGGCCGATCAGGGCCAGCGTCGTGGGCAGCAGCGCCGCCGCCCCGAGGCCGGAGAACACCTGGCCGACCCAGAGCCACTGCACCGAGCCCGACGTCAGTGAGACCGTCGCCCCCAGCGCGCAGAGGGCCGTGCCGGTCCGGAACACCCGCTTGCGGCCGTGGACGTCGCCCCACACGCCGGTGGTCAGGATCAGCGCGGCCATCGGCAGCACGAAGGCGTCCGACACCCAGGACAGCTGGGACGTCGACGCGCCCAGCGCCCGCTGGATCGCCGGAAGGCTCACCGACACGGTGGTGACGGGCAGGTAGGCGACGAAGACGCCCAGGCAGGCCATGACGAGGGTGATGCCCCGCCCGGCCCTGGGGCCCTGCATCGTTGCGGAATTCACGAGGACGTTCCTTCGGCTGCGGAGGGTGTCGGACGACACCGTCGGCTGGATGGGCGCCGCCGTCCGGCGCGCCCGCTCCCGGCGCGGGCCCGCCGGCGGACCGCCGCCGGGAGCGGCGCCGCCGCCGATCACCCGCGGAGCGCTGTACAGCTTCGTCCCCGGCCGCGCCGAATCCCCAGGCGATCCCGGTAGACGTCGCGGAACCTCCAGCGCGGCCGCCGGCCGTGTGAGGATTCCCCCATGCCCGACGATCTGGACCGCACAATCATCCACGGCCTCCACTGCGCCCCGCGGATCTCCTTCCGCCGCCTCGGCGAGATCGTCGGGGTGTCCGAACAGACGGTGGCGCGCCGCTACAACGCCCTGCGCCGTGACGGGGTCCTGCGCGTGGTCGGACTGAGCAGTGCCGCCGCCCACGGCCAGTCCGAGTGGATCGCCCGGCTGCGCTGCCGCCCGGACGCCGTCGACCCCCTCGCGGAATCGCTCGCGCGCCGGCCCGAGGTGGCCTACGCCAGCATCGCCTCCGGTGGATCGGAGATCAACTGCATCATCCGCTCACCGGCCGGCACCGGCCGCGACGACGTCCTGCTGCGCCAGCTCCCGAAGGCGGCCTCGGTCCTCGACCTGAGCGTCGACCTCCTCATCCACGCCTTCGGCACCCCGGGCGCGGACGGTTGGACCGGCCGGGAGGGCTCGCTCACCGACGAGCAGGTGCGCCGGCTCACGGCGGAGCGCCCCACGCCCGCCGGGCCGCCGATCCCCCCGACCGACGAGGACGGGCCCCTGCTGGCGGCCCTGGCGGAGGACGGCCGGGTGTCGCACACCCGGCTCGCCGAGGTCACCGGCTGGTCCAAACCGCGCGTCGCCCGCCGCCTGGAGGCCCTGGAGGGCAGCGGCTCCCTGATCTACGACATCGACACGCTGCCGGAGCGGCTCGGCTACGGGCTCAACGCCACGCTCTGGCTCCAGGTCGACCTGCCCCGGCTGCACCGGATCGGCGAGGAGCTCAGCCGGCACGACGAGTGCGCCTTCGCCGCGGCCGTCAGCGGCAAGCACAACCTGATGGTCGTCGTCATCTGCAAGGACACCGCGGACTTCTACCGGTACCTCAGCACCGGATTCGCCGGCGTCGAGGGCATCAGGGGGTACGAGATCAGCGTCCGGGTGCGCCGCCTGAAGCAGGCCGCCTCACTCATCCACCACGGACGGCTCGTCCACCCCGCCCTGGCCTGAGGCCGGGCTGTGGCACGAGGAGGGGGGGCTCGCCCGGCGCCGCGCCGGCCTGACGCCGGGCTCCGCGGCCCCCGGTCGGCCGGAGCGGAGCCCGGCGGCGATCAGGGCCCGTCCGGCGGCCGACCCTCGGAGCCGAGGCCGTCGAACACGGCCCGCCGGCCCGCCGTGCGGAGGCGGGTGGCGTCCACGGTGCGGGGGAGCAGCGGTTCGAGGGTGCGCCAGGCGTCGGTGTGCAGGCGGTCGGCGTGGTCCTCGCTCGCGGCGACGGCGCCGCAGTCGAGCAGGGTGGTGCGGGCCGCCCGGACGTCGGCCTCGGTCGCGTCGCCGCCGCGGACGGCGGCCCACAGGGCCTCGGCCGTGGGGCGGGGGAGCAGCGTGACGGCGTGGGCGAGCGGCAGGGTGACCTTGCCGTTGCGCAGGTCCTCCGCCACCCGCTTCGTCGGGGTGCCGTTCCGGTCGGTGACGCCGCACAGGTCGGCCACGTCGTCGGTGATCTGGTAGGCGGTGCCGAGGGCCGTCCCCCACTGCAGCAGCGCCCGTTCCAGAGCCGGACCGGCGCCGGCGGTGAGCGCGGCGATCCGGCAGCAGGCGCCGACCAGGGCACCGGTCTTCAGCCGGTGGGTGGCCAGCACCAGTTCCAGCAGCGGGCGGTTGTCACCGGTGGTGACGGCCTGCTCCAGCTCGCGGCCGTGGCCCTGGATGTCGAGGGCCTGCCCGGCGTGGGCCGCCCGCAGCGCGGCGAGGATGATCTCGCGTGTCCGCCCCCGCAGTTCGGGATCGTCGGGGGCGCAGAGGCCGATGGCGTGGTCGAAGGCGAAGTAGGCGCAGGTGCCCGCGGTCAGGGCGGCCGGCAGACCGTAGACCTCGTGCGCGGCGGGCCTCGCGCGGCGCGTCGTCGAGCCGTCCTGGACGTCGTCCACCACCAGGGAGCCGGTGTGGGCGAGTTCCAGGGCCGCCGCCAGTACGCCGAAGCGCTCGCCGTCGCCGCCGAGCAGCTCGATGATCCGCGTCAGCAGTGCGGGGCGCCAGCGCTTCCCGCCGGCCTCGACCACGTGCCGGACGGGTGCGGCCAGGGCCCGGTGCAGGCGTCGGTCGAGGGCCTGTTCGGTCTCGGCGGACAGGTCGCCGGCGTGTCCGCCGGGCAGCCACACGTCCAGGCCGCCTGGCACGGGAGGGTAGAGCCGGTCCAGGTGGCGTTCGACCCCGCGCTCGCGCTCGGGCGCGGACGGGGGCTCGGACGGGGGCCGGGGCTCCGGGGAATGGGGTCGGGGGAGCAGCGGAGCGCCGCCCGGACGGGCGTTCACCGGGGCGGGACCGGGTTCACGGCTCGGGGCGCACGGTCCGGGCACGGGCGGCTCGGGGCCCTCGGCGAATGCCATAACCATGCGCACACCTTAGGGTCGGCCGCGGGGCGGGCCGCGGACGAGACGGCGGGGCGGCGCGGCGTCCGGGCCGAGGTGTTCGCGGTTGCTCTCGTCCGGTGGCGAACCTCCCTTCTCCGAAGGATGGTTGACCGTGCGCAGGGCGGGCGGCGGACGTGTTCCCGCCACCGCTTCCACGGACGGTCTAGACAGTCGGGGAATCCTCGGGCTCGCCGCGCACGACGACGACCGGACAGTGCGCGTGGTGGACGCAGTGCTGGCTGACCGAGCCGAGGAGGGCTTCGGTGAAGCCGCCGTGCCCGCGGTTGCCGACGACGAGCAACTGCGCGTCGGCGGCGGCGGTGAGGAGGGCGGTGGCGGGATGGGCCTGGACGACGTGCTAACCGCGGCGCGGCCGGACGTGGTACGGACCGAGGTGGGCACGGACGCTCGTGAGGGGACGTGCCTGCCGCGGCCGGGCACGGCGTCAGCCGGGTTCGGCGAGCAGGCCCTTCCACCGTTCCGCGATGGACGCCCAGGTGGAGGATGGGGAGGTCGCGGTCCGCCGGGCGGCATGTGTCGAACGGTCCCGGAACGCGGCGTCGGTGAGCACCGCGACGAGAGCGGCCGCGTGGTCGGCGGCAGTCGAGGGCCCGTAGCCGTCCACGGCGCCCGCCGCACAGCGCACGAAGGTGGCGGATCCGCCCCCAGATCTCACGGAGCGCCGGGTGGTCGGGCATGATCTGCGCGGCGCCGGTCGCGGCGTGTTCCAGCGAGATGGCGTGACGCGGTGGGCCCCCGCGCCGCTGGTCAGCGGCTTCGCTACGCCGTGACGAGCACGGCGACCCCCGTGACCCGGTCCGCGGCAAGGTCCGCGAGGGCGGCGTCCGCCCGCTGCAGCGGGTAGCGGGTCACCCGGACGACCGGGCGGGTCCGGGCAGCCTCCGCCAGGAAGGCCGAGCCGTCGGCACGGGTGTTGGCGGTGACGCTGCGCAGCGTGCGTTCCTGGAACAGGTGCCTCTGGTAGTTCATCGCCGGGATGTCGCTGAGGTGGATGCCGGCGACGGAGAGCGTGCCGCCACGGTCCAACGCGGCCAGAGCGACCGGCACGAGTTCGCCGACCGGGGCGAACAGGATGGCGGCGTCCAGCGGTTCCGGGGGCGGGTCGTACGAGTCGCCGGCGAATTCGGCGCCCAGCTCCAGGGCCAGGCGTCGCGCTGGTGCGGCACGGGTGAACACCGCCACCCGTGCGCCCCGGGCGAGGGCGAGTTGGGCGGTCAGGTGTGCGGACGCCCCGAAACCGTAGACGCCCAGCAGGCCGCCGGCGGGGAGCTCGGCCCGTTCGAGGGCCCGGTAGCCGATGATCCCGGCACACAACAGCGGGGCCAGCTCCTCGGCCGGCGGGCCCTCGGGCAGACGGTAGGCGAATCGTGCGGCAGCGGTCAGGTGGCCGGCGTAGCCCCCGTGCCGGTCCCAGCCGGTGTAGCGCGAGTCCGGGCAGAGGTTCTCCCGGCCGCTGCGGCAGTAGGGGCAGGAGCCACAGGTCCGGGCGAGCCAGGCGACGCCGGCCCGGCTCCCGACGGTGAACCCGTCGACCGCGGTGCCGACCGCGCGAACGACCCCGACCACCTCGTGGCCGGGAGTGCACCCCGCGATCCTGGGGGCGAGGTCCCCCTCCGCGAGGTGCAGGTCGGTGCGGCACACCCCGCAGGCCTCCACCTCGACGAGGATCTCGTCCGGCCCGGGAGGGGAGAGCGGACGCCGCTCCCACCGCAGTGGCCCGGGCCGCGCCACGCCGATCGGGCCCGGGCGGGCCACCACCCAGGCCCCGGTGTCGGTGGGGACTGCTTCTGACGTGCTCATCGCGGCCTCCCGCGCGAACCTGCCGGACATTCCGACGCCGCTCCGGCTCCGACGCCGGTCTGCGGCGCGGTGCCTCAGCCGGCCGCCGTACGGTCGTTGGCGGCGGAGTCGGCGAGGCCGGCCCGGAGGAGCTGGTGACCGAGGTCGATCAGTGCGCGGGCGGCGGCGAACTCGTCGCCGATCTCCGGCACGGGCGGGTCGTGAGGGCTGCGCCGGGAGGCGGTACGGGCCTCGAGGACGTTCTCACCGGTGTTCAGCACGGCGTGCACCTTCGTGGCGTCGCCCTCCTCGAAGAGGTCGATTCGCAGGGTCCACTGTTTGGTGCGCACCGGCACCGTGGCGTTGGCGGTCATGTCCGAACCTCCTGGGTCGGGTGGTCCCGGGGCGGCCCCGGGACCGGCGGATGGTGATCAACTGCCCCGTGCGGCCTCGACCGTGCCGTCCACGTCCTGGTCGACGAGGTGATGACCGGCCGGCGGGCGGTGACGGGCCCTGGTGGTCGGAGGGTCCGCCCCCGTGCCGGCCGGTCGGACGGCGTACTCCCGCAGCGTGCTGTGCGAGAACGGCGTCACCAGGTCGAAGAGCCGCTCGACGATGTCGCGCAACAGGTCGTCGACGGTCAGGACACCGACGGGGCGGCCGTCCTGGACGACGGGGAGGCGACGGACGAACGTGCGGCGGAACGTTCGGTAGACGGTGTCGAGGTCGTCCGTGGTGTTCACGGTGATCACCGGTGTGGTCAGCAGCTCGGCCACCGGCCGTCCGAGGTGCTTGCCGTGGGCCAGCCCGCGGACCGCGAGGTCGCGGTCCGTCACGATGCCCTGTAGTCGGCCACTGTCGGTGACGAGGACGCAGTCGACGCCCTCCTCCTCCATCCGCAGGGCCACCTCGAACGCCGTCGCCGTGACGTCGGCCGTGACGGGGGGTGCGGTCATCAGGTCCGAGGCTTTCATGGCGGGTAGTCCTCTCCGGCGCCGTGCAGCGGGACTCGTCACCGCGGGCAGGCGTTTCCAGCGCGTCGTTGACCGTGCGGTGGACGGCCGCCCCTCCGCCCGTCCAGGCCCGGCCGCTTGCACCGGGCCTCTGCTTCCAGGGGACCGCCGGGTGCACCCGAACGGGCAGGGCCGTTCGGCCCGCCACTGGGCCCCGTCGGGCCGGGCGATCGGCTGGGGCGGACAGCGGTCAGGTGCACTGCTACTCCACCGAGCCGGCGAGCGACGGGCCGTCGGGGCGGATGATCCGGCCGGTGATCACGGTGGGCTTGATGCGCATCCAGACGTCCCGCCTTCCGCCGGCCCAGGGATCGGGGTCGGCGTGCTGCCGGAACCACTGGGCGGCGTCCTGGTCGGAGACGACCGAGAGGGTGCCGTTGAGCAGTACGCTCCAGCCGGTGGCGAACGCCTCGTCCAGCCGGTCGACCTCGAAGGCGACCTCATCGCCCGCGGCTCCGGCGAGGGCGCCGCCGGCCGCGGTGCGGCAGACGACGGTCGCGTCCAGCACGCGGTAGTTGACCGGCAGTGCCGCCAGGCCGGCTGGTGCCCTCAACACGACCCGGCCGACGCCGCCGGGAACGAGCTTCGCCCAGCAGGCGGCGCGGTCCAGCTCCTCCACCTGCACGCTGGCGTTGGCCGGGGCCGCGCCGGCCGGTACGCCGCGGCCGCCGCCCAGCAGGTCGGTGACCGTGGTGTCGAGCGCGTCGGCGAGCCGTGTGAGGGTGCCGACACCGACCGGGACCGGGTTCGTCTCCAGATGCTCCAGGAAGCCCGGGTCCAGCCGGGCCCGGTCCGCCACCTGCTTGCGGGTCAGCCCGAGTTCGGTGCGGCGGTGGGCGACCCGGCGTGAGAGGTCGCCTGGGTCGACCGGCCGGTTCTCGTGGGTGTTCCTCATGACGACCTCCGTGGTCGGGCCCCCCCGGGGGGACAGTTCGGACGGGCGGCGGCACGGGCGATCAGGCCGCCGCCTCGGCGGCGGCCACGGCGCGTTTGACAGCGGCGAAGCTGTCCGGGGTGACGGAGATGGAGTCGACACCGGCCTGCACCAGGAAGCGGGTGAAGTCCGGGTCGTTGCTCGGGCGTTGGCCGCAGAGGCCGACGTGGCGGCCGGCCGCGTGGGCGGTGGCGACCAGGGACTCGATGCTGCGGGTGACGGCCGGGTCACGTTCGTCGAAGAGGTGTGCGAGCCGGGCGGAGTCGCGGTCGACGCCGAGGGTGAGCTGGGTGAGGTCGTTGCTGCCGATCGAGAAGCCGTCGAAGCGTTCGGCGAACTGGCCGGCGAGCAGGATGTTGGCCGGGATCTCGGCCATGACGTACACCCGCAGACCGTTCGCGCCGCGCGTGAGACCGTTGTCGGCCATCACCGCGAGGACCTGGTCGGCCTCCTGAGGGGTGCGGCAGAACGGGATCATCACCACGATGTTGGTCAGTCCTCGCTCGTCCCGGGCCTGGCGCAGGGCCCGGCACTCCAGGGCGAACCCCTCCCGGTAGCCGGGGTCGTAGTAGCGGCTCGCGCCGCGCCAGCCGATCATCGGGTTGGCCTCGACCGGTTCGAAGGCCGTGCCGCCGACCAGCCGGGCGTACTCGTTCGTCTTGAAGTCGCTGGTGCGCACCACGACGGGGTCCGGCCAGCGGGGGGCGGCGATCCGGGCGACGCCGTGCGCCAGGCGGTCGACGAAGTACTCGGTCCGGTCGGGGTAGCCGTAGGTCAGCTCGTCGACCAGCCGGCGGTCCTCGGCCGAGAGCCGCTCGGGGTGCACCAGGGCCATCGGGTGGACGCGCGCCTGGTGGGCGACCACGAACTCGGTGCGGGCCAGCCCGACGCCGTCAGCGGGCAGCCGCCACCACCGGAAGGCCGCGCCGGGGTCCGCCAGGTTGAGCATGACCTTGGTCCGGGTGGCCGGGAGCGAGCCGAGGTCGGTCTCGGTCGCCTCGAAGGGGACCGGACCGCCGTAGACGTGGCCGTCGGCGCCCTCCGCGCAGGAGACCGTCACCACCTGTCCGTCGGCGAGGACGGCGGTGGCCGATCCGGTGCCGACGACGGCCGGCACGCCCAGTTCGCGGCTGACGATCGCCGCGTGCGAGGTGCGCCCGCCGTGGTCGGTGACGATGGCGGAGGCCCGCTTCATCAGCGGCTCCCAGTCCGGGTCGGTGATCTCCGTGACCAGGACGGCGCCCTGCGGGAAGCGTTCCAGACCGACCGGTTCGGCCAGCGCGCACACCGGCCCGGCACCGATCGCCTCGCCGACGGCGATGCCGTCCACCAGCCGCTCACCCGTCCCGGTCAGCCGGAACCGGCGCAGCACCCCGCCGCCGCTGCGGGACTGCACCGTCTCCGGCCGGGCCTGGACGAGGTACAGCTCGCCGCTGATGCCGTCCTTCGCCCACTCCAGGTCCATCGGGCAGCCGTAGTGTTCCTCGACCGCCACCGCCCACTCGGCCAGTGTGCGGATGTCGCCGAGGCCGAGCACCCGGCGCGCCTGCTCATCGGCGTCGGTGTCGACGGTCCGGGTCGAACCCCGGTCGTCGTACACCGCCTTGCAGCGCTTGGCGCCGAGCCGGACGTTCAGCACCGGGTCGAGGCGGTGATCCTTGAGCAGCGGTTTGAACACGGTGTACTCGTCCGGGTCCACCTGGCCGCTGACCACCGTCTCGCCCAGCCCCCACGCGGCGCTGACGACCACCACCCCCGGGAATCCGCTCTCGGTGTCGAGGGTGAAGATCACGCCCGCGCCCGCGAGGTCGGAGCGCACCATCGACTGGATGCCGACCGACAGCGCCAGGGACAGGTGGTCGAAGCCCATCCGCTCGCGGTAATCGATGGCCCGGTCGGTGAAGAGCGAGGCGTAGCAGCGTCGGCAGGCCTCCAGGAGGGCGGTGGCGCCCCGGACGTTCAGGAAGGTCTCCTGCTGGCCCGCGAAGCTCGCCTCGGGCAGATCCTCCGCTGTCGCGCTGCTGCGCACGGCGACGTCCGGGTCCTGCCTCCCGGTCTCGTGGGAGAGCCGCCCGTACGCCTCCACCACCTCGTGCTCGAGCGCGGGCGGCAGGGGCGCGGCCAGGACGGCGGACCGGATGGCAGCGCCGACCTCGGACAGGGGGGTTCCGCCGTGCAGCCGGTCGACCTGGACGGCGATCAGCTCCCGCAGGCCTCCGGTCGTGACCAGTTCGCGGTAGGCGTCGGCAGTGGTGGCGAAGCCGTCCGGCACCCGGACCCCTGCGGGGCCCAGCGCGGTGATCAGTTCGCCCAGCGAGGCATTCTTCCCGCCGACCAGGCCGACGTCCTCGCGGCGCAGGTCGTGGAAGCGGATGACACGGCGCATGGCTGCCTCCGGGCGCGCTCGCAGGGTGCTGCTCGGCACGGGACACGCCGAGCACTCCGTCCCTGCCACTGTCCCTCCGGGCGGCCCGGGTTGCGCAGGGGCGTTCGCCCTGCGGCAGGGGCCCGCTCGGCCGCCGGTCGTGGGCCGTTCGGCCCACCTCGACGGCGGCGGACGACGAGCCGCGACCGGTCGGGCACCTCCCCGGGAGAGGGGATCAGCAGGGCCGGTGGCCCGGCGACGGCGCGCGGACTCCTCCAGCGGTGGCCGGTCGTGGGCGCCCGGCCCCTGTGGGGTGGCGGGTGCCCGGGGATGTCCGTGCGGGCGGGTTCCCGGGGGCACTATCCTCAGGCCCATGTCGAACCCTGATCAGCTGCTCGTCGACATCGCCACGATGGTGGAGTCCGAGCGCAGCAACCAGATGCCGCTGACCGTCGTCGTCCCGGGTGCCGTCATCACCGGCCGGCTTGCTCCGGAGAGCCTGTGGCACGAGCGGGTCGCCGAGGTACTCGCCGCCTCGGACTTCCTGAAGCCCTTCGCGGCCCTGTTCACGGCGCCCGCCACCGGCGACGGCGCCGCAGCCCGGCCGACCCACCTGCACCTGCACGTCGCCCGCATCCTGCAAGGAAGTTACGGTCTGCCGCACACCGGGGGCATGTACCGCATCGCCATCGCCGACATCAGCAGTTGGACGGTGGGAGACCTCAGCTACTCCGACCAGTGAGACCCCGCCCGGGCCGGCGCCGCGCCGGTCCGGGCGGTACCGGCCCGCCCGGGTCGGACCGGGGCGGTCGGGTCGAGGCAGGGACCGGGGGCGGTTCCGTCAGGGCCGGGCGGTGGCGTCCGGCGGACTGTCCGGCCACACCTCGAAGGCCTGCGCGATCCCCGTCGGCGGTCCGGCGCGGAAACGGGCGCGGATCAGCGCCGCCACCTTGACCACGGCGTCGGCCCTGCCGCCGAGCTCCACCCGTACCGGCTCGGCCCCGGCAGCCGCGCGCGCGACCGGTGGCGCGGCCTCCTCGGCCGGCGTCGACGTGTCCACCTGCCAGCGGGTGCGGACGACCTGGTCGGCGGGCGAGACGTAGTCCCCCGCGGTGCCGAGACCGGGGACGACGATCAGCCGGAACGACTGCCCCACCGTGTCGGCGACCACGTTCGCCCCGGCCGTCCCGCCGGAGATCGACATGTGCACGATGGCGCTCGGCTCCCGTGTGGCACTGGCACCGGTCATGGCTCTCCTCCGAGGTCGGGTCGTCCTTCCCCAGGGTCTGCCCGGGCCGGTGCTCCCGCATCTCCTCGGCACGCGGGTGGCGGACCGGTCCGGCGGTTGCGGGGTGGTTGCGCCGCGGGAGTGTGGCGTCGGTGTCGGCGCGGTGGCGGGCCCCGCCTCACCCCGACGCGGCTCCCGGCCCGGGCGGCACGACGACCACGGGGATGTGGGCGTGGTGGACGATCTCGGTGCTGGTCGAGCCGAGTGACAGCCGCCCCCAGAGGCCGGCGCCGCGGGAACCCACCACGAGCAGCCCGGCGTCCCGGCTCTCGTCCAGCAGGACCTGCGCGGGCCGGCCGCGCTCGCAGCGCACCTCGATCTCCACGTACGGCTCGCCGACCTGCTGCCGCAGGCGCTCGACCGAGTCCGTCACGTCGCGGGCGACCGCGTCCTGCACGTGCGGCGCGGGCTCGCCGCCCGATCCCCAGCCCGTCACGGCCCGGCCCCCGGGCTCCGAGTGTCCGCCGCCGTAGGCGCAGACGGCCCGCACGCCGACCCCGCGCAGCTGCGCCTCGCGGAGGGCGAAGAGCACGGCCCGGTGGGCGGGCTCCGACCCGTCGGTACCGACGACGACCGGACCGGCGGGACCTGACGCGGGAGTGGTGTTCACGGCGACCTCCAGGACGGACGGGTGCCCTACGGCGGTCCGGTGGCGCCCGGCGGGTTCCGGGGCCGGTCCGCTGACTTTCATGATCCTCCGAGGAACGCGCCGCGGCACGTCCGCCGTCGTCCGGACCGCCCGTGGGATCCCCGCCCGGGGCACCGGGCGGGTCAGACCAGGCTGGCGCCCCAGGCGCGGGCGCGCTCGCGTTCGCCGGCGCGCAGCGGACCGTCGTTGCCGTCGACGATGAAGCCCTCGGGTGCGACGACCAGGTCGTAGTGGTGGTGGGAGAGCCGGCGCGCGATGCCCTCGGCGGCTCCGCCGGCGCGGGGCATGTCGACCCGGGTGTCGAAGGCGGCGGCGTGGGTGCCGGATCCGGTCCGCGGCAGGTCGTGGAGCCAGTGACGCAGCCCTGGGCCCTCCGCGGTCTCCCGGGCCTCGGCGGCGGCCGCGTCGGCACCCGGTTTGTGGCTCTCCGCGGCCGCGGCCATCCGGCGGCTGATCCCGGACGACATCCCGTGCATGTGGGTCGGTCCGCCGACCACCAGGAGGTCGGCCGTCCGGGTCGTCCCGTGCCCGGCCTCCGTCAGCGGGAGGCACTGGACGGACGCCGTGGGATCGGCCTGGTGGACGCCCTCGGCGACGGCCTCGGCGATCTCGCGCGTGTTGCCGTACATGCTCTCGTACACGATCACGGTGTGCATGGTGTCCACCTCTCGTCACCTCCAGGCTCGCGCGGAGGGCGCCGGCCGGCCGGGGCCGTTCGGCCCGCGTCGGAGGGCCGGACGGCTCCGTCACCGGTGCGGGACGATCGCGACCGGGCAGTGGACGTGGTGGATCGCGGCGTGGGCCACCGGGCCGAGGTGGGCGCCGAGCGGCCGGTGCCGGATCCGGTGGCCGAGGACCACCAGCCGGGCCGCGGCCGCGGCGGCGACGAGTTCGATCGTGGCCGTGCCGCGGACCAGGTCGGCCGTCACGTCCAGGTCGGGGAAGCGCTCCCGCCAGGGCCGGAGGGCCTCGGCGAGGCCGGTGCGCTCGGCCGCCGAGAGGTCGTCCTCCAGGCCGCCGATGGCGTCGAAGGCCATGTACTCGCTGCCCGCCGGCGGCGACCACACGTGCAGCACCCGCACCGGTGCGCGGCGCAGGGCCGCGGCCGAGAAGGCGAAGGCGAGCATCTCGTCGGCCGGGTGTTCCAGGTCGAGGCCCGCCAGCACGGGGCCGCCCGTCGCTCCCCGGCCGTCCTCCTCGGCCCGGACCAGCACCACCGGGCGGGTGGTACGACCCAGCACCTCCCGGCCCACCGAACCGACCAGGAAGCCGTGCACCGTGCCGAGCCCGCGCGAGCCCAGCACCAGCAGGGCGGCGTCCCGGGCGGCGGTCTCCAGCGCCTCGGCGGGCTCGGTGCGGACCTCGCGGCAGGTGACGTCGACGCCGACGGCCACGGTGCGGAGCTCCGCGGCCCGGGCGGCGAGCTGCTCCCGGCTCCGGGCGTGCACCTCGTCGGAGCCGACGACGTCCCGCACGGGCCACGGCCAGGCCTGGAGGAGTTCGAGGGGGCACCCGCGCAGCCGTGCCTCGCGCGCGGCCCACTCGGAGGCGGCGCGGCTCTCGGGCGAGCCGTCGTACCCGACGACGACGGGACCAGCGTTCATCAGGACCTCCCGGGGACCGGGTCGAGGGGTCGGGCGCATCCGGACGGACCGCCCGGGCGCCCCATCGGAGGCTTCGCGCGTGACGCCGGGCTCAATCGGGCGCGGACGGCACCGTCACGACCGGGCAGTGCGCACGGTGCAGCAGGCCGTGCGGCACGGAGCCGAGCCGCATCCCGGTGAAACCGCCGTGGCCGCGGCGGCCGACGACGACGGCGAGGGCGTGTTCGGAGGCGTGCGCGAGCTCCTCGACCGGGTGCCCGCGCACCAGCTCGTGGGTCGTGCCGAGATCGGGGTGGCGCGCCCGGTGGCCCGCCGTGGTCTCGAAGAGCATCCTGCGCAGCGCCTGTTCGGCCGCGCTCTCGTCGAGGTTCGCCACCGGCGGGCGCTGCCAGACCCACAGGACGCGCAGCGCGGCGCCCCGTTCGACGGCGAGCTCGACGGCGAAGTCGACGGCGGCGGTCGAGGACGGGCTTCCGTCCACGCCCACCACGACGTAGGGCGGGTCCTGGGTGGTGTGCTCGGGGGCGCGGACGACGACGACGGGGCAGTGGGCCTGGGCGCTCACCGGGACGGCCACCGAGAACGTGCTGAGCATCTCCGCGGCGCGGCCGAGCCTTCGGGAGCCGAGCACGACCAGCGCGGCGTGACGGGACTCCCGGCACAGCGCGGGGGCCGGTACGTCCTCGGCCACGAAGCCGGTCACGCCGAGTCCGGGGTGCCGCTCCCGCACCGCGGCGGTGGCCCGCTCGAGCGCCTGCTCGGCGCGTTCGAGCACGTCCTTGCGGAAGTGCCCGTCGTCGGAGACCCGGGCCTCGCGGTACAGGGCCGGGACGGCGTGGACCAGACGGAGGGGCAGGCCCCGGCGGTCGGCCTCGTCGGCGGCCCAGTGCGCGGTCATCGGGCCGGTGTCGTCCGCGTCCACACCGAGGACGACGGGCCGGCGCGGGCCGGCGGAGCTCGCGGTGGTCATGGAAACCTCCTGGGGCCGGTGAAGGGGGCCCGGTTCTCACGCTAGGGCGGCCCGCCGATCCGCGCGAGGGCCGACCGGCCCGGGCCGGACAGGTGCGCAGGCCGGCGGGCGGGGCGTACCGTCGGACCGGGCGAGGCCCGGCGACCGGCCGGCCCGTCGACACCGGGGAGAGGTGGATGGAGACGCTCGTCTTCGACAGCACGAGTCTCGACGAGACCGAGGCGTTCCTGTCCTCGGCGTACACCCCGATGAGGATCGCCGGGCGGCCCGAGCACTCGGGCGCGCGGATCACCCGCCAGGCCGCCGGGGGCCTCCTGGTGGACCGGCTCGCCTTCGACTACACGATGGGCTACGACGCGCAGAGCCTCGGCCGGGTCTGCCTGGTCACCGTGCACTCCGGCGGATTCGCGGACACCACCGGCGGCCGGGAGGAGCGGTTCGGCCCGGGGGAGACGTTCCTGGTCGCCCCGCACGACCGCCCCTACCGCGGCGAGGTCCGCGGGGCCCGCTACACCCTGACCATGTTCGACCCGGCCCTGCTGACCGACGTCGCGGGCACCGGTGCCCGCTCCCGCGGGCCGGTGGAGCTGACCGGTCAACGCCCCGTCGACGCGGCGGCCAACGCGCGTCTCGGCGCCGCCGTCGCCTACCTGCGCGACCACGTCATGGCCGCCGCCGAGCCCGGGGTGGACCCGCTGGTCGCGGCCACCGCGGCCCGCCACATCGCCGCCGTCACCCTGGCCACCATGCCCAACACCACCCGGGGCGACGCACCGGAGGCGGTCGACCGCCGGGACGCCACCAGCGCCACCCTGCGCCGGGCCATGGCCTTCATCGACGCCAACGCCCACCGGGACATCGGCCTCGCCGACATCGCCGCGTCCGTCCCCGTCACCCCGCGCGCCGTGCAGTACGCCTTCGCCCGCCACGCCGGTACCACCCCGCTGGCCTACCTCAAGCGGGCCCGCCTCGCCGGGGCCCACCGGGAGCTGTGCGCGGGGGACCGGCACACCGCCACCGTCACCGGGATCGCCCAGCGCTGGGGCTTCGCCCACCCCGGCCGCTTCGCCGAGGCGTACCGCCGCCAGTACGGGGCCTCGCCCTCCACGACCCTCGGCGGCTCCTGAGCCGCCGGGGCCGCCGCCCGTACGTTTCGCTCTGGAGTCCACCCGGGGGCCGGTACTTCGCTCAGGGGGGCAGCGCGGGGGACGAAACAGGGACCAGCATCGAAGCACGGCCCACGGGCATTCCTGGAGGAAGGACGTCCGACCATGGAGACGGGCCTGCACACGGACCGGCGGCCGGCGCCCGCCGGCACCTGCGTCCTCGCCCTGACGGGGGAGGCCGACATGGACACCGCGCCCGTCCTGGCCCGGGCGCTGACCGCGGCCCTGGCCGGCACGCCCCGGCCCGACGTCCTGGTCGTGGACTGCGCACGCCTGACCTTCTGCGCCTCCGCCGGTCTCAACGAGCTCCTCCGGGCCCGCCGGGCGGCCGAGGCGGCCGGCGTCGCGTTCCGCCTCGCCGCGCCCGGACCGCAGGTCGTCCGGCTGCTGGACATCACCGGGACGGACGCCGTCTTCGAGATCGACCCCGCGCCGGTGCCGTCCGTCGCCGTCGCCCCGTAGCGCCGGGTGGGCGGGCGGCGGCGGGCGGCGTCGCGGACCGTGATCCGGTGCGGGAGGCATGGATTCCGCGAACCGGGTGAGAAGAGCGGCGCACCGATCTTCGAGTGACGCCGACGCAGAAGGACCGTGGCCATGGACGAGACCTCCCGCTTCCCCGCCCCCGTCGAGCACGCCCGGACGTGGAGCTCGCGCGCCGCCTGCCGTGCCGACGACGGCGAGGTCTTCCTCCGGCCGGTCAACGAGCCCGGACCGGAGGCGAGGGAACGGGAGGACGCGGCGAAGGAGGTCTGCGGCGGTTGCCGGGTGCGGGTGGAGTGCCGTCGCCACGCCCTGTCGACCCGCGAGCCGTACGGCGTCTGGGGCGGACTCACCGAGCGCGAGCGGTCCACGCTGCTGGCCCGCCCCCTGGCCGGGCGGGGCGCGGCCTGACCCGCAGGCCCGTCGCCCGGTTGCCCGGCCGCCGTCGCCGGGCCCGGCCCTCCGGGAGGAGAATCGGCCCGATCCCCACCTGCCGGAGACCACCTGCCGGAGACCATCCGCCGGAGACCGCCGTGCGCCTGCTGCTGACCTCGGACACCCATCTGCCCACCCGGGTGCGTCACCTGCCCGCGGCCCTGCTCGACGACCTCGCCGAGGCGGACGTGGTGTTCCACGCCGGGGACTGGGTCGACACCGCCACGCTCGACCTGTTCGAGGCCCGTTCCGCCCGGCTGGTCGCCGTGTACGGCAACAACGACGGCCGGGCGCTGCGCGAACGCCTGCCCGAGGTCGCGCGGGTCGAACTGCAGGGCCTGCGCTTCGCCGTCGTGCACGAGACCGGGCCCGCGAGGGGGCGCGAACAGCGCTGCGAGGCCCGCTTCCCCGGCACGGACGTCCTGGTCTTCGGCCACAGCCACATCCCGTGGGACACCAGCGCCCCGGGCGGCCTGCGGCTGCTCAACCCCGGATCCCCCACCGACCGCCGCCGCCAGCCGGTGGCGACCTACCTCACCGCCCGCCTCGACGACGGCCGCCTCACCGAGGTCCACCTCCACCGCCTCCCGCGCCCGGCCTGACCCCGGTCCGGCGGCCCGGCGGCCCGCGGACCCGGGTGCGGGGACGCGGGCCCGGGGACAGGCGCTAGCATCTGCGCCGGATCCATCCGCACGAGATCACGGGGGAATTGATGACCGATCAGATCGGTGACTGGCAGGAGATCGGGGCGCCGGGCGGGATCGAGGCGTACGTGCACCGCCCGTCGGGGGAGGTGCGCGGAGCGGTGGTGGTCTGCTCGGAGCTGTACGGGGTGAACGGCTACCTGCGCGGGATCTGCGCCGAGCTGGCGGCGCTCGGGTACGTCGCGGTGGCGCCCGACTTCTACTGGCGCAACGCCCGGCGCACCGAGCTGGGCTACAGCGCGCAGGAGCGCGAGGAGGGTCTCGTGCTGATGCGGGCGCTGGACCGCGACGAGCTGGTGGCGGACTCCGCGGTGGCCCTGGCCGCGGCCCGCGGGCTGGCGGGCGGGCGCGGGGTCGCGTTCGTGGGGACGAGCATGGGCGGTCACATCGCCGTCCGGGCGGCCACCGAGCTGCGCTTCGAACTGGCCGCCGTGTTCTACCCGGGCTGGATGCTCACCGCGGGCTTCCCCCTGGTCGGCCCGGTCCCGCCGCTGGAGACCGCCGGGCGCATCGCCGCCAACGGCGTGTTCCTGCTGGGCTTCAACGGCGACCGGGACCACATCCTGCCGCTGGAGGAGTGGAAGGCCGTCGAGGAGCGGCTGACGGAGGCCGGGGTCGCCCACCGGCTGGTCACCTACCCGGGCGCCGGCCACGGCTTCGCCGCCGACCGCCCGGCCGACCACGACGCGGCCGCCACCGCGGACGCCTGGCGCCGCGTCCACGAGGCGCTCGCCGAGCACCTGTAGGCCGTCCGCCACGGCCCCCGTGGCGACCCGTGACGGGGGTCGCCGCGGGGGCCGTGGCGTGGCACCGTCCGCGGTGAGGGCCGCGGGGTGCCGCGGTCAGAGCACCTTGTCGTACCCCTTGTCGTCGTCGGAGTCGTAGACCAGCTCCCCGGCGCCGTCGTAGCCCTTGACGTGCGGGGTGCGGGTCACCGCCCGGTCGAGGACGCCGGTGGCGGCGAACCAGCCGTGGTCGAGCGCCGCGTCCACGGCCGGCCCGTCGCCGTAGGAGACGGTCACCCGGGTGACGGAGGGGGCGAAGGTGCCGATGCTGCCCCAGCGGTACGGCAGCTTCCAGGCGTGGCCGTCGAGCATGGCCTGCCGGTACAGCTTGCCGCCGTTGACGTCCGGGTTCACCAGGCCGTCCGGGCCGCCGGCGCGCGGGTCGGCGGGGCCGGACTGCAGGCCGGCGGTCTTGCCGTCGATCTGGTGGCAGATGATCCGGGTGGGGTGCGCGCCCTGGCTGACGGCGGCGACGGAGATGCCGTCCCCGGGGGAGTTGTCGTCCCCGGTGCTCCGGACGGCCAGCAGGATGCGGTAGTCGGCGATGGACCCGTAGTCCTGGGCCGGCAGGGTCTTCTGCGCGCCCGGGGTGCCCTGGGCGCCGGTCGGCGCCTGGGCCTGCCACCTGGCCTGCATCTGCCGGTCGTACTCCAGGCACTGCCCGAGCGCGGTGGCGGCCTGCTCGAAGGTGATGCCGTCGGTCAGCTGGGCGGCCGACGCCGGGGGCCGGGGTGCGGCCGCGCCGCCGGGCGTCGTGGCGGGCGGGGCGGACACCGCGGCGGGTGAGGCGGCGGCCGAGAGCGCCGCGCCGCCCGCGGCCGGGGCCACCTCCGCGGCCGGGCGGGCGTCCTCCTGCCCGCGGGCGGCGAGGACGCCGGCTCCCGAGAGCACGGTTACGGCCACCAGCCCGGCGGAGAGGGCGGTGGTGCGGCGCCGGCGGGCCGCGCGGCCCCGCCGCCGGATGGCCTCGTAGGGCGGTTCGCCGGGCGTGCGGTCAAGGACGGTGGTGACGAGCTGCTCGCGCAGCTCCGCCTCGAATTCCCGTTCGGTCATCGTCTTCCTCCAGGAGCAGCGGTGATCAGAGCGTCGAGCCCGGGCGTCGTCCGGCCCGGAACGGAGTCGTCGCGCGGGGTGCCCGGGCCGGCGGGCGCGGCGGCCAGGCCAGGGTGCGCCCGCAGTTTGGCCAGCCCCTTGGCGGCCTGGCTCTTGACGGTGCCGAGCGAGCAGCCCATCGTCTGGGCGACCTCCGCCTCGGTGCGGTCGTCCCAGTAGCGCAGCACCACCACGGCCCGCTGCCGGGTCGGCAGCGTGGCCAGGGCGTCCATCAGGGTCCGCCGCTGGTCGATCCGGGCGGCCGCGTCGCCGGGCACGGCGACCTCGGGCAGCGCGTCGGTGAGCCGTTCGGCGACCCGGCGCTTGCGGAACCGGTCGCTGTTGCAGGTCACCAGCACCCGCCGGACGTAGGCGTCCGGGTTGTCCGCCCGGCTGACCCGCCGCCAGGACCGGTAGGCCTTGGCCAGCGCGGTCTGGGTCAGGTCCTCGGCGTGGTGCCAGTCGCCGGTGAGCAGATAGGCGGTCCGTACCAGGTGCGCCCACCTGGTACGGGTGAAGGCCTGGAACTCGGCCTCTTCTTCTGTGTGCATCAGCACCCCCTCAGCCCACCAGACCACGCCCTCGCCGCGCGGGGTTGCCCGGGGTGCGGTGATTTCCCCGCCCCGTGGGTTCGGAGGAGTCGCCGGAAGGATGCGGCGCCCGTGGAGCTGGTCGGCACGCACAGCGGGGCGCACCGCCGTCGGCGGTGCGCCCCGGGTTTCCCGTGCCCTGTGGGGGCGGGCCCTTCAGCGGAACCGGGCCCCGGTGGGTGTCAGGCGTCGAAGTCGGTGCCGCGGCCGGTGGCCTCCCACTCCCGGAGCTCCTTCACGGCGGCGTCGTGGTGGTCGAGGAGCGCGTCGACGGCGTCGTTGCCGAGGGCGAGGCGCAGCGGGGTCCGCTCGGCGTCCAGGGCGGCGAGGATGGCGGCGGCGGCCTTGACCGGGTCGCCGGGCTGCTTTCCGTCGGCCGCGGGCAGCCCGGTCCGGACGGGGCCGACGACCGAGTCGTAGGCGGCGATCGGGGTGGTGTGCGCCAGGGCGCCCTGGCCGGCGAAGGAGGTGCGGAAGGCGCCGGGCTCGACGATCAGGACCTTGACGCCGAACTGCGCGACCTCCTGGGCGAGGGCCTCCGAGTACCCCTCCAGGGCGAACTTGGTGGCGGAGTAGGCGCCGACGCCGGGGAAGCTGAGGCGGCCGCCCATGCTGCTCATCTGGACGACGGCGCCGGTGCCCCGGGCGCGCATGTGCGGCAGGACGGCGCCGGTGAGTGCGGCGGGGCCGAAGAAGTGCAGCTCCATCAGGTCGCGCAGCTCGCGCTCGGTGTACTCCTCGACGGCGCCGACCAGGCCGCGCCCCGCGTTGTTCACCAGGACGTCGATGCGCCCGTACCGGAGCAGGGTGTCGGCGACCACGGCCGTGATCCGGGCGGGGTCGGTGACGTCCAGCCGGACGGGGAGCACCCGGTCGGGGTGGGCGGCGACCAGGTCGTCCAGCGTCTCGGGGCGGCGGGCGGCCGCCACCACGGTGTCGCCGGCGGCCAGCGCGGCCTCGGCGAGGGCCTGGCCGAAGCCGGAGTTGGCGCCGGTGATCAGCCAGACCCGGCCGTTCGTGGCGGCGGCCCGGTCGGTGGCCTGCTCGGCGGTCGGCTCGGTCCTCTGGTCGGCGTTCTGGCCGGTGGTGCCGGTCATCGTGGTTCTCCCCGTACGTCGTTGCGGTGATCGGTAGTTGACGACCTCTTTTATGCCAGGAAGGAGCGGTGCCCGTCCACGGGATCGGGTCGGTCGATCGATGACGACGCTTGCTGATCACCGGATGGACACGCGACCGAACCCGTCGGCCGCCCCAGCCCGTCCGTTCGGCCTCGTCCGTCCGGGTGGGGAGCGGGATCGGGGATGCGCGGCCGTGCCCGCCGCCGCACCCAACGGCCCAAGCCGAGGTGCGGCACGCGCGCCCGGCCAGCAGGCTCGGAGACGGGCGCGCAGGGCGTCAGGAGCCGATCGAGGAGGCGTCCGTTGAGCAGCGTCGACACCCCGGGTGGATCCGCCGGCCGGGCCGGCGGCACCAGGACGGCCGGCGCCGTCAGGGCCGGTACCGGGGCGCACAAGATCACCTGGTTGACCCTGGCCCTGATGACGACCAGCTCGGTCGCGAGCCTGCGCGCGGCACCGACCATGGCCGTGTACGGCCTCGCCTGCGTCTTCCTCTACCTGCTGCCCGCCGTGGTGTTCCTGCTGCCGACCGCCCTGGTGTCGGCGGAGCTGGCCTCCGGCTGGAACGGCGGGGTCTACAACTGGGTGGCGCAGGGCCTCTCGAAGCCGCTGGGCTTCCTGGCCGTGTGGTGCCAGTTCGCCATGACGATCTTCTACTACCCCAGCCTGCTCGCCTACGTCGCGAGCACCATCGCCTACGTGATCAACCCGAGCCTGGCCAGCAGCGGCGTCTACACCGCGATCGTCATCGTGGTGGTGTACTGGACCGGGGTCTGGGTCTCCTCGCGCGGCACCAACGCCGTTGCGGGGCTGGCCTCCTGGGGCCTGGTCATCGGCACCCTGGTCCCCGGGACGCTGCTGGTGGTGCTGGGAATGGTCTTCCTCGGGCAGGGCAACCCCTCCGCCGCGCCGATGGACGGATCGCACTTCTTCCCGCAGTGGACGGGCGTGGCCAGCCTGGTGCTGATCGTCAACAACTTCCTCAGCTACTCCGGCATGGAGATGAACGCCGTCCACGTCAACAAGCTGCGGAACCCGGCCCAGGAGTTCCCCAAGTCGATGTTCCTGGCCATGGGCTTGGTGCTGCTGATCTTCATCCTGCCGGCCCTGGCGATCAGCTGGGTGATCCCCTCCGACCAGCTCAGCCTGACCGCCGGCGTCATGCAGGCCTTCGACGCCTTCTTCCAGTACTTCCACATCGGCTGGCTGGTGCCGATCGTCGCGGTCGGGCTGTGCGCCGCCTCCGTCGGCGGCATGCTCACCTGGCTGGCCGGGCCCTCCAAGGGGCTGCTGCTGATCTCGCGGCAGGAGGGCTACCTGCCGCCGTTCCTGCAGCGGCTCAACGCCCGGGGGGTCCAGCAGAACATCCTGGTCACCCAGGGCGTCGTCACCACCGCGATCGCCCTGCTGTACGCGCTGATCCCGAACGTCTCCAGCGTCTACTGGATCTTCTCGGTGATCACCACCCAGGTCTACCTGATCATGTACCTCCTGATGTTCCTGGCCGCGATCCAGCTGCGCCGCAAGCAGCCCGACCACCCGCGCGGCTACCGGGCACCGCTGCTCACCACGCTGTGCGTGGTCGGGTTCGTCGCCTCGGCGCTGGCCATGGTGATCGGCTTCGTGCCGTCCTCGCAGTTCGGCGGCGGCAGCGTCTGGTCCTACATCGGGATCGTCGCCGGCGGCCTGCTGCTGCTCGGCGTGGTGATCCCGTTCTCGTTCCTGAAGGCTCGCAAGCCGAGCTGGCGCCAACCCGACGCCGGCACCGGCGTGGGCGAGGAGGGAGTGGCATGAGCCCGACCCGGATGGCGTCCGAGCACCGCTGGATCTACATCGGCTCGATCGTGGTGCTCGTCGGCCTCGTGGTCGCCGGACTGCTGACCTACACCCAGCAGCGGGCCACCAACGAGGCCCACCGCAAGGCGAACCAGCTGAGCGACGCCCTGGTCGCCGACGGGTACCCCGCGCTCGACACCGGCAACACCGCCCTCGTGCTCGGGACCGACGGCGGCCCCGTCTGCACGGACCCCAACTCGGCCCTGAAGCAGGGCCTGTGGCGCGTCCACCTGGCCAACGGCGCCGGCGGCCCCGGCATGCGGCCGGTCGTCGTCGACGGCCGGGTCCTGCAGGCGGGCGCCGAGGTGATCAAGGTGTACTGCCCGGACAAGCTGGCGGGCTACCAGGAGCAGATCGACGCGCTCAAGACCTCGGACGTCATCAACGACTGAGCCGGCCGCCGGGGCGGGGCACCGCCGCCCCGGCGTGTGGGGGAACGGGGGAGGTTTGGCGGGCGGGCCGGGGAATCTTGTATGGTTCCTGGCGAATCATCCAGAGGGGTGGAGGGACCGGCCCTACGAAGCCCCGGCAACTCCCCGTTCGACCCGGCGTCCGAAGTACGCGCCGTGCCGTCCGGGGGCAGTGCCAACTCCGGCCTGTCGCCAACGTGGCGCGGGAAAGATGAGGAGACACGGTGCTCTCAGTGCTGTCCTTCGCCCGGGCGCTTCCCACCCCGGCCCTTTCGCGTACCCCCCTCGTGCCCGGCGCAGGCACTCCGCCGACTTCCCCGGCCCGTCCGCGCTGACCACCCCCCGCTCCCCGCGGGGAGCCCCCGTGAGCCCGCCCACCCGCCGCTCACGGGGCACGAGACTGGAGTACCCACCCATGGAGAACACGAGCGGCGTCGGCGTGCTCGACAAGGTCACCTCGATCCTCGGCACCCTGGAGGCCGGCCCCACCACCCTCGGCGGACTCGTCGCCGCCACGGGGCTGGCCAGGCCCACCGCCCACCGGCTCGCCGTCGCGCTGGAGCACCACCGCCTGGTCGGCCGGGACCTGCAGGGCCGGTTCGTCCTCGGCCCCCGGCTCGGCGAGCTCTCCTCCGCCGCCGGCGAGGACCGGCTGCTGGCCGCCGCCGGCTCCGTCCTGATCCACCTGCGCGACGTCACCGGCGAGAGCGCGCAGCTCTACCGCCGCCAGGGCGAGGTCCGGATCTGCGTGGCCGCCGCGGAGCGGCTCTCGGGCCTGCGCGACACCGTCCCCGTCGGCGTCACCCTCCCCATGAAGGCCGGCTCCGCCGCGCAGATCCTGCTCGCCTGGGAGGAGCCGGAGCGGCTCCACCGCGGCCTGCAGGGCGCCCGGTTCACCGCCACCGCCCTCAGCGGCGTGCGGCGCCGGGGCTGGGCGCAGTCCGCCGGTGAGCGCGAGCCCGGAGTCGTCTCCGTCTCCGCGCCCGTCCGGGGCCCGTCGAACCGGGTGGTGGCCGCCGTCTCCGTCTCCGGCCCGATCGAACGCCTCACCCGCCACCCCGGGACGCACGTCTCCCAGGCCGTCGTCGAGGCGGCGAACCGCCTGAGCGAGGCCCTGCGGCACGCCTGAGCGGGGGTGCGCCCGGCGGCGGTCCACGGTCCGCGAGGACCGGGGCCGCCCCCGGGGCTTTAGTAGGCTGGCCACCCCCCGGACCCGAGGGAGGCGCGATGCGCGTCGCACTCTTCGTCACCTGCGTCAACGACGTCCTGAACCCCGGGACGGGGCGCGCCGTCGTGACCCTGCTGGAGCGCCTCGGCGTGGACGTGGACTTCCCCGACGCCCAGACCTGCTGCGGCCAGCCGCAGTTCAACACCGGCTACCGCGCCGAGACCGTCCCGCTGGCCCGCCGTACCGCCGCCGCCTTCGCCGGCTACGACCACGTGGTGACCCCGTCCGGCTCCTGCGCGGCGATGGTCCGGGAGGGTTACCCCCGGCTTGGCGTGGACGGCCTCGGCGACCTGCCGGCCCGGGTGTACGAGCTCACCGAGTTCCTGGTCGACGTGCTGGGCGTCACCGACGTCGGCGCGTACTACCCGCACACCGTCACCTACCACCCGTCCTGCCACGGCCTGCGGACGCTCGGCCTCGGTGACCGCCCGCTGCGGCTGCTGCGCGCGGTGAGGGGCCTGACCCTGGTCGAGCTCCCCGGGGCCGAGGAGTGCTGCGGCTTCGGCGGCACGTTCGCGGTGAAGAACCCCGCCGTCTCCGCGGCCATGGGGGCGGACAAGGTCCGCAACGCCCTCGCGACCGGCGCCGACGTGCTCTGCGGGGCGGACAACTCCTGCCTGCTGCACCTCGGCGGCACGCTGCGGCGCCAGGGCTCCCCCCTGCGGACCGTCCACCTCGCCGAGATCCTCGCCGCCACCGAGGCCGACCCCGACGCCGACCCGCACCCCGCCACGGCCGTCGGGACCGGGACCGCCGCCGGGAACGCCACGGGGGCCGGGGCCGGGACCACGGCCGACCCGAGCGGAGCGGCGCGATGAGCGGCACCTACCTGGGCATGCCCGCCTTCCCGAAGGCCGCCGCCGTCTCCACCCGGGACACCCGGCTGCGCGCCAACCTGACCCGGGCCACGCACACCATCCGCGACAAGCGGGCCGCGGCCGTCGCCGAACTGTCCGACTGGGCGCAGCTGCGGCAGGCCGGCAAGGAGATCAAGGACCGCACCCTGCTCCGGCTCGACCACTACCTCCTCCAGGCGGAGGCCGCCGTCACCGCCGCCGGCGGCACCGTGCACTGGGCGGAGGACGCGGCCGAGGCCAACCGGATCGTCGCCGACCTCGTCAGGGCGACGGGCGAGCGGGAGGTGGTCAAGGTCAAGTCGATGGCCACCCAGGAGATCGGCCTCAACGAGGCGCTGGCCGCCGAGGGCATCACCGCCTACGAGACCGATCTCGCCGAACTGATCGTGCAGTTGGGCGACGACCTGCCCTCGCACATCCTCGTCCCGGCCATCCACCGCAACCGCACCGAGATCCGCGACATCTTCCGGGAGGCGATGGGGCGCTGGGGGCGGCCCGCCCCCGAGGGGCTGACCGACCGGCCGGCGGATCTCGCGGAGGCGGCCAGACTGCACCTGCGGGAGAAGTTCCTGCGGGCCAAGGTGGCCGTCTCCGGCGCCAACTTCCTCGTCGCCGAGACCGGCAGCCTGGTCGTGGTCGAGTCGGAGGGCAACGGCCGGATGTGCCTGACCCTGCCCGAGACGCTGATCTCCGTCGTCGGCATCGAGAAGGTCGTCCCCACCTGGCGGGACCTGGAGGTGTTCCTGCAGCTGCTCCCGCGCTCCTCGACCGCCGAGCGGATGAACCCGTACACCTCGATCTGGACCGGCACCACCGAGGGCGACGGGCCGCGCGACTTCCACCTCGTCCTGCTCGACAACGGCCGCACCGACACCCTCGCCGACGAGATCGGCCGCCAGGCCCTGCGCTGCATCCGCTGCTCGGCCTGTCTGAACGTGTGCCCGGTGTACGAGCGGGCCGGCGGCCACGCCTACGGCTCGCCCTACCCCGGCCCGATCGGCGCCATCCTCACGCCGCAACTTCGAGGGATTCAGACCGAGTTGGACGCCTCGCTGCCGTACGCCTCCTCGCTCTGCGGGGCGTGCTACCAGGTGTGCCCGGTGGCCATCGACATCCCCGAGGTGCTGGTCCACCTCCGGGAGCGGGTGGCCGCACAGGGCCACGGGCACCGTGCCGAACGGGCCGCCGTCAGGGCGGCGACCTGGCTGCTCGACCACCCGGCCGCGTACAGCGCCGTCACCCGGGCCGCCGTGCGGACCAGGCGCCTGCACCCGCACCGGTTGCCGCTGCCCGGCCCGGTCGGGGCCTGGAGTGACAGCCGGGACCTGCCCGAGCTGCCCGACCAGACCTTCCGCGACTGGTGGAAGCAGCGCGACCGCGCGCAGGGGCACGACGGCCCGGAGGGGCACGACCGCCCGGAGGGGCACGACCGTACCGAGGGGGGAGACCAGCGATGACCGGCTCCCGTGAACGCGTCCTGGCCCGGATCCGGGCCGCCCTCGCCGACCGCCCCGATACCGCCCCGGATGTCCCCGAGGCCCCCGTGCGCCGGGACTACCTCACCGCACACGGCCCCGAGGACCCCGCGGCCCTGCTCGACCTGCTCGCCCGCAACCTCACCGACTACCGGGCCCACGTCCACCACAGCACCGCCGACGGCCTGCCGGAGCTGGTCGCCCGGCTGTTGCGCGAGCGCGGCAGCCGGTCGGTGGCCGTCCCCGCCGACCTGCCCGGCGCCTGGCTGTCGGCCCTCGACGCCACCCGACCCGTCGTCGAATCGGAAGAGTTGACGGCCGAACGGCTGGACGCCGTGGACAGCGTCCTCACCGGCTGCGCGCTGGCCGTCGCCGAGACCGGCACCATCGTGCTGGACGCCGGGCCCGCCCAGGGGCGGCGCGCCCTGACCCTCGTCCCGGACCACCACCTCTGCGTGGTCCGGGCGGACCAGGTCGTCGCCTCGCTGCCGCGCGCCCTGCCACGGCTCGACCCGACCCGGCCGCAGACCTGGATCTCCGGACCGTCCGCCACCAGCGACATCGAACTCGACCGCGTCGAGGGCGTCCACGGACCGCGGCGCCTGGACGTCCTCCTGGTGACGGAGCGTCCGCTCGCATAGCCCGGCAGGCGCACACCGCCGAGCGCACCCTGAGCGACGCCGACGCCTACGTCGCGTTCCTCACCACCCGGCCCGAGGTCGGCGCCGGGCCGGTCGCGGTGACCGGCTACTGCATCGGCGGCCTGCTGGCGATGCGCACCGCCGCCGCCCACCCCGGCCGGGTGGCCGCCGTCGCCGCGTTCCACGGCCCGGTGGGCGCCGCCGGGCCCGACCTCTTCTCCGAGCTCACCGCCCAGGTCCACCTCGGCCACGCCGAAGGCGACATGACGCCCGAGGCACTCGCCGAGCTCAACCAGGCCCTGGACGCCGCAGGTGTCGGCCGCACCTCGGAGATCTACCCCGGCACCGTCCACGGCTTCACCATGTCGGACACCGACGCCTTCGACTCCGCCGCACTGCAGCGGCACTGGGACCGCCTGCTGCCCCTCCTCGGCCGCACCCTGGGCAACGGCTGAGGTTCCGGAGCCGGTGAGGGCGGGTGCGGCCCGCCCTCACCGGCTGTGACGTGGAACGTCTCCGCCCGATCGCCCCAGGCCTGGTCAGTGCGCTCAGGATGTTCCGGGTCCGGCCGTGGCTGCGCACCACCTCGCGGACGTCCACGGGTCTGTCGGTCGTCACACATGACGTGCACAATCGGCCACATGACCACTGCCGCAGGCGCGCCGCCCACGCACAACAAGCCTGCCGACCTCGCCCTGGGCTTCCTGACGGGCGGTGTGATCGGGGCGTCGCTGACCGCTTTCATCAGCGGCTGCGTCGTCGGGAAGACGCTGCTGATCGTCCTGGGGCTCGCTTTGCCCACGGCTTACGGTCTGGCCTTCGTCCTCGCCACGCAGCCCCGCCGCGCCCGTGAGGCGGCCGTCGTGCCGCGCACGGCGCTCGCGCTGATCGAGGACCGGGAGGTTTCCGGCAGCGAGGCCAGCGACGTACCGGTGCGCTTCGAGCTGAGCGTCGTGCCGGACGACGCGCCCGCGTTCCGCGTCGAGCTCCGGCAGGACGTCAATCGCGTCGAGCTCGCCGACTACCGGCCGCGCGGCGTCGTGGTCGTCGAGTACCCGCCGGACCGGCCGTGGAAGGGACGGCTCGTGCGGCGGCCGACGCCGCAGTGGGAGGAACGGGCGGCCGGGGCCCTCCTCGACTCGGTGCCAGGACCGGTGCTGAAGGCCGAGGAGCAGACGGGCTGCGCGGGCGGTCTCCTCACCCTGCTCGGCCTGCTGCTCGGCGTGGCCGCCGTGCTCGTGCCGTTCCGCGCCGACCTGTTCGACTCCCGCGAGGATGCGCGCGCCACCTCCGAACCGGCCGTCTCCACCACGTCGTTCGACATCACGTCCACGTCGTCCACCTCGACGTCCACGACCACCGTGACGTCGGCCACCGGCACGGTCAGCCTCGGCCCGGGCCGGTCGATGCTCGGCCAGGGCGAACTCCGCAGGGCCGTCGAGTCGTTGACCCAGGGTGCGGACAAGGGGCAGGCGCTCACCCTCGTCGTGCAGGACCGCCTGCTGACCGTCGTCTTCGCCCCCACCGGAATGCCGACCCCCGGCTTCGACCCGCGCTCCCTGCCCTACGATCGCATCCCCGGCCTCGTCGAGAAGGCCAGGAGCACCCCCGGCGTCGGGGCCCCGCGGAGCTGGCAGCTGACCGCCGACGGCGTCACCGGCGGGCTCACCCTCCGGATCACGGCGACCGGCGACCGGGGATCGACGACGCTGGAGGCGGACGGCCAGGGCAACGTGCGCTGAAACGAAGGAAGTCGACGGAAGGAGGAAAGGCGCTCATGGGGTGGGACGAGTTCCTGAAGCTGTGGTGCGGGGTGTGGGGTGTGGCCGCGTTGGTCGGCTACGGCAGGTCCCTGGCCGGAGTGACCAAGGCCCAGCGGACGGTCCGGCTCACCGGGCGGATCGACCGGGTGCGGGAACCCCGGCACGGCGGATCCCGGGACGGCGGGATATCCGTCGTCGTCTCCTACCGTGACGAGGCCACCGGGCAGGAGGTCACCGTGACCAACGACGGCGACCGCGGCGAGATGATCACCGCGGCCTGGGAGGGCCGGGAGGTCGGGATCAACCACCCGCGCGGCAGGCCGCACGCCTACCGGTTCACCAACCGCCCCGAGGAGCCCGGTCGAGGACTGGGCTGGCCGGCGTTCGCGGTGTTCCTGGTCTACGCCGGGCTCGTCGTCCTCGCCGCGGTCGACTGGGCGTGGCCGTGGGCACTGATCGGCTTCGCCGCACCGCTGGCGGCCGTCGGGGTCGCCCACCTGCCGGGAGCGGTACGCGACAAGAACGCCCGCCTCCGCAGACTGGCCGCGATGGACGCCGTGCCGGGCCGGGTCGTCGCCGTCCTCAAGGACGTCAGCGTCGACGAGGACGACGGCCACACCAGGACCACCATCACCCCGGTGGTGTCCTTCACCACCCGCAGCGGCACGGCCGTCACGGCCCACTGCACCTCCCACCTCGCCGACCCCGCCCGCGCGTACGGCCGCGACGTCACCGTCCATCACACCCTCGCCGACCCGGCCGAGTTCACCCTCGACGTGGAGGCGGAAAGCCGCTCGGAGGGACGGGAGTTGGCGTACCACGTGCTGGCGGTCGTCGTCCTGGCGGCGACTGCGGCGGTGGGTGTCGCACTGCTCTGAGGGTCGGGGCGGCGCGTCAGCCGACCGTGCTACCGCGGGCGGAGGAACGGAGGTGCGCCTCCGCGGCCGCGCGGGTGTAGAAGCGCCTGATCCGGCCCGAGGAGCCGGGCGCGCGGACGTACTGGTGCCGGTCGAGGTCCCACAGGGCCCAGCACTCCAGCAGGAGGAAGTGCGGGCTCGTGGCGTCGATCGCACGGACCTCCAACCGGACGCCGTGGCCGACCGGTTCGGCTCGGTCGCTCATCGACGCGCCACCTGGACGAACCCGCCGGCCTTCTCGACCAGAGCGGAGAAGTCGTCGTACTCGCCGTCGATGGGGGAGACGGCCGCCTTCGACGGGACCAGGACCGCCCCGGCGCCGCCGTCTCTGACCGTCTGCAGCGCGGCCAGCAGCAGGGGGCGCTGCTCCGGGCACCGGTCCGTCTCGTCGTCCACGACGGTCAGGGACACCTCCCAGCCGAAGGCGAGCGCGTGGTCCTCGCAGCTCCGCATCTCCAACTCCGGGAAGGAGGCGGTGGACTTGGCCAGGTAGATCACCACCCGGAACCGCTCGATCCCTTCGCGGGCCTGCGCGGCCGACGGAACACTGTGCAGCACCAACGTTCGCTCCTCTGTGTAGTGAAACGACTACCGGGAGCGCCCACTGTCCTCTACGCTCGGAAGTCCTTCAAACTGTCGGATCTGCTCGGAGAGGTGCCGTGAACAAGGTCGAGCTGAACCCCGACTCCGGCCCTGCGGCGAAGTTCGGCGTGTTCCTGCGTGGGCTGCGCGAGGAACGGGGGTGGACGCAGGAAGATCTCGCAGTCGCCATCGGCTACTCGCCGACCCACGTGTCGGCCGTGGAAACCGGTCGCCGACCCCCAACCCCTCGACTCGCACGTGAACTTGACAAAGCGTTCGGGCTGGACCGCGTGTTCGTCCGCAAGGCGCTCGACGTCAAGGACTCGGCGCTGCTCGAAGGGTTCCCCGAGTACGTCATGCAGGAATCGAAGGCCGCCGAGGTGCGGTTGTTCACCCTCGGGATTGTGCCGGGCCTGCTACAGACCGTTGATTACGCGCGAGCCATCGCGACGGCCGCCGTGGAGCGGGACAGCATCACGCAGCAGCAGGCTGACGAGCGAGTGGCGTACCTGGCCCGCCGGCAGGTGAACCTTCGCCGTGAGCCATCGCCGGTGATCCACGTAGTGCTGGACGAGAGCAGTATCCGCCGGCCAGTCGGCGGTGGGAGGGTCATGGCTGATCAACTGGACGCCCTGACAGCATTCGCCAGGTTGCCGCACAGCGTGCTTCAGGTGGCTCCGTACGCCATAGGCGAGGCGCGGCCGTTCGACCTCCCGGTGAACATCCTCACCCTGGCCAACCGTTCCCTGATGTCGTATGCAGAATCTGCACAGCAGGGCCACTTGGAGCGGGACAGTGACGCAGTGAGGCCGACGCTCACGGCCTACTATCAACTACAGGCCCTCGCGCTCTCACAGGCGGAGTCTGTGGCCCTGATCAGCCAGCTAAGGGAGGAATTGCCGTGACCGCCGAGCCTACGTGGTTCACGTCTTCGTACAGCAGCAACGGTGGCGACTGCGTAGAGGTGGCGGGCAATCTGACTGCCGTCGACGCTGTGCCCGTCCGTGACAGCAAGGACCCTCATGGCCCGGCCCTGGTGTTCCCCGTGGAGGCGTGGTCGGCCTTCGTGTCGGCCGTGCGGGGCGGGGAGTTCGGCGTGCTCTGACCGCAGTGACGAGCCGCCCCGGCCCGCCCGGGCCGGGGCGGCGCATGGCTGGCTTCCGCTGAAGCCGGCTGATCGCCCCCGCTCCGCGCGGGAAGTCGGTGTGGTCGACTTCCTGTGCGCGTGGCCTTTGTCGAAGGAGATGGGTTGACGTGACTGCCAGCGATCCTGTTTGGTTCACTTCCTCCTACAGCAGCAACGGTGGAGAGTGTGTTGAGGTGGCGGGCAATCTGACTGCCGCCGATGCTGTGCCCGTTCGAGACTCGAAGAACCCGAATGGCCCGGCCCTGGTCTTTCCTGTCGAGGCGTGGTCGGCCTTCGTCTCGGCCGTGCGGGGCGGGGAGTTCGGCGTGCTCTGACGGGTCCGGGCGTGTCCCGGTGGTGCCGGGGCGTCAGGGTGTTCCAAGCTCCCCGTCGGAGTCTCAAGGGCTGGGCGATGTGCCGGGCCGATTCCCTGCACACGGGGGCCGCGGCAGGTGCGGACTGCGCGCGCCGTCGGCAGAGCGCTTCCCCGTGCCTGAAGCGTGCGGGCCGAACCCGTGGGGGCTCGTCGGCCGTGGTACCGGCTGAGGCCGGTCGGCGGCCGCATGAGGACGGACGCGGGAGGACGAGGATGGCCTGGTGCCAGGGGCCGAGCCGGATCACGGTGACGGCGGTGGACGGCCGGTGGCCGCAGCGGGCGGTGGTGACCGTGCGGGGCGCCGCGCCGGTGGAGCTCGCCGGTGACGTGGGCGCCGTGCACGTCGTCGACGCGGAGAGCTGGCACCTGGATCTGGAGCACCGCCACCAGGGTGAGTGGTGCCCCAACATCCGCGCTGTCCAGGGGCGTTGGCAGGAGACCCTGGGTGTGCTGACGCAGGTCGTGTTCAGCCGCAACCGGGATGTGCCCGGCGACCGCCAGGACCGCAACCTGGTGCTCCGGATCGAACGGATCGGCGCGGGTGCGGCCGAGCGCCCCGTCGCACCCGCTGCCCCCGTCGCCCGGCCCACGGCCGCCGCGCACCGGGCGGCGGCGGCCTCGGCGGTCCCCGGAGCGGTGCGGACCTCGGCCGGGGGGTCGGCCGCGCGCGTGGGCGGGGCGGCCCGCGTGGTGACCGGCGGGACGGCCTCGTCGGGCGGTTGAGCGCCGGGGTGGCCGGAGGTCGGGGCCTGGACTTCATGGACACCTGTCCAGCTATGATGGACACCTGTCCATTAAGTTCGGGAGTTGATGATGCGCGTGACCGCCGACGTCCTGGTGGCCCTGGTGGCCGCCCTGCACGGGTACTTCCTGGTGCTGGAGATGTTCCTGTGGGAACGGAGGCCGGGCCGGGAACTCTCCGGCTTCGACGCCGAACTCGCCCGCACCACCGCACCGCTCGCCGCCAACCAAGGCCTCTACAACGGCTTCCTGGCCGCCGGACTGGTCTGGGGGCTCATCGCCGGGGGCTCGACCGGGCACCAGGTGCAGGTCTTCTTCCTGTGCTGCGTGGTGGTGGCGGGCCTGTACGGCGGTGCCACCGCCAACCGCCGCATCCTGGCCGCCCAGGCGCTGCCCGGGGCGCTCGCGCTCGGCGCCGTCCTGCTCGCCGGATGAGCCCCGTCCAGGAGCACGGCCCCGCCCAGGAGCACGGCCCTGCCCAGGAGCAGGGCTCGGCCCCGGCCCCCGCGCCCGCCCAGGACCCGAGGGCCGAGCGCACCCGGGCCGCCCTGCGCCGGGCCCTGCTGGAGGAGTGCGCCGAGCGCTCGCTCGCGGAGCTGAACGTCGCCGCGCTGGTGCGCCGGGCCGGGGTCGGCCGGGCCACCTTCTACGTCCACTACGCCGACCTGGAGTCGCTCGCCGTGGACGCCTGCGCGGACATCGTCCGCGAGGCCGTGGACGCCCTGCACGCCTGGCGCGGCCTGCCCGACCCGGCCTCCCCGCCGCCCGCGCTGACCGGCTTCTTCACCGAACTCCTCCCGCGGGCCCCGCTCTACCGGGCCCTGCTGGCGCCGGGCGGCGGCGGCCCGCTCGGTCTGGTGCTCACCCGCGACCTGCGCGAGCGCAGCCGCACCGAGCGGGCCCTCGCGGGCGCCCCGGAGCCGGAGCTGGTGGCCTCCGCGGTGGCCGGGACCTTCACCGGCGTCCTCGCCGACTGGCTGCACGGCCGGATCGAGGCGGACCCGGAGCGGATCGCCCACCAGGTCTGGCGGCTGCTGATCTCCCTCCACCGCACGCCGCAGCTCTGACCGTCGGAGGGGCCGGCGGGGTGCCGGCGGTGAGCGGGCCGGCGCCGGCCGACACCGGGCCGGGCACCGGTCGAGGCCCCCGGTGCCGGTCGAACTCCCGGCCGGGCCCCCGGCGCCGGCCTCCGGCGGCCGTGGTGGGAGTGTGGTGCCGGGGCGGACGGGGGAAGGCTCCCGCTGCCCGCCCCGCCGGCAGCAGCGCGACCGCCTCGTCCGATCGGATGGCCCTACGTGGACTCTCTCCTCCTCTCCCGCCGCGACCTCGACTTCCTGCTCCACGACTGGCTGGACGTCACGGCCCTCACCCGTCGCGCCCGGTTCGCCGAGCACGACCGGGACACCTTCGACGCCGTGCTGGAGCTCAGCGAGGCCGTCGCCACCCGGCACTTCGCCCCGCACAACAAGAAGGGCGACGCCGAGGAGCCCCGCTTCGACGGGGAGCGGGTGCACCTCATCCCGGAGGTGAAGGAGGCCCTGCGGGTCTACGCCGAGGCGGGCCTGGTCGGGGCGTCGATGGACCACGAGGTCGGCGGTCAGCAGCTGCCCGTCGTCGTCGCCAACGCCTGCCGGGCCTGGTTCCAGGCCGCCAACATCGCCACCGCCTCGTACCCGCTGCTCACCGTCGGCAACGCCAACCTGATCATGGCGCACGGCAGTCGGGAGCAGGTCGACACCTACGTGCCGCCCATGGTCGAAGGCCGGTTCTTCGGCACCATGTGCCTGTCGGAGCCGCAGGCCGGGTCCTCGCTCGCCGACATCACCACCCGGGCGGTGCCGGCGGCCGACGGCACGTACCGCCTCACCGGCACCAAGATGTGGATCTCCGGCGGCGACCACGAGCTCAGCGAGAACATCGTCCACCTGGTGCTGGCGAAGATCCCCGGCGGTCCGGCGGGCGTGAAGGGCATCTCGCTGTTCATCGTGCCCAAGTTCCTGGTCCGGGCGGACGGCACCCCGGGGGAGCGCAACGACGTGGTGCTCGCCGGCCTCAACCACAAGATGGGCTACCGCGGCACCACCAACACCATGCTCAACTTCGGGGAGGGCCGGTACACCCCCGGCGGCGCCCCCGGCGCCGTGGGACACCTGGTGGGCGAGGCGCACCACGGGCTGGCCTACATGTTCCACATGATGAACGAGGCCCGCGTCGGCGTCGGCCAGGGCGCCACGGCGCTCGGCTACACCGGCTACCTGCACGCCCTCGACTACGCCCGCACCCGCCCGCAGGGCCGCCCGCTCACCGGCCGGGACCCGAACGCCCCGCAGGTGCCGATCATCGAGCACCCGGACGTGCGGCGGATGCTGCTCGCGCAGAAGAGCTACGTGGAGGGGGCGCTCGCGCTCGGCCTGTACTGCAGTCGTCTGCTCGACGAGGAGGGCACCGCCGAGGACGAGGCCGAGCGGGCCCGCGCCCACCTGCTGCTCGACGTGCTGACGCCGGTCGCCAAGAGTTGGCCCTCGCAGTGGTGCCTGGCCGCCAACGACCTCGCCATCCAGGTGCACGGCGGCTACGGCTACACCCGCGAGTACGACGTCGAGCAGTTCTACCGGGACAACCGGCTCAACCCCATCCACGAGGGCACCCACGGCATCCACGGCCTGGACCTGCTCGGCCGCAAGGTCGTCATGGACGGCGGCGCGGGACTGCGGCTGCTCCTCGACACGCTGGCCGCGACCACCCGCAGGGCGACGGCCGCCGGCGGCGAGGCGGCCGGGCTGGCCGCCCTCCTGGACGCCGCCGCGGAGCGGATCGCGCGGACCACCGCCACCCTCTGGTCGACGGGGGACCCGGGGACGGCGCTGGCCAACGCCACCGTCTACCTGGAGGCCGTCGGCCACGTCGTGCTGGCCTGGATCTGGCTGGAGCAGTTCCTCGCGCTGGGCGAGGGCACGGACGCCTTCCACGAGGGCAAGCGGCAGGCGGCCCGGTACTTCTTCCGGTACGAACTCCCGCGGACCGGGCCTCAGTTCGACCTGCTGGACAGCCTTGACCGGACCGCGGCGGACTGCCGTCCGGAGTGGTTCTGACCGGCGAGGCCTCGCCCCCGGATCGCGGACGGGTCGACGGGCTGACGGGCTGAGGGGGCCGGCGGCCCGCCGACCCGAGCCTCCCGGCCCCCGGCGGGTCGTGACCGTGCGACGGGCGCCTCCCGATCTCGTCACCGTCCTGTCACACCCGGCCGCCCGGGGAACCGGCCGTGCAACGGCGGTGTGTACGGGGCGGGTGCCGGCGTCGGACCGGCACCGCTCCGTCCCTCAAGGAGGCGTCATGCAGGTCACGCAGCACGGGAAGAAGGCCCGAAGAGCCGCGGCCGCCGTGGTCTCGGCTGCCGCGGCAGCCCTGGTGATCACGGCCTGCGGGCCCGGGAACGACGAGCCCGCGGGCTCCGCGGCCCCGTCCGCGGCGGTCCCGGTCACGGCGGCCCCGGCCTCCCCGGCCGCGTCGGGTGCGGCGACCCCGGCCCCGGCCCCGACCAAGGGCGGCGCGCCGTCCGGCGGCACCGCCTCCGCGACCTCCGCCACCTCCGCCGGTGCGACGGCGCCGGCCTGCGCGGCCGGAGACCTGAAGGGCGAGGCCCACCAGGCGAAGCAGCGCCCCCCGGGCACGGGTATCGGGGCGGCGGTCGTCGCGTTCACCAACTCCTCCGCGCAGCCGTGCATCCTGCAGGGTTTTCCGACGGTGGCCGGTGCGGCCAACGGCTCCCCGGACCGCAACGCCCCGCTCGCGGTGACGCACAGCGGCACCGCCGCACCCGTCCGGCTGGCGCCGGGCGGGAAGGCCTGGGTGAAGCTGACCTTCGTCCAGGTCCAGGGCGAGGCCGACGGCTACTGCACCTCGGGCGCCACGCCGGTCGTCTACCCCACGCTCGTGCTGGGCCTGCCGGGCGCCGGCGCGCACCAGGTCGCCCTGGACGACGGCCTCTTCGCCGAGTGCGACAACAAGGTGACCACCACCGCGCTGCTGGCCACCAGCCCGTCCTGACACCTGACGGAGGATCCGCCCGGCGGCCGGCCCGCCGGCCGCCGGCCCGGGACGGACCCCGGGCCCGGCCCCGGGCTCAGGCCGGCTGTGCGTTCAGTCCGTCAGCCCGGCGGTGGCCCGCGGGCCGGGGCGGAGATGGGTCTGGGCGGGGCGGGGGAGGACGGCGGCCGGTGCGGTGCCGCGGAAGCCCCGGGCGAGGAGCCAGACGGCGAACGAGACCTCCCAGGCGAAGACCGGGAACGCCGCCAGCTTCCCTGCGGTGGAGAGCTGTCCGTAGAGGCCGAACTGGACGGCGACGGCGGAGGCGGTGATCAGCGGCCCGCCGACCATCCCCAGCAGGGTGATCGCGCGGGGCACGGCTCCGCTGCGGTGCAGGAGCGCCGCCAGCAGCAGGGTGTTGACGCCGAGGATCAGGTTGGGGCCGAGCAGGAAGGTCCAGTCGTGGACCGCGACGAGCGCTCTGGCCGCCGCGGCGTAGGACGCGGCTCCCTCGCCGTGGGCCGCCGAGGCGTCCCGACGGAGCGTCACCACGGCGAGCAGGCTGACCAGGCCGAGGAGGATGAACGCGGCCTCCAGCAGCCGGACGCAGACGTAGCCGAGGGCGAGGCCCTCGTGCTGCCGTCGGATCACCGGGAAGAGCATGAACCCGGTGCCCGCCACGGCGAGGACCAGGACCACCTCGCACAGCGCCCCGAGCAGCACCCGGCCGTCGGCGCCCGCGCCCAGGACGTAGTCGGCGCTGCCGAGCACCGGCCGGTACAGCAGGACTCCGGCGACGGCGGCCACCTCGGTCACCAGGAACAGCACCCCCGCCGCCACGCCGTCGCGCCGGTCCGCGCTCGCCATCGGCCGGTCCGTAGTCATCCGGATCCTCCCCTGCTCCTCTGAGGTGTACGGCGTACACCTGTCGCTCAGGGTAGGCGTACGCCGTACACTCGTCAAGGTGAACAAGCCAGCAGACGGAACGCGGCGCACGCCGCTCAGCCGGGAGCGGGTCCTGCGCGCGGCGGTGGCCTTCGCCGACGCCGAGGGCACGGACGCACTGAGCATGCGCAGGCTCGCCCAGGAACTGGGTGTGGTGCCGATGGCGCTCTACAAGCACGTCGCCAACAAGGACGAACTCCTCGACGGCATGGTGGACCTGGTGGTCGGCGAGATCGGCCCGCCCGGCGAGGGCGGCTGGCAGCACGTGGTGCGCGAGCGGATCCTCTCCGCGCGCCGCACCCTGCGCGGGCATCCGTGGGTGGCCCGGGTGGTCGAGTCGCGGCCCGCCCCGACCCCCGCGCTGCTCGGCTACCTCGACTCCATGGCCGGCCTGTTCCGGGCTGGCGGCTTCTCCGTCGACCTCACGCACCACGCGATGCACGCGATGGGCAGCCGGCTGCTGGGCTTCAGTCAGGAGCTGTTCGACGACACCGCGGCCCCGCCGGACCCGGAGGTGCTGGCGCAGCTCGCCCGCGCCTACCCGCACATCGCCGAGCTGGCGGGGTCGGCCGAGCACGACGCCGGTTCGGCGGTCGGGGGTTGCGACGACCAGGCGGAGTTCGAGTTCGCGCTCGACCTGTTGCTGGACGGGCTCGAACGGCTGCGGGCGGGAGGGCGGCGGTAGCGGGACGAGCCCCCGGAGGTGGCGCCGGGGCGGCCCCGGGGGCCGGGGATCTTTCCGCGGAGGTCGTGCGCAGTCCCTTGACGGATTAAGTAATGATACTTAACTTCATCCTCGCGCCCCACTCCCCGGTTCGCCCCCCACGCCCCCTCGGAGCCGTCCGTGTCCTCAGGCTTCACCCGAAGAATCGGCCTCTTCCGGGCCGTCACGATCAACATGAGCCAGATGTGCGGCATCGGGCCGTTCGTGACGATCCCGCTGATGGTCGTGGCCTTCGGCGGTCCGCAGGCCGTCATCGGCTGGATCGCCGGCGCGCTGCTGGCCCTCGTCGACGGCCTGGTCTGGGCCGAACTCGGCGCCTCCCTGCCCGGCGCCGGCGGCACCTACGTCTACCTGCGCGAGGCCTTCCAGTACCGCACCGGGCGGCTGATGCCGTTCCTGTTCGTCTGGACGGCGATGCTCTTCATCCCGCTGATCATGTCCACCGGCGTGCAGGGCCTGGTGCAGTACCTGGCCTACCTGTGGCCCGGCATGTCGACCCTCCAGGGGGACGTCGTCGGCGTCGCGGTGCTCGCCCTGGTCGTGCTGCTGCTGTGGCGCCGGGTCGAGGCCATCGGCACGATCACCGTCGCCATGTGGGTCGTGATGATCGTCTCGGTCGGTGCGGTGATCACCGCATCCTTCACCGACTTCGACCCCGCACGGGCCTTCACCTGGCCCGCCCACGCCGTCGAGGTCACCCACGGCCAGTTCTGGACCGGCTTCGCCGCCGGCCTGACCATCGGCATCTACGACTACCTCGGCTACAACACCGCCTCCTACCTGGGCGCCGAGATCCGGGACCCCGGCCGCGTCATGCCGCGCGCGATCATCTACTCGATCACCGCCATCATGGGCATCTACCTGCTGATGCAGATCGGCGTCCTCGGCGTCGTCGACTGGCGGGACATGCTGGACCCGGACAACGCGGCCGCCAAGTCGGTCGCCTCCGCGGTCCTCGAACGGACCTGGGGCAAGGGCGCGGCCGACACCGTGACGGTCCTGATCCTGATCACCGCCTTCGCCTCCGTCCTCACCGGCCTGCTCGGCGGCTCCCGGGTGCCCTACGACGCGGCCCGGGACGGGATGTTCTTCCGCTCCTTCGCCCGACTGCACCCCCGGCACGGCTTCCCGGTGCTCGGCCTGGTCGCCATGGGCACCGTCACCGCCGCCGGCTTCCTCTTCGCGCGGCACATCGGCAGCAGCGCCGAACACCCGCCGCTGAGCGTCCTGATCGCCCTGCTGACCAGCGTCATGGTGATCGTCCAGGCGCTCGCCCAGATCGCCGCGGTCACCGTGCTCCGCAGACGGCAGCCGGAACTCGCCCGCCCCTACCGGATGGTGCTCTACCCGCTGCCGAGCATCGTCGCCGCCGTCGGCTGGCTGGTCATCTACGGATACGCGGACAAGGCCAACGAGGGCGTCCACCCCGTCGAGTGGTCGCTGGCCTGGGTCGCCCTCGGCGGTCTCGCCTACCTGGTCTGGTCGAGGGTCGAGGGCGCCTGGCCGTTCGGGCCCAGGGAGATCCGGGAGGAGTACCTGGACGCCCAACGGGCCGACCCGCCCGCGACCCGCGTCGGATGATGACCGGGGCCGCCCCGGACGGGGCGCCGGCTCGATCCGTCCCGGCCTGCGGCCGCCGGGCGGCGTGGCCGGTGGCAGGAGCGGCCGGTGGGAGGCGTACGGGCTCGGCGGAACACGCCGTCAGCGCCCGCCCAGCTCCGGGTAGTAGCCGCGCTGGTACGTCGACAGGTCGGAGACGGCCAGTTCACCCGCACCCCAGCAGATCGGGCACACCTTCGTCGTGCGGCATTCCCCGCACCGCCGCTTCCGGCCGGCTTCGCCGGGTAACCACCCGCGGCCACCGCACCGGGGGCACCGGCAGTGGCCGTCGCACTCGTAGCAGAGGACGTAGCCGGGTGTGAGGGTCTCCTGCGTCCGCAGGGGTTCCCGCTGCTCCACCGGCTCCGACCCCCGGACCGGCTCCGACCCCCGGACCGGCTCCGACTCCCGGACCGGTTGTGGCTGCCGAACCGGCTCCGGGTCCTGGAACGGCTCCGGGTCGCGGATCGGCTCCGGGGCCCGGAACGGCTCCGGCTCCCCGATCGGCTCCGGGTCCTGGACGGGTTGCGGCGGGTCCGGCTGTGGCGGGTCCGGCTGCGGCGGGCACAGCGCCAGTGCGGGCGTCCGGCCGCGGAAGACCACGGCGAGGGTGTCCTCGCTCGTCAGGATGCGGATGACGCTGCCGTCCCGCCGGGCGAGGAGTACGGTCCACAGCCTCCCGTCGTCGTCCTCCTCCGACTCCGTGACGTCCCAACCGGCCGTGCGGAGCAGGAAGGTCGCACGGGCGGCCGTCCCGGCGGCGGTACTGGTCGTCGGACGCTTGCCCTGGTAGTCCGTCGCGTAGTGGTGGCGCGGCGGCTCGCCCCCGTCGGCGACCTTCGGTTCGTCGAGGGTCAGCCGGCGGAGGTGGACGCGAACGGTCAGATCGGTGATCAGCGCGACCAGTTGTCCGCGCAGCGACCGGCCCAGCCGGTCCAGTTCGGCACGCGCCGTCGAAGTCTCGTCCATGTCGGCCCCCCGGCCCCGGAACGTATCACGGGGCCGGCTCCCGTGGCCGGTGCCGCTGCCCGGTGGTGGGCCGGCGGCACCGGGCAGCGGTGGCGCGGGGGTCAGGCCGTGGGCCGGGTCTCGGGGAGGCCGGGGATGTCGGCGGCGCTGGCCAGGACGTGGGTGTGCGGGTGCCCCTCGAAGTCGGCGCGGGTGAGCTCCCCGGTGAGGACGCCGACGACCACGCCGGCCCCGGCGTTGCTGCCGGCCTCGACGTCGACGACGGTGTCGCCGGCGGCCAGCACCCGGCTGGTGGCGACGACCCCGGTCTTCTCCATCGCACGGTGGATCATGTACGGCGCAGGGCGCCCGCGCGGGACCTCGTCCGAGGTCACGACCGCGTCGAGGTTGCCGCCCTCGCCGGTGGACCAGCCGAGCGACTCCAGCAGCGGGTACGCCACGTCGTCGCTGAAACCGGTGGTGAGGGCGACCTTGATGCCGCGTCGGCGCAGCTCGGCCAGCGCGGCCTCGACGCCCGGTATCGCCTGCGGGGGAGTGGCCCGGTAGGCCTCGCGCAGGTACTCCGCGAAGGCGGCGTAGCTCTCCTCCACGAGCTCCGGGGTGGGGGTGCCGCCGCCGAGGCGGACCAGGGCGGCGATGGCCTCGCGCTTGTCGGTGCCCATCCAGGTCTGGAGGTCGGTCTCGGCGACGGCCACGCCGGTCCGCTCGACGGCGGTGCGCAGCGCCCGGTAGACGGCGCCGGACTCGTTGACGGTGGTGCCGGCCATGTCCAGTGCGGCGAGCTCGATCACGGTGTCAGTCCTCTTCGGTGCGGTAGCGGCCGACGACGGTGCGGCCTTCGATGGTGTTCTCGATGGTGAAGGTGGCCATGGCGGGCAGGTAGCGGTCGTCGGCGTCCTCCAGCGGCACACCGCTGCTCGACGTGGTGAGCCGCCGCACCCGCAGCAGCGGGGCGCCCGTGGGGATCCGCAGGAGCTCGGCGTCCTGCGGCTCGGCCGCGACGGCGTCGATGGTGTGCCGGGCGTGGTGCAGGTCGACGCCGCGGCGCAGCAGTTCCGCGTAGACGGATCCGGAGTCCGGGTCGAAGTCGAACAGGACGCGGCCCACCTCGTGGACGAAGGCGGAGCGCTCCAGCATGGCCGGGACGCCGTCCAGGAGCCGGAGCCGGACGAGTTCGACGACGGGTGCGCCCTCGGCGAGGCCGAGCCGGGCCGCCGTCTCCGGGGAGGCCCGGCGGCGGGCGACCTCGACGGTGCTCTGCCCCGGCTCGCGGCCGATGCCGTGGGCCCACTGGGTGAAGGACAGGAAGGTGGCGAACGGCTGGGAGGGGGCGGTGCGCCGGGCGACGGGCGGTTTCCCGCGCCCGCCGACGAGGCCGCCCTCGCTGCGCAGCATGGCCAGGGCCTGGCGGACCGGCCCCCGGGAGGTGCCGAACTCGGCGCAGAGCTGCGACTCGCTGGGCACCGGCTCGCCCTCCGGCCACTCGCCGGACTCGATGCGGCGCCGGAACTCGGCGCCGAGCCGCTGGTGGAGGGGGAGTTCCTCACTTGTCTTCACAAGTTGACTATGGCACTCGGCCCGGAACTTCTCAAGGCAGGCCCACCTGGATGTTCGCCGGGTGGACAGCTGTCTCCGCTGGTCGAAGAACGGGTGAACAGGCGGTAACTTGTACAGACATCTCTTGACGTCGACGCCGATGAGACCGGAATCTGGAGCCATGAGCAGCAGCACCCCACCCACCGCCGCCCCCGCCGCCCCCCGCCCGACCGCCCCCCGCGCGACCGCGCCCGGCACGCCCGGCCGCAGCGACGTGGTGATCGTCGGCGCCGGCATCATCGGCCTGGCCCACGCCTTCGAGGCGCTGCGCAACGGGCTGTCCGTGACGGTCGTCGACCGTGACCGGCAGCCGGTCGGCGCCTCCGTCCGCAACTTCGGCCACTGCTGCATCAGCGCCCAGGACGGCGAGCTGCTCGCGCTCGCCCAGCGCTCCCGGCCCGGCTGGCTGCGCGCCACCGCGGCCGCCGGCATCTGGGCCGAGGAGGCCGGCACCCTGGTGGTGGCCCGGTCGGCGACCGAGGCGGCCGTCCTGGAGGAGCTGCACGCCGAGCGCGGCGGCGACGCCGTCCGGCTGCGCACCGCCGCGGAGACCGCCGCGGCACTCGGCCGCGCCCCCGGCGCCGACGGCGACCTGGTGGGCGGCGCCGTCCTGCCCGCCGACCTGCGGGTGAACCCGCGCGAGGCGGCGCCCGGCCTGGCCCGCTGGGTGGCCGGGCAGCCGCGGGGCCGGATCCTGTGGGGCACCGCCGTCACCGGCGTCGAGACCGGCACGGTGCACACCACCCGCGGCCCCGTCCACGGCGACCGCATCCTGGTCTGCGTCGGCCACGACCTGGACTACCTGTTCCCCGACGTCGCCGAGGGCCACGGCATCGAGCGCTGCCGCCTCACCATGGCGCGGGCCGAGGCCCCGGCGGCCTTCCGCACCGACTCCGCGGTGCTCACGGCGACCTCCATGCTCCGCTACGACGCCTTCACCGCCCGGCCGTCCGCCGCCGGGCTGAAGGCCGAGGTGCTGGGGCACAGCGCCGAACTGCTGGAGATCGGCGCCAACGTGATGTTCACCCGGCTCCCGGACGGCACCCTGCTGGTCGGCGACTCGCACCACTACGACGCCACCACCCCGCCGTTCATCGACGAGCGCACCTTCGAACTGCTCACCGCCGCGGTCGCCGGGGTCCTCGGCGTGCCGCGCCTGCGGATCCTCGAGCGCTGGCAGGGCGTCTACGCCAGCAGCCCGCGTGGCCCGCTGCTGGTGCGCGACCTGGCGCCGGGCGTGCGCGCCGTCTCCGTCACCTCGGGCATCGGGATGACGCTGTCCTTCGGCCTGGCGGCGGCCACCTTCGACGGGACCCTCGCCGCGACCGCCTGAGCCGGGCGAGCCCGGGGCCGGGCGGCGACGGGGCCGCGATGGGGCCGCAGTAGGGGCCGCGGTGGGGGCCGTCAACCTGCCGGTCGGAGCCGGACCCTCAGCCGGGGCCGAGCGCCGCCAGCAGCTCCGGGCCCGACCACCGCCGCGCCGCGCCCGGACCGGCCCGCTCGGCCTCGCGGACCAGCTCGACCAGCCGGGCGTTGGCCGGCGCCGGCAGACCGTGGCGCCGGGCGAGGGCGATCACCTCGCCCTGGAGCGAGTCGATCTCGGTGGGGCGGCCGCGCTCCAGGTCCTCCCACATGGACGAGCGGGCCCGCTCGTCGATCCGCAGACCGGCCGCCGCCACCCGCCGGAAGAGCGCGTCGGGCAGCCCCAGCAGCCCGGGCGTCCAGCGCGGCGGCACCGGGCCGAGGCGGGCGGGCGCGACCCGGGCCGCCCGGAAGGCGGCCAGCGCCTCCCGCTGGCACCGGGCCAGGCAGGCCCGGTACGCCCGGGTGCCCAGCTGCTCGCGCAGCGGCAGGCCGGAGAGGGCGTTCACCGCGTTGTTCAGGTTCATCAGCAGCTTCGCGGCCTGCACCGCGGGCATGTCCGCGCGCAGCACCAGCCGGAGGCCGCCGGCCCGGGCCGCCGCCGCGAACGGCCGCGCCTCAGGGGCGTCCTCCAGCATCAGCGCACCGCCGCTGCCCTGGTGGACGGCGGCCGGCCCGCTGCGCAGCACGTTGTACGGGACCATCCCGGCGAGCACCCGGTGTCCCGGTAGCCCGGCCCGCAGTTCCGCGGTGTTGTGCAGGCCGTTCTGGAAGCTGATCACGGCCGCGCCGGGGGCCAGCCGGCCGGCCAGCTCGCGGGCGGCCGCCCGGGTGTCGGCGGACTTGACGGTCACCAGCACGTAGTCCGCCGTCGCGGCGGCGTCCGCGTCGGTGGCGACGGTCAGCCCGCGCACCTCCCGCCGCGCGCTGCCGGGCCCGGTCAGCGTCAGCCCGTCCCGCCCGACGGCCGCCATCGCGGCCGGCCGGCCGATCAGCGTGACGTCCGCGACCGCGGCGAGCATGCCTCCGAGGTGGCAGCCGATGCTGCCGGCGCCGAGCACCGCGATCCGCGCTCTCCGCTCCACTCGCAGCCCCACCCGTAGCTCCTTTCCGGGAACGGTCCGCCGACGCCCGGTCAGCCGGCCAGGTCCGGGTCGGTCGCGCGGATCTGCTCGAACAGCGGCTGCGCCTGGAACCAGCCGGCCAGCTGCCCGCCGACCTGCCCGCGGGTGATCAGCGCGGTCTCCCGGTCGATCGACTTCGGGCTGCCGGCCGCCATCGCGAGCAGCTGGGCCTGGCAGGAGCGCTCCATCGTGACGAACCACCAGACCGCCTCGGCGACGGACCCGCCGACCGTCAGCAGGCCGTGGTTCTGCAGGATCACGGCCTTGTACGCGCCCAGGGCGGCCGCGATCCGCTTGCCCTCGTCGACCTCGTTCACCACGCCGCGGTAGTCGCTGTACAGCCCGTGGTCCTCGAAGAACGCGCACGCGTCCTGGGTGAGCGGGTCGAGGGTGATGCCGAGGCTGGAGAAGGCCTTGCCGTGCAGCGAGTGCGCGTGGGCCGCCGCGATCGCGTCCGGGCGGGCCGCGTGCACCTGGGAGTGGATCACGAACGCGGCCCGGTTCACCGGCCGGCCGCCGTGCAGCAGGGTGCCCTCGTGGTCCACGAGGATCAGGTCCGAGGCCTTGATCATGCTGAAGGGCATCCCGAACGGGTTCACCCAGAAGCGGTCGGGGTGTTCCGGGTCGCGCACGGTGATGTGCCCGGCCACCCCCTCGGAGAAGCCGAACCGGCCGAACAGCCGGAACCCGGCGGCGAGTTGTTCCTTCCGGTACTGGCGTTCCGCGGCCACCGAGTCGAAGCTCGGCGGGAGCGGCAGGGTGACACCGGCGGGCAGTGGTCCGACGGCGGCGGCGAGCGCGGCGGGCAGCGGGGTGCCCGCGCCGGAGGGCGGTGGGGTGCTCATGGGCCCAGAAGATACAATGATGTATCCGATACGACAATGGATCCGATCTGCCGGCGGACCCGACCGGCGGCGACGCGACCGGCGTGGGACCGGATCTGCCGGCTCCGAGTGAACCGGGACGCCACCGATGCCCAAGGGTGAGACCAAACGACGTCCGCGCACCCGCGCCGCACTGCTCCGGGCCGCGCTGGAGACCTTCGCCGAACAGGGGTTCCGGGCCGCCACCATCGAGCAGATCTGCGAGCGGGCCGGCTACACCCGCGGCGCGTTCTACTCCAACTTCAGCAGCAAGGAGGAGCTGTTCCTCGCGCTGTTCGACGAGCACAGCGACCGCATCGTCCGGCGGATGACCGACCTGGTCGACTCGATCGCCACCGAGGACCTCACCGTGCAGGCACTGGTCGACGTCCTCTGCGAGGTCGAACCGGCCGAACGCGACTGGTACCTCGTCACCACCGAGTTCACCCTGCACGCCATCCGCGACCCGCAGGCCGCCTGGGTGCTCGCCCAGCACGACGCCCGGCTGCGCGCCCAGCTGGCCCGGGCCCTCACGCACCACCTGGCGCGGGCCGGGCGCACCCTCACCGCGGACCCGGACGAGGTCGCCCGCCTGCTGGTCGCGATCCGCGAGGGCGGACTGGCCCAGAGCTACGTCGAACCCGGTGAACTGCCGCCGGGCAGGCTCGAACAGCGCTTCCTGGAGCCGCTGTTGACGGCGCTGACCACGGAGTCCGGCGCGCCCTGACGGCCGGAGCCGGCGCGCCCTGACGGCGGGCGCGGCGGCGTCGGGCCCCTCGGGGTCAGAGCCGGTCCGCCCCGTCCGCGGCCGGACGGCGGCCCCAGGCGGTGATCATGCCGGGGGAGAGGTCGGCCAGCTCCGGGGAGGCCAGGTAGGCGAGCGCCCGGTCGAGCTCGCCCGGTTCCAGGGCGGTGCCGGCCTCCAGGGCGTCGCGCATGCTGAGCCAGGTGCTCCGCCAGAAGGCGGTGACCGGCGCGTCGGGGGTCAGCGGCGGCACGTGGACTTCCGCGCCGACCTCGCGCAGGCCCAGGCCCCGCAGCACCTGCGGGTAGCGGGTCACCCAGGTGACGTCGGTGCCGATCCGCTCGCGCAGGGCCTGCCACATGGCCGCCATGGTGTGCCGGTAGGCGAGCTGCGGGGAGTCCGCCGTCGTCAGGTCGACGGCGTCGCCGACGACCAGCCAGCCGCCCGGGGCCACCCAGTCGGCCAGGCGCGCCAGCACCTCCGCGTGCTGGGGCAGGTGCATCAGGACGAAGCGGCAGTGCACCAGGTCGAAGCGGCCCGGTGCCAGCGCCGGATCGGTGACGTCGGCGGCCATCGTGTGCAGGCGGCCGACCGGGCGGGCGTTCACGAACCGCGGGTCGCGGTCGAGCGCCAGCACCTCGTCGACGCCGGCCTCCCCGGCCAGCCAGCGGCTGATCGTCCCGGTGCCGGCGCCCACGTCGAGGCAGCGCCACCCCGGCCCGACACCCAGGGCGGTGAGCCTGGCCCGGGTCACCGCGTCGTAGGCGAGGGCGCCGTAGTCGATGCGCTCGCCCTCGCCGGTCTCCTCCGGGGGGAAGAGGTCCGTGCCGTAGTGCCCCTCGTCCGGGGCTGCGGCAGCCGAGGACCGGGCGGCCCCGGCCCGGCCACCCTCGGGCCCGTCGTTCCGGGGCTGTTCGTCCAAGGGTCGGTCATCCACGGGAGCTCCTCACCGAAACACCGAAACGGGGCGGCGCGGCCCGGCGCCCGCCCGTCGCCCGGACAGCGGTCGACGACCTGTCACCGTCCCACCCGCGGCCGTCCCCAACCGCCCACCGCCCCGATCCGACCCGAACGGCCCCCGCCCGGCGGCCGGACGCCGGGCGCGACACGGCGGCCCCGGAACCGCGGAGTAGCCGCCGCCCGGGGGCAGAGTGGCCCCGTGAGTGAGAACGCTGTGCCGGTCGACGGCGAGGAGCACCGGGCCGGCTGGTTCGAGCTGTTCTTCGACCTGGTGTTCGTGGTCACCGTCGCCGTGCTCGCCCACGGCCTGCACGGCGACCCGGGCGCCGCGGACTTCGGCAGGTTCCTCGTCCTGTTCTTCCCGGCCTGGTGGGCCTGGGCGAACCTGACGGTGACCGTCAACGTGTTCGGCTCGGCGACGCCGCGGATGCAGGCCGTCCTCCTCGTGGCGATGCCCGGACTCGGCCTGATGGCGGCCGCCGCACCCGAGGGGCTCGGCGCGCGGGCGTGGGCGTACGCGCTGGGCGCGGCCTGGGTCCGGCTGGCCCTGTTCGGCATCTGGTGGGGCCACGCCCGGCGCCGGGACACCCCGCTGCCGCTGTGGCGCCCGCTGGCGTACTGCCTGCTGCCGGCCGTGATCTGGGGGGTCTCGGCGGTGTTGCCGAGCCCGGAGCGGTTCGTGCTGTGGGGTGTCGGGATCGCCCTGGAGGCGGTGCTGCTGGCCGTCCGGGCCGGGGTGTCGCCGGAGTTCTACGAGCGGATGTCGATCGAGCACCTCGTCGAGCGGATCGGCCTCTTCGTGGTGATCGTGCTCGGCGAGAGCGTCTTCACCGTGGTCTCCACGCTCGCCGACCACTTCACCGCCGCCTCGGCCGCCGCCGCGCTGCTGGGCTTCGTGGTGGTGGCCGAGCTGGCCCAGGCGTTCTTCCGCTGGGGGACGTCGGCCGCCGTCCGCGGGCTCGACCGGGCCCAGGCGGGCGGTGCCAACACGACGATCCGGGACACCGTGATGTACCTGCCGTTCGTGCTGGTCGCCGGTGTCACGGTGCTCTCGGGCGCGCTCGGCACGGCCGTCGCCGAACCCCGGCACCCCCTGCCGCCGGGCGCCCGCTGGGCCCTGTGCGGCGGGATCCTCGCCTTCTACACCGCCAACGCGGCCATCTCGCTGCGCTACGGGGACCGGGCCCGTACCGTCCTCGGCTGGTACGCGCCGGCCCTGGTCCTCGTCCTGGGGGCGCTGGCCCCGGCCGCCGTCCTGCTGCCGGCCTGGGGCGCGGTGGGGGTCGGGGCCGCCGTGGTGCTCGCGCTCACCGCGCTGGCCAAGCACCGCACCCGCGCCGGCTCCGGGGAGGGCTGAGCACGGGTGCGGACCCGGGGCGCAGCCCCCCGGGGCGTCCTCCTCGCGGGACCGGCTCCGCGAGTGCCGGGAACCGGCGGGTCCACCGGTGCCGTCAGCCGGACCGGCCCGCGCCGGTGCGGCGGGTGGCGATCAGGTCGGCGTACCGGCGGCCGCTGGTCTTCACCGTGCGCCGCTGGGTCGGGTAGTCGACGTGGACCAGGCCGAAGCGCTTGTCGTAGCCGTACGCCCACTCGAAGTTGTCCAGCAGCGACCACGCGAAGTACCCCGCCGGCGCGGCCCCCCGGGCGGCCGCCCGGGCGCAGGCCGCCAGGTGCTCCTGGAGGTAGTCGGCGCGCTCGGGGTCGTGCACGGCGCCGTCGGGGGCGACGGTGTCCGGGTAGGCGGAGCCGTTCTCGGTGACGAAGATCCGCCGCACCCCGTAGTCGTGCGCCAGCCGCACCAGCAGCTCCTCCAGGCCCGGGGCGTGGACCTCCCAGGGCATCGCGGTGTGGCGCGGGTTGGGGCCGGGCAGCTGGCGGAACCGGGGGGCCGGGCCGTGCGGGTCGTCGGCGACGATCTGGCGGAAGTAGTAGTTGAGGCCCAGCCAGTCCAGCGGCGCCGCGATCAGCTCCAGGTCCCCGTCCCGCAGCGGCAGGTCGACGCCGTACTCGGCCCGCATGTCCGCCGGGTAGCCGCGGCCGAGCACGGGGTCGAGCCACCAGCGGTTGACGTGGCCGTCGGCGCGGACGGCGGCCGCGAGGTCGGCCGGCGCGTCGGTCGCGGGCTCGATCGGGCTGAGGTTGTTGACGATGCCGATCCGCGCGCCGGGCGCCGTCGCCCGCAGGGCCCGGACCGCCAGGCCGTGCGCGAGGTGGAGGTGGCAGGAGGCCCGGACGGCCGCGGTGAGGTCGGTCAGCCCGGGGGCCATGGTGCCCTCCAGGTGCCCGATCCAGGCGGAGCAGAGCGGTTCGTTGAGGGTGGCCCAGTGCGTGACGCGGTCCCCGAGCCGCTCGCCGACCGCCGTCGCGTACTCGGCGAAGCGTTCGGCGGTGGAGCGGACCGGCCAGCCCCCGCGGTCCTGCTGGGCCTGCGGGAGGTCCCAGTGGTAGAGGGTCGGGAAGGGTTCGATGCCGGCGGCGAGCAGGCCGTCGACCAGCCGGTCGTAGAAGTCCAGGCCGGCCTGGTTGACCCGGCCGTCCGCGAGCGGCACCACGCGCGGCCAGGCGATCGAGAAGCGGTAGGCGTCCAGCCCGAGGGAGCCCATCAGGGCGACGTCCTCGGGCCAGCGGCGGTAGTGGTCGCAGGCGGTGTCGCCCGTGTCGCCCCCGGCGACCCGGCCGGGGGTGTGCGAGAAGGTGTCCCAGATGGACGGTGCGCGGCCGTCGGCGTCCACCGCGCCCTCGATCTGGTACGCGGCGGTGGCGGCCCCGAACAGGAAGTCGGCGGGCAGGGCGCTGAGGTCGGTCACGGGGCGGCCTTTCGGCGGGTCGGCGGGCTGGCGGGAGGAGGCTCCGGGGCGGGGGCTGGTTCCGGTCACTTGACGGCTCCGGCGGTCAGCCCGGCGACCAGGAAGCGCTGGAGCAGCAGGAACCCGGCGACGACGGGCACGCTCACCACGAGGGAAGCGGCCATCACCTGGTTCCAGTAGACGTCGCTGAGCGTCGCGTAGCCCTGGAGGCCGACGGCCAGCGTGCGGGTCGAGTCGTCGGTGAGGACGGAGGCGAACAGCACCTCGCCCCACGCGGTCATGAAGGCGTACACGGCGACCGCCACGATGCCCGGGCGCGCCGCCGGGACGATGATCCGCACCAGCGCCCGCACCGGCCCGCACCCGTCGACGAGGGCGGCCTCGTCCAGGTCGCGGGGGATGGAGTCGAAGTAGCCGACCAGCATCCAGATCGAGAACGGCAGCGAGAAGGTCAGGTAGGTGAGGATCAGTCCGCCGCGGCTGCCGTACAGCGGCAGCCCGGTCGCGTTGCCGACGTTGACGAAGATCAGGAACAGCGGCAGCAGGAACAGGATCCCGGGGAACATCTGGGTGGACAGCACCGTCACGGTGAACAGCCGGCGCCCGCGGAACCGGTACCGGCTCACCGCGTACCCGGCGAGGATCGCGACCAGCACCGAGCAGACGGTCGAACCGGCGGCCACGATCAGGGAGTTGACGAGGTACCTGCCGAGCGGCACGGTGTGCCAGATGTCCAGGTACGGCCGGAGCGTCACCGTGCTCGGGATCCAGCGGAACGGGCCCTGGACGTCCCGGAGCGGTTTGAGCGAGCTGGAGAGCATCACCAGCACCGGGGTGGCGGCGAACACCGCCAGCACGGTGAGCAGGATCCGGCGCAGCCACCGGAAGGACGCGGACGCCCCGATCATCGCGCACTCCTCCGTCGTGGGGCCGCCCGCCGGGAGGTGAGCCGCAGGTAGCCGGCCGTCACCAGCAGCAGGAAGAGCAGCAGGAGCACCGACATGGCGGAGCCCGCGCCGAAGTTCCAGGTGACGAACGAGGACTGGTAGATGTGGACGGACACCAGGTCGGCCGCCTCCGGGGCGGACCTGCCGAACAGCAGGTAGGGCGTGTTGAAGTCGTTGAAGGTCCAGAGGAACAGCACGAGCACCAGGACGAGGTTGACCGGCCGCAGCGACGGCAGGGTGATCCGGCGGATCTGCTGCCGGATGCCGGCGCCGTCGAGGGCGGCCGCCTCGTAGAGCTCGCGCGGGATGTTCTGCAGTCCGGCCGTCACGGTCAGGAAGGCGAACGGCCAGCTGCGCCAGACCGAGACGGTGACCAGGGCGGTGAAGCTGTTGTCGCCGAGCAGCCAGAACGGCTTGTCGTCGACCAGGTGGAGCTGGTCGTGGAGGACGTGGTTGAGCAGGCCGGTGTCCCGCTGGAACACGAACGACCAGGTGATGACCGCCGCGTACACCGGCAGCGCGTACGGCAGCAGGAACAGGGCGCGCAGCAGGGCGCGGCCGCGGAACGCGTCCTGCAGCAGGACGGCGGCCACCGTGCCGAGCAGCCAGGAGAGGCCGACGGCCAGGACGGTGAACGCGCAGGTGACCCAGAAGGAGTGCAGCAGCGCCCGGCCGACCGGGGCGTGGAAGTCCACGGCCACACGGTAGTTGGTGAACCCGGACCAGGGCGCGGCGGACCAGTCGCGGAGGGTGAACTGGGTGAGCTGCTTGAAGCTCATCGCCGCGCCGACCACCATCGGGGTCAGGTGGACGAGCAGTTCGAGGAGCAGGGCCGGCAGGAGCAGCAGGTAGGGCAGCGCGGCGCGGCGGCGGGCGCGCCGGTCGGGGCGCTGGGGGCCGGCCGCCGGCGGCGGCGCGGGCGCGGGGGAGGCGGCCGGCGTGGCGGACGGGCGGGCGGTGGCGGGTCCGGACACGTCAGCGGGCCGGCATCTGCTGCTGGGCCTTGCCGAGCTCGGCCCGCACCGTGTCGTCGGTGACGGGCCGGCCCGCGGCGGCGGCACCCATCAGGTTCTTCACCGCGGTGCCGACCAGGGTCTCGAACTGGCTCTCCTCGGTGACCTGGGGCAGCGGCGCGGAGCTGGTCCTGAGCACGTCGGCGAGGGTCCTGAGCTCGGGCGTGGCGAAGGCCGGGTCGGCCTGGGCCTCCTTGACCGGCGGGATCGAGCCGTAGGCCCGGTTGAGCTGGACCTGCTCCTCGGTGCCGGTCAGGAACTTCACGAACTTCAGCGCGCCGTCGGCGTTGTGGCTGTTGCGGAAGACGGCGAGGTTGATGCCGGCGACCATGGAGGTGGTGGCCCGGGCCCCGGCGGCGCCGGCGGGCGCGGGGACGGGGGCGACGGCGTACTCCTCGGGCTTCATCCCGTGCGAGGCGAGGTTCGCCCCGGCGGACTGCCACAGCAGCATGGCGGCCCGGCCGGTGGCGAAGTCGGTGACGGACTGGTTGTTGCCGTACTCGGCGTTGCCCGGGGCGGCGATCTTCTCGGTACCGAGCAGTCCGACGTACTGCTTGACCGCGGCCACCGCGCCGGGGCTGTCGAAGGCGGGCCGGCCGGACGCGTCGAAGAAGTCGGTGCCCTGCTGCTTGGCGAGGGTGAAGGCGTGGTGGACGTTCTCGGAGACGTTGCCGCCCTCGAGGGCGAGGCCGTAGCGGTCCCCGGAGGTGAGCCGGTGCCCGTCGGCCACCAGCTCCTCCCAGGTCGCGGGCGGGTGGTCGATGCCCGCCTCGGCGAAGAGCCGCTTGTTCCAGTACAGGCCGTAGGCCATCGAGTAGAGCGGCAGGGCCGCCGGGTCCTGCCCGGCGGCGCCAGTGGAGGCGAGTGCGGAGGGCAGGAAGCGGTCCTTGCCGCCGGTCCGGTCGAGGGCGGCGGCGTCGAAGGGCAGCAGGGCGCCGGTCGCCTGCAGGGAGGCGGACCAGGTGTTGCCGATGTTGAGGACGTCGGGCCCCTGGCCGGAGGTGGTCGCGGCGAGGATCCGGTTCAGCAGGTCGGACCAGGGGACGACCTCCAGCTTGACCTTGATCCCCGTCTGCTGCTCGAACTTCTTCAACTCGGGTTCCAGGACCCGGCGGTCGTCGTCCAGGCTGGTGCCCTGGTTGGACGCCCAGTAGGTGAGCGCGGTGGGGCTGCTGTTGTCGCCGGCGCCCTGGCCGCCGCAGGCGGTGGCGGTGAGGACCAGTGCGGCGGCCAGCGAGGCGGCCGCGGCCGTGCGGCTGATGGGCATGATGGTGGCGCCCCTCTCGGACGGGTTCGGGGGAGGGAATGCGATCCGGAGACGAAGGGAAGTACGCTGTGCAGCGGCTTACTTCACGGCGTGATTTAAAGGCCGTGGGTCGCCACGCGTCAAGGGATCGGACAATCGGTGACTGATCGTCAGGAGGGGTGCCCGTGACCGGGCGAGGCTGGAACACGGTGCGCGACCTGCGCAGGGGCAGCCGGTCCACCGTGCTGCGGAGGCTGTACTTCGACGGGCCGCTCAGCCGGCAGGAGCTGGGCGCCCTCACCGGGCTCAGCGCGGGCTCCGTCAGCAACGTGACCGGTGAGCTGCTGGCCGACGGCCTGATCGAGGAGTGCGGCTCGGTGGGTTCCGACGGCGGCCGTCCGCGGACCATGCTGCGGGTCGCCGCCGGCCGGGCCAGACTGGTGGGCGTCGACGTGGGCGAGACCCAGGTCCGGGTCGGCCTGTTCGACCTGACCCGCACCGAACTGGCCGCCAGCGACCGGCCGCTCACCGACCGGGGCCGCGACGCCGGCCACGTGGCGGAGCTGATCCTCGCCGGCCTCGCCGACGTGCTCGAACGCACCGGCACCGCCCCCGGGGCGGTGCTCGGCGTCGGCGTCGGCGTGCCCGGCATCGTCGACCAGGGCGCCCCCGGCACGGACGGGCTGGGCGTCGTCGTGCACGGCCAGACCGTCGGCTGGGACGCCGTCCCGCTCGGCCGCCTGCTGCGCGCCGGCACCGCGCTGCCGCTGTTCGTCGACAACGGCGCCAAGACGCTCGGGCAGGCCGAGATGTGGTTCGGCGCCGGGCGCGGCGCCCGGCACGCGGTGGTGGCGCTCTTCGGCTCCGGCGTCGGGGCCTGCGTCATCGCCGACGGCGCGCGCTACCGCGGGGCGAGCAGCAGCGCGGGGGAGTGGGGGCACACCAAGGTGCACGTCGGCGGGCGGCGCTGCCGCTGCGGCGCCCGCGGCTGCCTGGAGGCCTACGTCGGCGCCGAGGCCCTCGTCGAACGCTGGGGCGCGGCCCCGCCGGGCGACGAGAAGGCCGGGCTGGCGGCGCTGCTCGCGGCGGCCGAGGCCGGGGAGCCGGCGGCCGTCGGACTGCTGGACGAGGCCGCCGAGTACCTCGGGGCGGGGATCGCCGACCTGGTCAACCTGTTCAACCCGGAGCGGATCGTGATCGGCGGCTGGGCCGGACTGCTGCTCGGGCCCCGGCTGCTCCCCGGCATCCGCGCCGCCGCCACCGGGTACGCGCTGCGCTTCCCGTACGAGCACGCCCTGATCGTGCTCGGGACCCTTGGGCCGGAGGCCGTGACCATGGGGGCCGCCACCCTGCCGCTGTCGGACTTCCTGGATTCCGGCGGGCGGACCCCGGATCGTTCGCATCTCTCCGATGCCAGCGCATAGTTCACGCCATGACGAAAGTGGGGCGGGACGGGTTGACAGTGCGCTGCGGCGGCCGGAGACTCCCCGTCAGGGACGGTCCCCGGACCAGAGGCCCGGGCGATCCCCCGACCCGTCCCGCCGGTGGACCCCCATCGCCGTGGCCCGGTGAGCCCGCCCAAGGGCCGGTGCCGCGGCCGCGCGCCACCGGCCACCCCCACCCACCTCACCAAGGGACATGCCGATGAGGCATTCTTCAGCACGCCGGCGCCCGTTGCCGGGCGCCGTCCTGGGCCTGCTCGTGTTCCTCGCGTCAGCCCTGGCGGTGCCCTCCCCGGCCGCCGCCACCCCCGCCCACCCGGCCGCCGCCGTTTCCCCGGCCGCCGGTGCCGCCTCCGCCGCCGCCCCCGTTGCCGCGGGCGCGGACTGCGGCACCGACAACGCGGCCAAGGGCCGGCCCGCCACCGCCTCCAGCACCGAGAACGCGGGCACGCCGGCCGGCGCGGCCGTCGACGGCGACCCCGGCACCCGGTGGTCCTCCGCCTTCGCCGACCCCCAGTGGCTCCAGGTCGACCTCGGCGCGGTCCGCCAGGTCTGCCGGGTCGTCCTCGCCTGGGAGACGGCGTACGGGAGTTCGTACCAGATCCAGGTGTCGGACGACGGCTCCTCCTGGCGCACCCTGTACGGCACCACCAGCGGCAAGGGCGGCACCGAGACCATCCCGGTCACCGGCAGCGGCCGCTACCTCCGCCTGAACGGCCAGGCCCGGGGCACCGGTTGGGGCTACTCGCTGTGGGAGCTCCAGGTCGGCACCTCCGACGTGCCGCCGGTCCAGGGCGGTGGGGACCTCGGGCCCAACGTGCTCGTCTTCGACCCGTCGACGCCCGGCATCCAGGCCACCGTCGACCGGGTCTTCAAGCAGCAGGAGTCCAACCAGTTCGGCTCCGAGCGCTACGCACTGCTGTTCAAGCCCGGCACCTACGGCGGCAACCTCAACGTCCAGCTCGGGTTCTACACCTCCATCGCCGGCCTGGGCCTGCGACCCGACGACACCACCGTCAACGGGGACGTCACCGTCGACGCCGGCTGGTTCAACGGCAACGCCACCCAGAACTTCTGGCGCTCCGCCGAGAACCTCGCCCTCAACCCGGTCAACGGCACCGACCGCTGGGCCGTCGCCCAGGCGGCCCCGTTCCGCCGGATGCACGTCAAGGGCGGCCTCGACCTCTCGCCCGCCGGCTACGGCTGGGCCAGCGGCGGCTACATCGCCGACAGCCGCATCGACGGCAGCGTCGGCAACTACTCCCAGCAGCAGTGGTACACCCGCGACAGCGCGATCGGCGGATTCACCAACGGCGTCTGGAACCAGGTGTTCTCCGGCGTCCAGGGCGCGCCCGCCCAGAGCTTCCCCGACCCGCCCTACACCACGCTGGACACCACACCCATCTCCCGCGAGAAGCCCTTCCTCTACCTGGACGGCGCCGACTACAAGGTGTTCGTCCCGGCCAAGCGCACCGACGCCCGCGGCGTCTCCTGGGACGGCACCCCCCAGGGCGAGTCGCGCCCGCTCAGCCACTTCTACGTCGTGAAGCCGGGCGCCACCGCGGCGACCGTCAACGCGGCCCTCGCCCAGGGCCTCGACCTGCTGTTCACCCCCGGCGTCTACCACCTCGACCGGCCGATCGCCGTCACCCGGCCCGACACCGTGGTGCTCGGCCTCGGCCTGGCCACCCTGGTGCCCGACAACGGGGTGACGGCCGTCCAGGTCGGCGACGTCGACGGCGTACGGCTCGCCGGCCTGCTGGTCGACGCCGGCCCGGTCCGCTCCTCCGTCCTGGTCCAGGTCGGACCCGACGGGGCCAAGGGCAACCACGCCACCGACCCGACCACCCTCCAGGACGTGTTCGTCCGGGTCGGCGGCGCCGGCGCCGGTGCCACCACCACCGGCATCGTCGTCAACAGCAACAACGTGATCGTCGACCACACCTGGATCTGGCGGGCCGACCACGGCACCGGCGTCGGCTGGGACGTCAACCCCGCCGACTACGGCCTGGTCGTCCGCGGCGCCGACGTGCTCGGCACCGGGCTGTTCGTCGAACACTTCAAGAAGTACGACGTCGAGTGGTCCGGCGAACGCGGGCGCACCGTCTTCTTCCAGAACGAGAAGGCCTACGACGCCCCCGACCAGGCCTCGATCCAGAACGGCTCCACCCTCGGCTACGCCGCCTACAAGGTCGACGACAACGTGACCGTCCACGAGGGCTGGGGCCTCGGCAGCTACTGCTACTTCAACGTGGACCCGACCATCCGCATGGACCACGGCTTCGAGGCGCCGACCCGTGCCGGCGTCCGGTTCCACGACCTGCTGGTCGTCTCCCTCGGCGGCAAGGGCCAGTACAACCACGTCATCGACGGCACCGGCGCCGCCACCTCCGGGACCTCCACCACGCCGTCGACCGTGGTGGCCTACCCGTAGGGCCGGCACCCGCACCGTCGGTCGGGCTGCCGTCGGTCGGCCCGGACGAGGAGCCCGGTACGGCCGGGGCCGCCACCACCCGGTGGCGGCCCCGGCCCCGTGCCGTCCCGGGCCCTCCGCGCGCCCTCCGCGCGACCGCCGCCGCCGCGCCAGCCGTCGCGCCCGCACGGGTGAGCGGCCCGGCGTGTCGGTGCGGCCGACCGCGGACGCGCTGCGAGCCTGGTCCGCGGCCAGGTGTCGGACGGGCCGCACACCGGCACCCCGATCCGACTCCAGGAGCCCCCTTGCGCATCCGGTCGTCCCTCCCGCGGCTGGCCGCCGCCGTCATGGCCGTGCTCCTCGGGCTCTCCGGATGCTCCAGTTCCGGCTCCGCGCCGCGCCCGGCCGGATCGCACGGGAGCTCCCCGCCCGCCGACGAGACCGCCGCCGGCGGCCCGCTGGTCGGCGACCCCGCCCTCGTCCAGGACGAGCGGTCCTGCGCCGCCCAGGAGGGCAACGCCCCCTGGTACCCGACCATCGCCGCCTTCGAGGTGCACGACTCCAACCGGACGCACCGCTACGGCTGTGCGCACTACACCGGCGCGCCGTCCGGGAACCAGGTGTACGCGTACAGTTCGCAGCAGGTCTACGCCACGCCGTACAACATCGTCGACCGCGGCCCCGACGAGCTCTACGTCTACGGCGGCGGCTACGGCGACGACCCGGGCGCCTCCGGCTCCTTCGTCTCCCGGGTCGAACCCGGCACCTACAACGAGGTCTGGCGCAGCGTCCTCATCAACACCAACGCGACCGACGAATGGAACTACCCCGGCGTCCTGAACGTCCTCGCCGACGGCAGCCTGGTGGTGATCTACGGCTACCACATCGCCCGGATCGACCCGGCGACCGGCGACGTCCTCGCCCGCACCACCCTCCCCACCGGGCAGTCGGCCCCCCGCGACACCGCCTACAACGGCTACGACGCGCTCCCCGACGGCACCATCGTCGCCAAGACCGTGAACCGCCAACCCGGCTGCACGGAACAGGGGTTCAGCGCCTTCCTGAACTGCCCCGACCCGACGTCCGCACCGCCCTCGGTCATGGTGGCGATCGACCCGAAGAGCCTCCAGGTGGTCTCCCAGGTCACCCTGCCCGAGATGATGGGCGGGCGGATCACCACCGCGACGCTCAACGGCACCCAGGAGATCTACCTGCCCGGCGCCACCAAGCTCTACCGCTACACCTACCAGAACGCCGCCTTCGCCCCCGACCCCAGCTGGGGGCCGGTGTCCTACCTCAAGGACGGCCAGACGGCCGCCTCCGCCATGGCCGTCATCAACGACTACGTCGTCGCGATGACCAACGGCGGCAAACCGACGTCGACCCCGATGAGCGTGGTCGCCGTCTCCCGGAGCGACTCGACCAAGGTGGCGAACGTCCAGCCCTTCGCCGACAGCGGCACCAAGAACAGCTTCATCCCGTCGATGGTCTCGGTCGACCCCGAGAACAACCGGGTCTACGCGATGGACGCGGGCGCGGGCAAGCTCGCCGGACTCGACCTCACGAACGGCATGCTGTCGGTCGCCTGGACGCAGGACCAGACGACGCTCAGCTTCACCACCCTGCTCGGCCCCACGAACCAGCGCGTCCTGATCGGCACCGACATCCCCGTCAAGTTCTTCCAGGGCCTCAAGAAGTACACCACCGAACAGGTCGTGTGGCGCGACGCCGGCAGCGGCGCCGAACTCGCCCGCTCCAGCCAGCTGCCGAAGATGACCCAGGGCATCCTCGTCACCCCGGGCTACGCGGGCCTCCAGTACTTCCTCACCGCCGACGGCCACATCACCGGCCTCCAAGTCGCCCCCACCCCCACCAGCCCCTCCCCGACACCCCCCTCCACCCCGTCGACCGCGTCCACCCCCGCCACCCCGTAGGGGCGGCGAGAACCACCTCCCCACCTCCCGGTGTCCCTGGTACCAGGTGCTCAGGCTCGGCGGACTCACCGCGTAGTCTTCACAACCGCCCCTGTCAGAACCGTTCCCACCCACCGAGGAGCCCCGTGGCCACGCATGCCGAACTCGCCGAGCTGTTCAGCCCGCAGGGGGTGATCAGGCTCGACCGGCGGGAGGCCGTCCGGCACGGGATCGCGGGCGCGGACGTGGAGACGCTGGCCGGGACGGGTCTGCCGGCGCGGCTCGACGTGATCTTCGGCCTCGACGTGCCCGGGGAGCCGTCGGCGTTCTCCATGGTGCCCATCGACACCGGCGACCAGGTGGTGCAGGTCCTGTGCCTCGGTGGTCCCACCGGGGCGACGGACATGCGGTACTGCCTCGACCTCGAGGACGGCTACGTCATCCTCCTGACGCTCGGGGAGGAGCCCGCCGCCGAGGTCGTGAACAGCACGCTCGCGGACTTCGTGGAGTTCCTGTACCGCGTCGGCCTGCGTCTGGAGCACATCAGGAAGGTCACCGACGAGCAGATGGACGAGTACACCCGGGAGCTCCGCACCTATCTCTCCGCCCAGGACCCTCGCGCGTTCGCCGAACCGGACAGCTGGTGGAGCATGGTCTTCGACCGCCTGCTGGGCGAGGACCTCTAGCCCCCGCCGCGACCCGCCGGTGGGGGGCGGGTGGGTCAGGGGGTGGGGAGGGCGTCGATCTCGGCCCAGACGGACTTGCCGTCGGCGTGGGGGACGGCGCCCCAGCGGGTGGCGGCCTTCTGGACGATGAAGAGCCCGTGGCCGCCGGGCAGGCCGGGGCGGTGGGGCACGCGGGGCTCCGGCAGGGTCGTCGAGCCGTCGGCGACCTCGATGCGCAGACGGGTCTCGGAGGCGTCGAGGAGCAGGAACACGGGGCCGCCGGCGTGCAGCATGGCGTTGGCGACCAGTTCGGCCACGAGCAGGACGATGTCGTCGGCGCCATCGGCGTCCGTCGGCCACGACCAGTCGGCGATGGCCTGGGCCGTGAACGCCCTGGCGCGGGCGACGGGTTTGGGCAGCCCGGCCAGGTGCAGTCGCCGGCGTTGTCCGCCGGGTGGCAGCGTGGGGCCGGCGTCCGGACGGTCGTCGTCCAGGGTTGCCCGGCTCGTCGTCATGTGCGGGGGCCCCTTCGGAGTCGGCGCTGTGGTCCGTGTTGCCTGCTCGGTTTCCCGGTCACTGACGGATTATGCGTGTCGTGGGCCGGTTCCGTCCCCGGGGGGGCCGGTGTCGATCGGGAGCGGGCCGGTCAGAGCGGTGCGGTGAGTGCGGTGTCGAGGGTCGGGTGGATGGAGAACACCGTGTCGGCGCAGGTCAGTTCGAGCAGCCGGAGCACCGTGGCCGAGGGGGCCGCGAGGCGGAACTCCACCTCCGCGGTGGTGGCCGCCATCCTGGACTGCAGCAGCAGGTTCAGGCCGGAGGAGTCGCAGAAGTCGACCCGTCCGAGGTCGACGACGAGCAGCGGCGGGTGGCCGCGCAGCAGGTCGTCGAGCGCCGCCCTGGCGGGCGCCAGGGTCTCGATGTCGAGGTCGCCCGCGAGGGCGCACACGGCCGCCCGGTCGTCGGTGTGCCAGGTCCGGACGTCCAGGTCGGGTTCGGACAGGGCCTTCGGCTGGTAGTGGCCGGCGACCGGCACGGTCGTGGACTCGTTCTCTGCAGGCATCGTCATCTCGGCTGGCATCGTCGTCGTGTCCCCTCCACGGGTGTGCTCCACGAGCCTACGCACGTCACCCGGGGCTCGGCCAGGCCCCGGGTGACGTGCGCAGCGTCGGGCGTGCTTCTCGCACCGCGTTCCGGCTCAGGCGCTGGTGGTGAGGTCCTCGCGCAGTTTCCTCAGCGTGCGGCTGAGGAGGCGCGAGACGTGCATCTGGGACAGTCCGAGGCGGGCGCCGATCTGGGACTGGGTGAGTTCCTCGCCGAAGCGCATGGACAGGATGAGCCGGTCGCGTTCCGGGAGGGCGGCGATGAGGGGCTTGAGGACGACCAGGTTCTCGATCGTGGCGAACCGCGTGTCCTCCAGGCCGAGGCGCTGGGCGAGCGGGCTGGCCTCCTCCTCGCCCTCGATGGCGGGGGAGTCGAGCGAGCCGGCGGTGTGGCCGTTGGCGGCGGCGAGCCCCTCGATCACCTCGTCCTCGGTCAGGTCGAGGTGTTCGGAGAGTTCACGGACCGTCGGTGCGCGGCCGAGGCGCTGGACCAGCACGTCGCGCGCCTTGGCGAGGTCGATGCGCAGCTCCTGCAGGCGGCGCGGCACGTGCACGGCCCAGGTGGTGTCGCGGAAGTGCCGGCGGATCTCGCCGAGGATGGTCGGCAGGGCGAAGGTGGTGAACTCCGCGCCGTAGTCGGGGTCGAAGCGGTCGATCGCCTTGATCAGGCCGACCGAGCCGACCTGCAGCAGGTCCTCGTCAGGCTCCTGACGGTTGCCCAGGCGCCGGATCGCGAACCGGACCAGGGACAGGTTGAGCTCGATCAGGGTGCCGCGCACGTAGGAGTACTCGCGGGTGCCCTCCTCGAGCGTGGCGAGCCGGGCCAGCAGGACCCGGGTCAGTTCGCGCGCGTCGGCGGGTGCGACCTTGCGCGGGTCCTCGATCCCGGCGAGCTCCGGCGCGACGGCGAGTTCCCGGGCGCCGGATCCGGCGACGCCGGGCACGTCGACCGCGGGGGCCTCGTTCCCGGCCGGGGCTGTCACGCGGTGGAGGAGTTCGTCACTGGTCGTGGCCATGTCGGTCCTTTCCCCTCGGCGTACGGTCCGTCCCTGGGTACCCGCCGAGGCCGGAGGCATGCGTCTTCCGGGTGTGAGGATTGTGTGTGGACGATCGGGCGGGTGCATGGCGGGGCGCCCGGGCGGGCGGTGGGCGCCGGGCGGTCGCGGGCGTGACGGAGTCGCTGCGCTCCGTGCATGCCGGGCGGGGATCGGGGCACCCGGACCCGCGCGGGCCGTCGCGTCGGCGGCGGCCGCGGGGAGCGGTTTCCCGATGAGGAGGAGACGACGATGGGGCGGATCGAGGAGTCGGTCGAGGTGGCGGCGCCGCTCGACGAGGTCTACGGGCAGTGGGTCCGGTGCGAGGACTTCCCGCAGTTCATGCGGGGCGTGGTGAGCGTCGACGTGTCCGGCCCCGGGAGCAGCAGCTGGGTGGTCGGGACGGCGGCCGGCCGGCGGGAGTTCGAGGCCGTGACGACGGAGGTGGTGGAGGGCGAGCGGGTGGCCTGGGACGGCGGCGCCGGGGAGGTGCGGCACAGCGGCGTGGTGACCTTCCACCACGTGGACGACCGGACGACCCGGGTGATGCTCCAGCTGGAGATCGAGCCGCACGGGATCTGGGAGCACCTGGCGGAAGCGCTGGGCTTCGTCGACCGCCGGGTCATCGACGACCTGAACGACTTCAAGCACCACGTCGAGCGGGCCGCGGCCGGGCCGCAGGGCGACTGAGGCCGGGCCGTCGGAAGTCGGGTGGCATGAAGTGCGGGATCGGGGGCAGCCGAGCCGTCACGACACACCGGGCCCGCCGAGGGCGGCCCGGTCCGCGAGGAGACGAACGGAGGCAGTCATGACCGAGCGCCGTGACATCTGGGAGTTCCGCACCGCCGCCGGGCACACCGCCGGCACCGACCTCATCGGCTTCCACGTCGAGGCCACCGACGGCTCGATCGGCAAGGTCGACAAGCTGTCCGAGGTGGTCGGTGAGCAGTACCTGGTGGTCGACACCGGCCCGTGGATCTTCGGTCGGCGGGTGCTGCTCCCGGCCGGCACGGTGACGCGCATCGAGATCGCGGAGCAGCGGGTCTACGTCGACCGGTCCAAGGACGAGATCAAGAACAGCCCGGACATCGACGAGGACGGCCCCGAGCAGGAGGCCGACAGCCGCGCACGCTTCGGGGCCTACTACGACCCCTTCTACGGCGGTCGGATCATGTGATCGAGGAGCGGTGACGCGCGCCGGGCGCGCGGAACGACCGCATGCACAGCCCACGAGCCACACCCGCCCGGCGCGGCCCGCCGGACGCGCCGGAAATGAAAGGCCGGTCCGGGACGGTCACGGGAGTCCGTGGCCGCCCCGGACCGGCGGAACCCGGGAAAGGGGAACCCACTCCATGGAACGTCTTACGGCCCGGATCACGATGCGGTTGATGACCGGCGACGAACGCAGCCGGGACCTGGACGTCGACTGGTCCTTCCGGGCCGACGCCCCGCACACCGTGGACCTGGACTTCGGCTCCTACCAGGCGAGCTCGGTGTGGACGCTCTCCCGCGACCTGCTCATCGCCGGCCTGCGGGCGCCCGCGGGTGAGGGGGACGTGCACATCGAGCTGTTCGACGACACCCGCGTGCTGATCGCGCTCGCCGGCGCCGAGGGCATCGCCCTGCTCGCCGCCTCCGTCGACGCGGTCGACGGGTTCCTGGCCGCGACCGCCCGGGTCGTCCCGCCCGGGTCGGAACACACCCGGATCGACTGGGACCAGGGCCTGGCGGACCTGCTGGCCGCCTGACCCGCCGCACCACCGAGAGGAACACCCGATGACCGTCGCACCCGCCCAGCCCGGCCTCCCGCCGCCGCCCCCGGAGCCCCCGGCACCGACCCGGCCGCCCGGCCCTCCGGTGGTGCCCGACCCCCCGGCGCCGCCCGGCTCGCCGGTGCCGCCGCCGGATCCGGCCCCGGGGCCCGGTGGCCCGGACACGCCGCAACCGGTCCGTCCCCGGGTGCCCGAGCCGCCCGACTGAGCCGCCCGCCCGAGCCGCCCGAGCCGGGCGAGCCGCCCGCACCGCCGACGTGGGAACCGGAGCGGGAACCAGAGCGGGAAGGAGAGCAGGAGAGATGTGGTGGAGTCTGCTCCGCCTCGCCGTCGTCGGCGTCGCAGCCGCCCTCGTCACCTACGGCCTCGACCGGCTGGCGCGGGTGGTGGCGCGGCGCCTGGAGGCTCCGGGGAGCGCCACCGGCGTGTTGAGTACGGTGCGCAGGTGCCGCCGGCCCGTCCTGGCGCTCACCGGGTGCCTGCTGCTCGCCGCCGCGCAGCCCTGGATCGACGCGCCGCCCGCCGCCCGCGAGGGCCTGCGGCACCTGAGCGTGATCCTCGCCATCGCCTCGGGCGGGTGGCTGTGCGCCCGGCTGGTGGTGCTCCTCGTGGACGGCGCCGTCCGGCTCGCCGTGCACCGGCGCGACCCGGCCTGGGCGGGCCGCGCCCGGACGCAGGCCAGCCTGCTCGGCCGGATCGGCCAGGCGATCGTCGCCGTCGCGACCCTGGGCGCCGTCCTGATGACCTTCCCGGTGGTCCGCGTCGTCGGGACGAGCCTGCTGGCCTCGGCGGGGCTGGTCGGCGTGGCGGCGGGCGTGGCCGCGCAGAGCACGCTCGCCAACGTCTTCGCCGGGGTCCAGATGGCCTTCGGGGACCTGGCCCGGATCGGCGACGTCGTGGTGGTGGCCGGCGAGTGGGGGACGGTGGAGGAGATCACCCTGACGGCCGTGGTGATCGCGACCTGGGACCAGCGCCGGCTGGTGATGCCGATGTCCTACTTCGTCGGCCGGCCGTTCGAGAACTGGTCCCGCCGCTCCAGCCGGATCACCGGGACGGCGCTGCTGCACCTGGACCACCACGCCCCGGTGGGCCTGCTGCGGGAGGAGTTCGAGGAGTTCCTGGCCAAGAGCGAGCTGTGGGACGGCCGGGGCAGCGCCCTCCAGGTCGTCGACACCACCCCCACCACGATCGTCGTCCGGGCGCTGGCCACGGCGGCCGACGCCGACGACGCGTTCGAGCTCCGCTGCCGTCTGCGCGAGCACCTCATCGGCTACCTGCGCGACCACCACCCCTACGCGCTGCCCCGCCTCCCGGTGGCGGAGGCGCCCGCGCGGCAGGCACCCGCGCGGCGGCCACCCGCGCCCCGGCGCGGCGACACCTCGTAGCGGGGCCGCGCACGCCGGTGCCCGGCCGCTCCCGACGGGGAGCAGGCCGGGCACCGGCGTGCGGACGGCGGGGGCGGGCCGGGCGTCAGGCCGCCCGCAGGAGCGGGCGCAGCGCCCCGCCGCGCAGCCGGCCGACCGCCGGTGCGGCGAGGCTGCGGGCCGCGGCGGTCACCGCGAGCGAGACGAGGGCGCCGGTGACGAGCGCGACGCCGACGTCGTGCGGGTAGTGGGCGCCGACGTAGACCCGGGAGAAGGCCATCAGCAGTGCGGCGAGCGCGGCGACGGCGGCGAGCCGGCGGTCGACCAGCACGAGCGCCGCGGCGACGGCGGCCGCGACGGTGGTGTGGTTGGACGGGAAGGCCCAGTCGTCGGGGGCGGGGCAGGCCTCCAGGAGGAAGTCGTGCGGCAGGGCGCGACACGGGCGGGGCTCGGTGAAGACGCTCTTGATGGCGTCGTTCGCGAGGTAGGCGAGGACGGCGGCGACGGGTGCGGCGAGCGCGGCGGCCATGACGCGGTCGCTCCCGCGGCGGGCGGTCCACCAGCCGGCCAGCATGAACAGCGCGAACAGGCCGATGCCGTAGCTGGTGTAGGCGGTCATCGGGCCGTTCAGCCACGCGGTGTGCCGGGCGAAGTCGGTGACCGTCGTGTAGAGGCTGCCGTCGATGCCCGCGCCGTCGAGGGCGGCGAGCTGGGCGGGAGTGGTCATGGGTGCGCTGTTCTCCGAAGGGTGCGGGCGGCTGGCGGGCCGCCGTGGCGAACGGGTCCTCTCCCCGGCCGGTCGTTCAGGTTAACGGCAGTCGGCTGGGGAGTGAACGTCTACAGCGCCGTAGACGCGCGCGGTGCGCGTGCGGTTGCGCGGACGGTCGACGGAGTGCCACCGGCGCCGGCCGGTCGACGGAGCGCGGCCGGCGCCGGACGGTGGACCCGTCCCCCCGGTCAGGCGGAGGCGCTCCCGGCGGGACCGACCGGACCGGCGGGACCGGACGGGGGAGCGGGCGGCGCCGGGGGCGCGGGCGGTGCGGAGGCCTTCGGCGGCGCCGGGGTGACGGGGTAGGCCGGGGCGAGGAACTCGCGGATCGCGAAGGCCAGCAGCACCACCACGGCGAACCAGAACACCACCATGGCGGTCGGGTGGTCCCAGAAGGCGAAGATCACGGCGGCGACGACCAGGATCGCGACGCCCGTCCAGCGCTTGTAGCGGCGGACGAAGCGCTCCACCGGGCCGCCCCGGAAGCCCACCGAGTCGGCGGAGGAGCGCAGCGCCGCGACGCCGTGCCCGGACACCGAGCGGACGGTCGCGGCGGCGCGGGAGGGGCCGATGAAGAACGCCCCGAGAGCGACGACGAGGGCCAGGAAGCCGACCACCCGGACCCCGGTCCGCAGGTAGGTCACCAGGGCGTCGTAGACGGCGGCCGCCGCGGACGGGGAGGCGTCGGACGGCAGGTGGTCGAGGAAGTACGAGCGGAAGACGGTCAGGGCGATGCCGAGCAGCAGCATGGCCGCGGCGATGCCCAGGGCGGTGCCGACGAGGGCGCGGCGCCGGTTGAAGGCGGTGAGCACGGCCGCGGCGGCGACCAGCGCCGTGATGACCGGCATCCAGCGGCCGAGGATCTCCAGCAGCCGGAAGCCGCCCTTGATCTTGGCGAGGTCGGGGGAGGAGAAGACCACGAAGTCGGTGTGCACCTGCGGGATCTTGCTCGCGGGCGCGAAGCCGGCGTCGACCAGGGAGGTCTTGACCCGGTCGACCATCGGCCCGATGTCGATCACCACCTCGTCGTTCTTGAGCTGCACCGCGCCGCCGCCCTGGCCGGTGAGCGCCTTGACCATGGTGGCGTGCCCGGCGCGCACCGCCTCCTGCCACACGGTGGCGAAGGCGTCGCTGGTGACCACCTTCTCGGCGGCGCTGTGGACGAGGTTGGTCAGCGCGCCCTCCAGCGGCCCGGTCAGTCCGCCCAGCAGCTGGGCGAGCTTGGGCGGCACGCCCTGTTCGGCGGCGGCCTGGGAGAGGTCGTTGACGAGGGCCTTGACGTCGATCTGGTCGGTCGCGGCGGTGGTGATGCGGTTGGCGAGCGCGTTCTGCACGTCCGGGTTCTTGGCCAGGGGTGCCATCGTCGAGACGAACCGGTTGGTGTCGGTGATCTCGTCGTGCGCCCAGACGGCGATCACGGAGAGCAGGGCCAGCAGGGAGGCGACGATCGCCAGGACGACCGAACCGGTGGTGCGCAGCCGGTGGTGCTGGGGCCTGGCCCGGGCGTCGGCCTCCAGCTGGGCGACGCGGCGGTGCAGCGTCGCCAGCTCCTCGGTCTCGGCGCCGCCCGGCTGGGGCTGTGCTGGTTGCGGCCGGCCCGGCTGGGGCCGGCCCGGTGCCGGTTGCCCCGGCTGCGGCCCGCCGGGCACGGTCTCGCCCGGCTGCGGTCGGTCGGCCTGCGGCTGGTCCGGCTGGGGTTGGCCGGGCTGGGGCTGACCCGGCTGGGGCTCGCCGGCCTGCGGTCGGCCCGGCTGGGGCTCGTCGGACGGCGGCTGGTCCGGCTCGGTCGGCGGCATGGGCGGTGCTCCTCGTCCTGGACGGCCCGGGTGGTACGGCGGCGCCGGGAGAGGAGGCGCCACTGCACCAGCCAAGGACGGTGCGCGGCGTTCGGCGAGCAGGGCTACCCCACTGGGGTGACCCCGGTACGGGGGGCCTCACCGCTGCGCGGGTGCGCGCCGGCTCCCGCACCCGGAGGCGTCCACCGCCCGGAAGGCGCGGACGCCCGGTAGCTGGCAGCATCGGCGGCATGCGGTCCGGCGCTCTGCCCCGGTTGCCGCACCGGACGGCCGGGAGGCGCAGTGAACCGGTGGAAGACCCTGATCGTGCTCGGGATCGCCCAGTTCCTGATGGTGCTCGACGCCTCGGTGATGAACGTGTCGATCAGCCAGCTGGTCGAGGACTTCGACACCGAGGTGACCGCCATCCAGGCCGTCATCACCCTGTACACGCTGGTGATGGCGGCCTTCATGCTGACCGGCGGCAAGATCGGCGACATGTTCGGGCGGCGGCGGGTCTTCGTGGTCGGCATGGTCGTCTACGGGATCGGCTCGGGCCTGACGGCGGTGGCGCCCACGGTGGGCGTGCTCGCGCTGGGCTGGTCCGTGATCGAGGGCCTCGGCGCGGCCCTGGTCCTGCCCGCCCTGGCCGCGCTGGTGGCCGGCTCGTACACCGGGCGCGACCGGGCCGTGGCGTACGGCGTCATCGGCGGGCTCGCCGGCGCGGGCATCGCGGTGGGCCCGCTGCTCGGCGGCTGGGTCACCACCTACCTGACGTGGCGGCTGGTGTTCGCCGGCGAGGTGGTGCTGGTGGTGGTGATCCTGCTGCTGATGGGCTGGGTGCCGCAGCCGACGAACGAGCCGGACCCGGCCGAGCGGCCCCGGCTCGACGCGGGCGGCGTGGTGCTGTCCGCCGGGGGCCTGGCCCTGATGGTCCTCGCGGTGCTGCAGAGCGGCACCTGGGGCTGGGTGGAACCCCGCAATCCGCCGTTCACCGTCCTGGGGTTCGCGCCGACGCTGTTCGTCATCGGCTTCGGCGGCGTGCTGGTGTACGCCTTCGGCCGGTACGAACGACGGCGCGAGCGCCGGGGCCTCAGCCCGCTGGTCTCGCTGGATCTCTTCCGCAACCGGACGCTGCGTTCGGGCCTGGCGACCCTGTTCAACCAGAACACCGTCCTGCTGGGCCTGTTCTTCGTGATCCCGCTCTACCTCCAGGTCGTCCAGGGCCTGGACGCCTTCGAGACGGGGCTGAAGCTGCTGCCGGTGTCCGCCGCGATGCTCGTCGCCTCGATGTGCGGCACCCTGCTGCTGCGGATCGCCTCGCCGCGCACCGTCGTCCGGGCGGGGCTGCTGGTCCTGTTCGCCGCCACCCTGTGGCTGATCACCACCATCGGGCCGGAGCTGCACGGGGCCTCGTTCGCCGCGTCGATGGCCCTGTTGGGCCTCGGTATGGGGATGCTCGCCTCCCAGTTGGGCAACACGGTGCAGTCCAGCGTGGAGTCGGAGGAGCGGAGCGAGGCCGGCGGCCTGCAGTACACGGCGCAGAACCTTGGGTCCTCGCTGGGGACGGCCCTGATCGGCGCGATCCTGGTCGGTGCGGTCGCGAGTTCCGTCACCACGCTGATCGCCGAGGACCCGCGGGTCTCGACGGCCGTGGCCGAGCAGGTCGGGATCAAGGTCGAGGCGGGGCTGTCCTTCGTCCCGGCCGACGACGTGGCGGCGGCGCTGGCGGAGCAGCCGGGGCTGCCGCCCGAGGAGGCGGCCGTCCTGGTCGAGCACTACCAGGACGCACAGATCCAGGGGCTCAAGGCGGCCATCCTCGGGTGCACCTGCATCACGGCGGGCGCGCTGCTGTTCACCCGTCACCTGCCGTCGGAGCGCCCGGCCGGACGGGCGCGCGCCGGTGGGCGCCGCCGTCCGGATCCGGACGGCGGCGCGACCGGCTGAACCCGTCGGCCGGGGTGCCCGGACTCCGCCGTCACCTGCGGTTCCGTGCCCGGGGCCGCCCGGGCGGGGCACCGGTGGTGTGTCCCGAAACCGTCCGTCGGGTGGGGTCGGAGGTCCCGGTCGGGGCACCGCGCAGTAGCGGTACGTTGATATGGCATGTACGCTGCGTGTCGCTGGTTGAACAGCATGCGGGCCTGGTCGCCACTCCGTGGGGGGAGTCACGTCCAGGCCCGGTCGCCGGCCAGGGTCCGGTTGGCCTCGTGGGGGAGTGCCAGCCGGGCCCATCGGTGGGCTGACGGCGTTATGCCCATCCGGGCGCTGTTTCAGTCATGACAATCCATCATCTTCTTGATGGCGGGCCCTTCTTCGGGCTCCCCCCGGCCGTGCGGCGGCGCCCGCGGAGCGCCCTCCCGGGTGGCCGCGGCCGGTGAACGTCCAGGTGGCAGGCGGTCGTTCGGGTCCGGACGGGCCGGCTCAGCGGCCGGGTTCGGCGCGAGTGCGCCAGTAGGCGGCTTCGAGCGGTTCGTCCTCGGCGTCGGCCAGCTCGGCCAGGAGCAGCAGGACGGCCGGCGGGAGCGCGTCGTCCGGTGGGAGGTCGCCACCGGGCAGGGCGGGGCGCCCACGGGCCGGCACCGGCGTCGGCTTCGCGATTGCGGCGAGGGGGGCGCCCCCGGGGGCCGCTCCGGAGCCGACGGCCGGCGCAGGCTCCGCGGGCACCGCGGCAGGCTCCGGGGCGGCCGCGGCGAGCACCTCCAGGGCGCGGGCGTCCTCGCCCCGGCGCTGCAGCTGCACCGCGTAGTCCGCGCGGGCGCGCCCGGCGGCGTCGGGGTCGCCGCAGCGGATCGCGGCCTCGAACCAGCCGGCGGCGTCCTCCTCCCGGCCGGGCACGCTGTCGACGACCCGGGCGAGCAGCAGCAGCGCCTCCGGGAGGTGCGGGCTGTCCAGGGACCCGGCGACCGGGAGCAGCACCTCCTCGGCGCGGGCGAACTCGCGCAGGCGGAACAGCGTGCTGCCCAGGTACCGGCGGACCAGGTCGTGGAGCGGCGGATCGGCGGTCTCCAGGGCCTCGGTCAGGACGTCCCGGGCGCGGACGGTGTCGTTCAGCGCGCGGAACGCGATGCCGAGCAGGGCCGTCGCGCGGGGGGTGTCGGGGCCCGGCGGCAGGGCCCGTGCCGCCTCCAGCAGCAGGACGGCGGGCTCCGTCTCGCCGACCTCCAGCAGCAGCTCCCCGGCCGCGACGTGGGCGGAGACCGGGTCGCCCGTGCCGCCCGCACCGCCCGCACCGCCCGCACCGTCAGGGCCGTCGGCTCCGTCCGGGCCGTCCGGGCTTTCCGGGTCGACCAGGAGGTCCGCCGCCGCGGGCCCGTCGCCGCGTGCCAGCAGCAGCGCGGCGAGTCGGGCCCGCGCGAACCCGGTGACGTCGGAGGGCTCGTCCTCGACCACCGCGCGCAGCAACTCCTCGGCACCGGCGTCGTCCCCGGCCCCGATCCGCCGGATCGACAGGTGGAAGCGGGCGAGCTGCAGGGCCGGGCCGACGGCGGTGTCGACGGCGCTCTGCAGGTGGGCGACGCCCTCCGCGGTGCGGCCGGGGGTGAGCACCAGGAGCACGCCCAGCAGCGCCGTGCCGATCCCGGCGGCCACCGGGTGGCCGGAGGCGACCAGTTCGACCAGCAGCGGCTCCGCCTCCTCGGGGCGGTCGAGGTCCACCAGCAGGACGGCGAGGTCGATGCGGGCGACGAGGGACCACTCCGGGTGGTCCGTCGCGACGGCCCGCCGGTAGGCGTCGACGGCCTCCTCCCAGCGCTCCTGGGCGGTCAGGAGGTCGCCGAGCAGGTCGGCGGCCTGCGGGCCGAGGTGGGGGTGGGGGCAGCGGGCCGTCTCGGCGAGCAGGGCCAGGGCCTCCGCGACGTCCGCGTCGGTCACCAGGCCCTCCGGCACGGCGGACTCCCCCGCGCCGTAGGGGAGTTCGAGGCCACCGGAAAGGCCCGAGCCGTCCGCCTCGCCCTCGTCGGCCCCGCCGTCGCCCCCGTCGACGGCCGGGGGCCCGGCGTCGCCGATCCCGGAGACGAGCAGCAGCGCCAGGTCCACCCGGGCCTGCCAGGACCACGCGTGGTGACCGGAGGCGATCGCGGTCCGGTAGGCCCGGGCGGCCGGCGACCGACGGCCCTCCTGCGCGTGGACGTCCCCGAGCAGGTCGGCCGCGTGCGGCGCGTGGTCGCGGTGGCCGGTGGCGACCACGTCGGCCAGCAGCTCGCAGGCGGTCTCGTCGTCCCCGTCCCGGGTGTACAGCAGGCAGGCCAGCCCGGCCCGGCCCATCAGGCTCCAGTCCCGGTGGCCGCTGGCGACGGCCCGGCGCAGCCAGTGCGCGGCGTCGTCGGGGTCGTCCGCCAGCCGGCAGTGGCCGAGGACGGCCATCGCCTCCGGGCCCCGGTCGGGGTGGCCGGAGCCGGCCACCTGCCGCAGGTGCGCGAGGCCCTCCTCGGTCTCGCCCAGCAGGACGCGGGCGATGCCGAGGCAGACCCGGGCCCCGGGCTCCAGCCACGGGCCGCCGTTCGCCACGGCGACCTCCAGCAGCTCCGCCGCACCCCGGTGGTCGCCGCGCACGATCAGCAGTTCGCCCAGGGCGGCCCGGGCGATCGGCCGGGCCTCCGGATTGCCGTCCGCGAGCACCGAGCGCAGCAGCTCCTCGGCGCGGTCCAGCTCGCCGCGCAGGACCAGCATGCCGCCGAGGCCGGCCCGCGCCATGCCGCTGATCGACGAGCCGACGGAGGACCCGACGGCCCGTGACAGGCTCCACGGCTGGTCGGCGGGCGGCTCACCGGCGGGGGTGCCGCGCAGCGCCGGGGTCCGCTTCCCGTACTCGGGCGTGCCGACGCCCGGCGCGTCGGTCAGCACGGCCGCGCTGCCCTGGCCGACCAGTGCCTGCCCGAGCCGGGCCGTGGCCTGCGGCGGGATCTCCTCGACGCCGTGGGCGAGCACGGCCGTCAGCATCCGCTCGGCCTGCTCGACCTCCCCCGACTGCCAGAGCGCGCCGGCGAGTCCGATCTGGGCGAGCAGCGAGACGTCCGGGTCCTGGGCGGTCACGGCCCGCTCCAGCAGTGCCCGGGCCGCCTCGTGCTCGCCGCGGGCCGAGAGGAGGGTGGCCAGTTCGCCCTGGGCCAGCTCGGAGATGCTGGGCAGCCCCGAGTCCGCGGCGTGCCACAGCACCGTCTCGGCCTCGGTGAACTCCCGACGGTAGATCAGGGTGGTGCCGAGCAGCAGGGCCGCGGCGCCGGTGAGCTCCTCGTCCTGGTCCTCCCGGACGACCCGGCGCAGCTGCGCCTCGGTGACGTCCGGGCGGTTGCGCACGGCGGCCACCATGCCGAGGGTGAGCAGGTCCTCGGGGGCGGTGAGCAGCCGGGCGGCGGTCTCCCAGGCCGGGTCGGCGACGGCGGCGTCGCCGGGCGCGGCGTCGGCGTACTCGGCGAGGTACGGGAAGACCTGGTATCCGCCCTGACCGCCGTCCAGCCGGGCCCGCACGAGCAGCGCGATGCCCGCCTGGGCGCGGTCGCGGGACCACGCGAGCGCGTTGCGGAACCGCTCCTCGCCCGGGTCCAGGTCGAGCGCGGGGAAGTGCGGCAGGTACCGGTCGAAGAGTTCGCGCAGGGCGGGCTCGTCGAGTGGGACGGGTGCGCCGATGCGCGCCCAGTCGGTGGCGGCGCGGACCAGCAGCCAGCCCTCCGGGCAGCTGTCCAGGCCCGCCTCGAAGCGGGCCTCCAGCGCGGGTGCGGCGACCAGCATCTCGCCGATGCCGCGCAGCGAGAAGTCCTCCTGCGGGTAGAGCTCGGAGGCGTTGCGCCGTTCCTCCTCGGACAGTTCGTGCGGCAGGTGGACCACCCTGGCCCGGCGCAGCACCTCGCGGGTCGCCCGCCCGACCTCGTTGTCCAGGCCGGTCAGTTCCTCGCGGTGGCGGTGGGTGAGGGTGCCGACGACCAGGCAGGGCGGGTCGTGGCGGAGCAGCAGCTCCAGCCCGTGGGCGTCGAGCGCCCCGGAGAGCAGGTAGTGGTGCAGGTCGTCGAGCCAGACGACGACCCGGCCGGCGGACTGCGGCAGGGCGCCCCGGGTGAGCGCCTCCAGGTCCCGCCGGCCGCGCCTGGGCACGACGATCCGGGCCTCGCCGTGGGCGCGGGCGAGCCGCTCGTGCAGGGTGCGGGACTTGCCCGCCTTGGACCGTCCGACGACGAGCACGAAGCCGCCGGCGGCGAGGGCCGCGTCCAGCTCCCGGTCCGCGGTGGGGCGCTGCACGTAGGGCTCGTAGCCGTTGGCGGTGTAGACGGACTCGCTGACGCCGAGGTCGTGCCGGTCGACCTGGTCGAGCCGGGGCAGTTCGCCGCTGGGTGCGAGCGGGACGGCGAGCAGCCGGGCGAGGCGTTCGCGCCGCTCCTGCGCGGAGACGTCCCGGACGAGCGGGCCCAGCGGGGGCCAGAGCCGGACGACCGGGTCCAGGGAGAGCGCGAAGCCCACCCGGCGGTCGGCCCGGCCGGGCTTCTGCCGCCGGCCGATCACGCCGATCACGCCCTGCAGGGTGTGGTTCCACAACGGGGCGCCGGAGAAGCCGGGTTCGGTGGCCCAGCCGGTCTGCGCGGTCGACTCCAGCTGGAGCCAGTCGCCCTCGGCGTAGCCGACGATCTCGCCGCGGATCGGCACCCCGCCGACCTTGTGCTCGGCGGGGAACCCGTACGAGCGGAAGGTGTGGCCGAAGACGTCGGCGTCGGTGCGGCGCAGTGGCGCGGGCTCGGCACCGGGCGGGGCGGGGGAGTCGAGCCGCAGCACCGCGATGTCGCCGGTCCACTCCCGGGGCGGGTGCCAGCCGTCGGGGATCACCCGGGCCGGGATCGGCTCGTGCGGCGGCAGGAACGGGAAGCGGACGAGCACCGGTGCGGTCGGGGCGGCCGCGGGGGTGCCCGGGTCGACGACGTGCGCGCAGGTGAGCAGCAGGCGGTCGGTGATCAGGGTGCCGCCGCCCTCCGGGAGGTTCCGCCCGTGCGGCTGGATGCTGACCACCCAGGGCGCGCGGGCCGGGTTGAGCGCCATGCCGCGACCCCGCCCGCCCCCGGCTCCCGCCCCTCAGCTCTCGTCGGCGGCCGGCGCGGACCGCCAGCTCATGGTGACGTCGAAGTGGCCCTCGGCGGCGGTCTTGGCGATGACGACGCCGGCCTCGGCGTTCAGCTTGATGCCGAAGGAGACCTCGATCTGCTCGGGCCTGAGGTGCTTGAGCGCGGCCAGGACGGACTCGATGGTGGGCCGGCAGGCGGTGAGCGCGTCGTCGAGCTGGTGCGCGGCCTCGGCGATGCCCTCCGCGGACCGCGAGACCAGCTCGATGCCGGGCGAGTCGTCCTCGACCTCGACGATCAGGGAGGAGTCGTCCGGACCCTGGAAGCGAAGCAACTCCGGCATGGTGACCCCCGGTTGACGATACGGTGTGTCGGCTCGACGACCGCAGGATAGCGCCGGGCGGGGAGCGGCGGCGGCTGTTCGCAGAGCTCGCCGCCCCGGCTTCCGGGGCCGCAGGCGGCGGCGGGGGCGGCGCGGGCGCGCGGCGGCCCGACCGGGGTGCCCCGGGCGCGATCGCCGCTACCATCGGGCCCGGCGGGGCCCGGGTGCGGGCCGGTGGAGGGCGTGACTTCGGGGGTGGGCGTGGTGTCGGGGGTGGCAGTGGAACGGGCCAGGCGGGACATCGCGGAGGCCCTGGAGGCGGCCGGGGGCGACACGGGCACGGCCTCGCTGCACGCCCTCGGGGCGGCGCTGACCTGGGTCTGCGCCGAGCTGGGCGGGATCGAGCCCGGCCCCGGCGGGGTGTCCGCGCTCGAGGCGGTGTACGCGCTCGACGACGCGCTGACCGCCGGGGCCGGGCTGGGGGACGCCGTCGCCGGGCTGTTCGACGCGGCCCTCGCCGGGGCGGCCGTCCGCCGGGACGTCGGCGAGCTGGCCGACCGGCTGGCCGAGGCCGGACGCGCGGTGCGCGCCGAGCGGACGGCCCTCGACGAGCTGGCCGGGCGCGAGGCGGAGCTGCGCCGCAGGCTCGCCGAACTGGCCGGACTCCGGCGCCAGGTCGACGAGTTGCGGCGGCTGGAGCGGATCGTCTCGGCGCTGGACGCACTGGCGCGCCAGCAGGAGGCGATCACCGCCCGGCTGCTGGTGCTGCGCGGCAAGGACACCGGTGTCGAGGACGCCCTGCGCACCAGCGCCGACCGGCTGGTCCGGCTGACCGAGGAACAGTTGGCCGCGCTCGCCCCGCAGACCCGCGAGGGGCTGGCCCGCGCGAGCGCGGTGGACGAGCAACTGGCCGTCGAACAGCGGAGGTTCGACGAGGGCGAGGCTCGCCTGGCCGGGTTGCGGGACCGCCTGGACGCGCTGCGCGCCCAGCGGGTCGAACAGTTGGCGGCACTGCGGCTGCACGCCCGCGCCGACGTGGAGCTGGCGCGGGCGCTCGCCCCGGCCGGGCCCGACCCGGCCTCCCCGGCCCCGGACGGGTCCGGGGAGGCCCGGACGGCGCTGGCCGAGGCCGAGGCGCTGGTGGCTTTGCTGGACGCCAGGCTCGACCGGGTGGACGGGATCCTCGCCGGCCTCCTGGATCAGCGCGACCGGCAGGACGGGCGGGAGCGCGCCGCCCTGCCCTGGACCGACGCCTGATCACCCGCGGCGGGGTCAGCGGGGCGGCGGCACGTCCTCGCCGAGGAAGGTGATCGGCTCCCCGACGGCGCCGTCCCAGCCGTCCGGCCCCAGCCGGCGTGCCAGCCGGGTCTCCATCTCCCGGAGCAGCCCGGCTACCGCCCGGGCGTTGCCGAAGTCCCTCGGGCTGGCGGCGCGCTGGGCGTCGAACCACGCGGCGGCGCGCTGCGCGGCCCCGTCCGACAGGAGGTAGCGCTCCGTCGCGGCCTGCCGGCGCAGGATCTCCACCAGGTCGGCGGTCGGGTAGTGGTCGAAGTGCAGGGTCTGGCCGAAGCGGGAGCGCAGCCCGCTGTTGGCGTCCAGGAAGCGCCGCATCTCCAGCGGGTAGCCGGCCGCGATCACCACCAGCCGTCCCGGGTTCTCCATCATCTCGCGCAGCAGGGTGTCGACCGCCTCCTGGCCGAAGTCGTCCTGGTCCGTCCCGGAGGCGAGGCTGTAGGCCTCGTCGATGAACAGCACCTTGTCCAGGGCGGAGCGCACCACCTCCCTGGTCCGCACCGCGGTGTGGCCCTGGTAGCGCCCCACCAGGTCGGCCCTGGTCACCTCGACCACCTCGTCGGTGTGCAGCAGCCCCAGGGTGTGGCAGATCCGGCCGACCAGGCGGGCCACCGTCGTCTTGCCGGTGCCGGGCGGGCCCAGGAAGAGCAGGTGCGGGGCGGTGGTGTCGGGCAGGCCGCGGGCCTGGCGCATCGCCAGCCGTTCGGTGAGCCCGGTCAGGAACTCGCGCACGTCGCGCAGGCCGACCAGGTGGTCCAGTTCGGCCAGCAGTTCCCCGGTGGTGGGGACGGGCCGGGGGAGGTGCGCCCGGTAGCGTTCGGGCAGGTCGGCCGGCAGCAGCGGCAGGTGCACCTGCCGCTGGACCCGGCCGGCCCAGGTGTCGAACAGGTCGTCGGCGAGCAGGCGCATCGTGCCGGCGTTGCCGAACCCCTCGCCGGCGACCCGGCGCAGGCCGGTGACGACCTGGGACAGCAACTCCCCGGTCTCCGGGGCCGGGTGGATCCGGCGGTCGGCCAGCATGCCGAGCAGGATGGTGTGCAGGGTCGCCGGGTCGTAGTCGGGGAAGTCGATCCACGCCCGGATCCGGCGGTCGAGGCCCGGGTCCGACGCGATGAACTCGCGCATCCGTTCCGGGTACCCGGCCAGCACCACGACCAGTCGGCCGCGGTCGTTCTCCATCCTGGCCAGCAGCGCCGTGACCGCCTCCCGGCCGAAGCCCTCGCGCTGGTCGTGGAGCGCGTAGGCCTCGTCGAGGAACAGCACGCCGTCGAGCGCCCGGTCCACCAGGGCGTTGGTGCGTTCGGCGGTCTGGCCGACGAACCCGGCCACCAGGGCGGACGCGTCCGCCTCGACCAGGTGGCCGCGGCGCAGCAGGCCGAGGTCGCGGTAGATCTCGCCGACCAGCCGCGCCACCGTCGTCTTGCCGGTGCCCGGGTTGCCGCTGAAGACCAGGTGCTGGGTGGCCGCGTCGCGGCGCGCCGGGAGCGCCCGTTCGGCTTCGATGCGGTTGGCCAGCAGGCGCAGGTGCCGCTTGACCGGCGCCAGGCCGGGCATGGCGTCGAGCCGGGTCCAGGGGCTCTCGCCGTCCGTCGTCACCGAGGTCACCAGACCGCGGTCGAGGGCGGCCCGGCGCTCCAGCGGGGTGCCGTCGGCGGCCAGCCGGCGCAGGTCCTCGCGCCAGGCGGAGGCCCGCCGTGGGCGGTCGGCGAAGGAGCGCAGCAGCGGTGCCAGCTCCCGCCAGTCGCCGATCCGCAGCCGGTCCCGCAGGCGCAGGTGCTGGACGAGGCGGCCGAGTTCGGCCTCGTCCGGGTAGCCGATCCGGAAGGCGCCGCCGCGGCCGGGGTGGTCGAGCTCGGCCCGCAGGAAGGCGGCGAGCGCGGGGTAGACCCGGCGGTCGGCGACGGTCCGTTCGACCCCCTCGAGCGTCGACGCGCGGAAGACGAAGATCCACCGGTTGTGGCCGAGCCGGTCCTGGGCCCGGTCGGCCAGCGCCGCGGCCAGCTGCCGCGAGGCCTGGTTGTGCAGCAGGATCTCCTCGGCCTGGGTGTAGACGACGGCGGTGCGGGGCTCGGGCCGGCGCAGCAGGCCCAGGTGCGTCATCACGGCGAACGGATCGGCGACGGCGCTCGCCGGCCGGGCCTGCGGGGCGGTCGCGGCGTCCGCCGAGCCGGGTCCGGCGCCGGGTCCGGTGGGCAGCCGGACGGTCCCGAGCGGGCCGCGGAGCCGGCGCATCCGGCCGGTGGCGGGGGCGGCGCCGGTCCCACCCGCGGTGCTCCCGCCCTTCCCGGTCGCCGCCCCGTTCTCGGCGGCGCCGCCCCGCCCGTCCGGTTCCGCCCGTTCCCAGCCCGGGCGGCTCAGCCGACGCGACTCCGGATCGCGGAAGTACAGCGGGCGGCTGAGCGAGGAGAAGACGATGCGCCGGTATCCCTCGGACCGGAGCAGCCCCCACAGGGTCTCCTCCAGGGCGCGCACCCCGTAGTCCGGGTCGACGAACACGTCGTCGACGCCGGGCCCGTAGAGCACGGTGAACGGCTCGTCGGTGCTCAGCCGCAGGTCCCGGAAGCGCTCGCCGCGCGGGGTTGCGGTCATGCGCCCGGTCCGGGCTGCCGGCGGCCGGGCTCCCGCTGCGCCGTCAGGTCGTAGCGGGGGTCGTCGGTCCTGAGGTCGGGGGCGCCGGGCTGGGGCAGCGGCAGCGGCGCGGGGGCGTGCGCCTGGTGCCCGTTCTCGGCGAGCAGCCGGTGCACCGCGTCGGCCCGGGCGCGCTGGTCGGCCTCCGACTCGGTGTCGCGGTCGGAGGAGATCACCCGGATCACGTTGCGCCCGGACGCGGGGTCGGCGGTCTCGATGTCGAGGACGATCTCGTTGCCGTTCTCGTGCCGGAGCCGGGTGATGTGGGCCCCGCGGGCGTCGGCGTCGACGAAGGCGTCGTCCACGTAGCTGTAGAAGGCCGTCTCGGCCAGCGCCTGGATCACCTCGTCGGCGAGGTTGACCCGGATCTGGGAGGCGAGCTGGCTCAGGCGCGCCCGTCGGACGGTGTCGGCCAGCTGCATCTCCAGGGCCGGTGCCTCCTCCCGGCAGATCCGTTCGGCCTCCTCGGCGGCGGTCTCCTCGGCGCGGGCCCGCTCCAGCAGCGCGTCGAGCCGTTCGCGCAGCTCCGCCAGCCCGCCGGCGGACCAGTAGTCGACGTCCAGCGCCACGTCCGGGATCTCCTGCTGGTCCGGGCCGAGGACGGGCAGCTGAGCGCTGCGCCGGACCTGCTGCTCGACCAGCAGCACCGCCTGGACGGCCTCGGCCTGCCAGGACCGGCGGTGCAGGTCGGCCTGCTCGACCCGGACCCGCAGTTCGCTGAGCCCGAGGTAGTTCTCCTGGGCCACGGCCAGGGCGGCGTCGTAGCGGCCGAGGTCGTGGTTGCCGCGGGCCTGGTCGAGGCGGGCCCGGAGCGAGGCCAGCTCGCCGGGGGCGTGGCGCTCGTGCGGAAGGGTGTCCGCGACGAGCGCCGCGATCGCCTCGGCGTCGGTCAGCCAGCCCGCCGACAGCTCCCGGGCGTGCTCCCGGTCCTGCGTCATCACCTCGACCCGGGAGGCGAGTCCGGCGATCTCGGCGCGGCGCTCGCGGCGTTCCCCGTCGAGCTCGGCGGCGAACGCGAGGCGCTGCCGTTCGAGCTGCTCGTGGGCCTCGGCCCGCAGCCGGCCGGCCGTCTCGGTGATCCGCTGCTGCGTCCGGGCGGCCTGTTCGCGCAGCCGCCGGTTGGTGTCCTCCTCCAGCGCGCGGTTGCGGGCGCTGAGCGTGCGGACGGCCTGCTCGCTCTGGTCCTGCCGCCGCCGCACCGCGTCGAACTCGCCCGCGAGGTCGGCCCGGGTCTGGTCGCGCACGCCCTGCAGCAGCTTGGGGAGGTCCCGGCGGACCACCTTCAGCTCGTCCGCGCTGCGCAGCAGCCGGTACCACTGGGACTCGTCCACCTGGATCTGCTTCCTACCGCTCACGTCCCTCTCCCGTCCCTCTCCTGCCGTTCCCGTCGTGCCGTGCGTCGTGCCCGTTCCCGTCGTGCCCGTCGTGCCGGCCGTCCGCCGTCCGCAGTCGCCGGCGCACCACCGCGACCGCCGTGTCGAAGGCCGCCAGCAGGCCCTCCGGCGGGACGCCGACCAGCAGCGCCGACGGCCCCTCGACGGCGATCTCGGCGCTGCGCGGGCCGTTCTCGTAGTCGTAGGGCTCCTCCTCCGGCCGGCCGCGCAGCCGGTGGACCCGCTGGTTGGCGCTGCCGCGCAGGCCGCGGCCCTCGTTGCGCCCGGCCACGTACAGCCCGTCCACCAGGACGTCCAGCCGGTCGAGCAGCCGGGGCACCCCCGGGTTCGGCGGGGCCTCGCGCAGCCGTTCCAGGCGGTACCCGGTGAAACAGAGCACCGAGACGTCGCGCCGCTCGCGCGCCCGGTCGACGGTCTCGGCGAGGGCGGCGGCCTGCGCCATCGGCTCACCGCCGGAGAGCGTCAGTCCGGTCACCCGGTCGTCCGCCAGCAGCTCGGCGGCCAGGTCCCCGGGGGCGACGCGACGGGCCGGCCGGTCCGGGATCCACTCGGGGGACATGCAGCCGGCGCAGCGGAAGGGGCAGCCCTGCACCCACACCACCGAGCGCAGCCCCGGGCCGAGCGCCCGGGTGCCGACCCGGGTGGCGGCGACGTTCACCCGCGCAGCGGTGCCGCTCACGGCCGCCACCCGGCCGGCTCGGTGACGGCCGTCGGGCCCTGCGCCCCGTTGCGCCGGTAGAGGAAGGCCGTCCCGGCGACCACCACCCGGCCGTCGGGGGCACAGGTGACGGTGCCGGCGCGGGCCGGGTCGCCGTCCGGGGTGTAGCGGATCCTGAGGTCGATCCGGGAGCCGAGCCCGGTGCGCCGCCGCCGGCCGCGCACCAGCCCGGACCCGCCCACCGCCGGGCGCAGCCGCACCCGGCGGCCGGAGAGCGCGATGCGCTCCGGGATCCGCCCGCCGAAGGCCGGTTCGACGAGCAGGACGCCGTCGAGCGGGGGCCGGTGCACCCGCAGCCACGCGAGGCCGAGCAGCAGCAGGACCAGCAGGGGCACGCCGACCGTCAGCGGCAGCGCCGCGGCCGAGCCGACCTGCGCGGAGACCCGCACCGGGAGGTCCGGGTGCAGCAGGGCGGCGGGCACCTTGAGCGGGAGGTCCGGGGCGAGGGCGGGCTGCCAGGGCGAGCCGACCGCCCCGGTCAGGTGCAGGACGGCGTCGGCGTGCGCGACGTGCCGCGGCGTCAGCGGGCCGTCGTCGAAGCCGCCGCCGATCCGCACCGGAACGGTGGTGCCGGCGCCGGGTTCCAGGGCGAGCGACGTCGGCAGGCCGGACACCCGGAAGCGCCCGCCGGACACGGTGGCGCCCAGGCCCTCGACGGTGAGCGGGAGGTGGCCGGTGTGCGAGGTGAAGGTGATCGCGCCGGCCACCTCGCCGTGCGTGAGGTCGAGGGTGTCGGGCCCGGTCCAGGCGGCGTCGACGCCCTGGCCCAGGTCGGCGGCCAGGATCGCGCGGGCCTGGCGCAGCCGGGTGTCGTCGCCCGCCCGCTGCAGGTAGGCGCCGAGGTCCTGGATGCTGCCGGGGACGAGCTCCCGGGTGTCCGTGACGACCTGCCGCAGCAGCCCGGCGCCGGTGGCCCCGGTGGCCAGCGGGAGGGCGTAGCCGACCAGGTCGGTGCGGCCGGCGAGCTTGGCGGCGCGCTCGTGCAGGGCGGCCGTCCAGGCGGTGGTGCCGGCGGTCGGGTAGCGGGTGCCGGTCGGCGGAGCGTTCTCGCCGTCCGTCATCAGCACCACGGAGGCGACCGGCAGGGCGTCGCCGCGTTCGAGCTCGGCGAGGGCGGCGTCGAGCGCCGCCCCGATGTCGGTGTCGCCCTTCGCCGGTGGGGCGGCGGGCAGCCGGGCCAGGATGGCGGCCGGGTCGTCGGCGGCGCCGATGTAGCGGGGCACCACGGTGCTGTCGAAGGTGTAGAGGGCGACGTGGTCGGCGGACGTCAGTCCGGACAGGAAGGTGCGCAGCGTCTGCCGGACGGTCTCGTAGCGGCCCTGCTGGGCCATCGACGGGGAGGTGTCGACGAGGACGATGTGGTCGGCCGGCTGGTGCTGCAGGCCGAGTGACCGGTAGATCTCGCCGCGCGTCGGGTTGCCGCCCGCGGCGTCGGCCCGCGCGCCGAGCGCCGGCAGCAGGGCCAGCAGGAGGGCGGCCAGCAGGGCCAGGGGTGCGGATCGCTTCACCGGGACTCTCCCTCGACGACGCCCGGCAGTTCGCCGAGCGGGTGTTCGTGCGGTTCGCCGTGGCCGCCCACCGGGCGCAGCACGAGCCGGGTCCGGCCGCCCGCGGCCATCGCGATGCCGACGTGGAACCGCTCGCCCTCCGCGCTCGCCGGCAGCGTCACGGCGCCGACCCGGACGGCCCGGCCGCCCGTGGCGTCGCGGACCCGGACCTCGGCCTCCCGGGCGTGCGCGCCCGCGCCCCCGACGGCCAGCCGGCGGCCGTCCCGCTCGGCGAAGACCGTCGCGCCGCCGGGGACGAGGCGGCCCGGGCCGCAGAGCACCACCTCGGTCGCGGCGAGCCGGCCGTGGCGGACCAGCCGGGCCCCCAGCAGCACCTCGTACGGGTAGCGGTCGGCGGGGTCGACGCGGCCGGCGGCCACCAGGGCGGCGCCCAGCACCGCGGCCAGGGCCGGATCCGTCCCGGCGGGCAGCGCGGCCTCCCGGCCGGCCCCGGCGGCCGCGCGGCGGATCGCCGGGATCCGGGCCGGGCCGCCCACCGCGACCACCGGCAGGTCGTCCAGCCCGGACTCGGCCGCCGCGTGGCCGACCTGCTCGCGCAGGACGGCCAGGGCCCGCCGGGCCGCCCCGGCCGGGACCTCCCGGGTGCCGATCCACAGGACGGGCGTGTCGTCGTAGCGCGCCGGCTGCCGCTCGGCCCGGGCGACGGTGCGGTCCCAGCGGGCGGCGGCGCCGGGCACGGACCGGGCCACCCGCAGGGCCTCCAGCCCGGCGCCGCCGTCGGAGGCGCCGCCGGGCCCGTCGTCCGGGGCGGCGGCGTCCAGCAGGGCGGCGTCGAAGGCCGAGCCCAGCCCGCCGTCCGGGGTGTGCCGGACGAAGCGCCGCACCCCCACGCTGCGCGGGGCGACGACGCACACGCTGACCTCGACGGCCGCGGTGCCGAGCACGCAGACCGCCCAGGTGCCGTCCGGCGCCGGCCCGTGGTGGCGCAGCAGCGCCAGGACGGCCGTGGCGGGCCGCAGTTCGCGGACCGGGGCGGTGGCACCGAAGGCCGCGGTGACCTGGTGCAGGTGGCCGGGCGGCATCGCCTCGGCCGCCACCAGGACGACCTGTGCGGGCGGGCCGTGCCGTTCCCGGAAGGCCGCGCAGGCGGCGGCCAGGACCTGCGCCGGGTCCTGGCCGACCGGCACGGGCAGGCCCTCGCCGGGCACCGTACCGGGCAGGTCGGCGAGCGCGGGCAGCCCGTCCGGCCCCGGGTGGGCCAGCCGGACGAACCGCGTGCCGACGTCGATGGCGAGGGTCATCCGGCGCACCCCGGGGGAGAGCGGCGGGGCCGGCGGCGCGTCGGGGCGGGGCTGCGGGTCATCTGCGGAACCTCCAGGGCAGGAGGCCGCGGCGGTCGGTGGGCGGCCGCGAGGGCTGGGGCGGCGGGCCGGCGGGCGGGTCCTTCGGCCGGTAGCCGTCGTAGGCCAGCACCTCCTGCGCGTACTCCAGGCGCCGCAGCTCCTGGTGGCCGTGGTCGAGGAGGCCGACGCGCAGCCGCGCGGCCGCCGTGGTGTGCAGCATGCCCTGGTACAGCTGCTCGGCCAGGGGCTGCGCCTGGCGCCACAGTTCGGCGGCGAGGCGGTCCACCTGCCGGGCGCTCCAGCCGCCCAGGGCGGGCACCACCTCGGCGGTGAGGTCGACGGGGAACCTGCCGTGGTGGGCCTCGACCAGGGCGGCGGCGAGGACGTCCGGGTCGGCCGGGCCGCGGGCGGCGTGGCGGATCCTCGTCAGGAGGACGATCCAGCGGCTGCCGGGCCGCTGTTCGAGCGCGGTGACCACCGCGGGCGGCAGGTCCAGGTCGAACCAGGCCGCGTCGCCGGTGAGGAGCCGCTTGTCCAGGGCCTTCACCACGGCCTCCTCGCCCCGCGCCTGGCGCTCCACCAGCCGCCGCAGCACCGGGGAGCGGGCCGGGTCGGGCCAGTTGCCGAGCACCTGTTCCACCACCCGCTGCCACAGCAGGTCGGAGGCGGCGTTGGACAGCCGGTCCGCCAGCCGTCCGGCGTAGCGGCCGGCCCAGCCGGCGTCGCGGCCGAGGGCGCCGGTGCGGGGGACGGGCTGCACGGGCTCCCGCGCGAGCAGCCGTTCCAGCCCGCCGAGCGGGACCTCGTGGTCGGAGGCGGCGAGCCGCAGCAGGTCCAGGTCCGCCGCGCAGACGGCGCGCGAGGACCCGGCGTCCTCCTCCAGGCTCTCGGCGTACCGGGCCAGCAGGGTGGCGAGCTCCTGGCCGCGGGGGCCGAGCGCCACCTCCCAGTACGGGCCCCACAGGTGCAGCAGCGTCAGCGGGCGGTGGTGCCGCACGGCCAGTTCGAGGATCGCCGGCCAGAGCGTGGCGGGCAGCCCCCGGGCGAAGTCCGCGGCGTCGTTGGGGCCCATCAGGCCCTGCTCGTCGAGGATGCCGCACAGGTAGGCGGTGAAGCGCAGCCAGCCGGTCGTGGTCCGGAGCCGTTCGCCCTCGGCGGCGTGCAGCAGGTGGACGAGGACGTCCGGGTCGGGGCCGCCGTGGCCGATCGTCGTGTGCGCCCAGGCCCGCCCGAGCTCCGGGTACCGGACCAGGACGTGGGCGGCGGGTTCGGCCTCGGCGCGGTAGGCCTTCTGGGCCCGTTGGACGACGGTGGCGATCCAGGCCGAGTGCGACACGGCGGCGGGCGCGGGCCCGCTCGGGTCGATCACGGTGGTGAACATGGACGCGAACTCGGCCGAGCCGGGCCCGTACAGCTCGCGGAGCAGGTCGAGCCAGGCGAAGCACCGCTCGAACCCGTGGGCGGCGTCGGCGAGCACCGCCCGGGCCAGCCACCCGGGGAGCTCCGGCGCCCGGTGCGCGTGCAGCAGGTCGACGGCCCGTTCGTCGCGCGGGGTCTTGCCGACGGGGGCGGCGGCACGGGCGAGGAAGAGGAAGAGCTCCCGGCGGTGTTCGGGTTCGAGCCGGGCGGCTCCGCCGAGGCCGAGGGCCCGCGCGACGTCCTCGATCCGGCCGCGGCCCTCGCGGACCTCGGCGAGCACGGCCTCGGCGAGGTCCAGCTCGCGCAGGGCCCGCAGCATCTCGGGGCCGTCGCCGCGCCGCAACGGGGTGGTGGCGGCCAGCAGGTGGCGGATCAGGTCGGCCGTCGTCAGCCCCTTGGCGCGCAGGCGCTTCAGCTCGGCGAGGTAGGCGGCGGCGCCGTGGCCGGTCGGCGGGGTGGCGGGGTGGCCGTAGCGCACGGCGGTGCGGCCGGTGCGCGCGGTCTCGGCGAAGGTGAGCTGGACCCAGTGCTCGGCCTCGCCGGTCCAGTTCGCGGCGCTGAGCCAGCTGCGGCAGCCGTAGGGCAGCAGGGCGGCGATCGCGTCGACGATCCGCACCCGCCGCTCCGGGCCGGGCAGGTTGCGGCTCTCGCCGGTGAGGGTGACGTGGTGCCCGTCGGTGAGCAGGGCGGCCACGCACGCGGCCCAGTCGAAGCCCACGTCCTCGATGACGGCGGCGAGTTCGGTGGCGGAGGCGGGGTGGAGGCCGAGCTGCAGCGGCGGCCCGGTCGGGGGGTCGCCGGGCTGCGGCCAGCGCACGCCGGCGGCGGCCGAGGCGAGGCCGGACCAGCTGACGCCGGCCCCCGCGGCCTGCGGCCATTCGAGCAGGAGCAGGCGGGAGGTGATGATCGGCGCCCCGGTGCCGTCCCGGCTGCTGCGGTCCCAGTCCTGTTCCACCATGGCGCAGGCCGCGGTCCGTTCGCCCTCGACGCCGCTGAGGAAGATCCGCCAGGGCAGGCCGCCGGTCTCCTCGGGGTGGCGGACGTCCGGGGTGCCGGTCTGGGCGCCCCACAGGTAGCGCCCGGCGCGGTCCGGATCGAGGCTGGTGCCGAGGATCTCGTAGCCCATCGGCCGCCCGGGGTACTTGCCGAGGACGGCCCAGTGCACGGTCACGGGGGCGGCGCCGGGCCGCTGCGTTCCGGTCACCGCAGCTTGACCCGGCGAGTGCGGATCCGCCGCTCCAGGTCGACCAGCGGCTCCAGCACGTTGATCGGGTTGGGCGAGGTGGCGATCTGCGGCTGCCCGTTGACGTCCTGGACGTTGGCGAAGAAGCGGTAGTCGAAGATGCCGTCGGGGTTGAGCCGGAAGCCGATGGCGGAGGTGGCGTAGTAGGTGATGCGGTTCGGGTGGAAGTAGGTGTGCAGGGCGTCGCGCACCAGGGTGGCGGTCGAGCCGCGGAAGGTGTCGCAGATCCAGGCGAAGTAGCCGGCGGCCTGTTCGGCCGGTACCCGGGGGATCCTGGCGCCGACGCCGTCCTGGGTGACCCAGCGGGCGTCCACGGAGGGCCGGAAGAGCTCCGGGTCGTCGAACTTGGCGACGCAGACCGCGACGTGGTGCGGCAGCCGGCCGCCGGCCATGCCGCGCCGGTCGCGGACCCGGCTGGTGATCGCGTTCAGGGTCGCGTAGAAGAACTCCAGGCTCTGGGTGCCGCGTTCGCGGTCGAGCAGGGGGTCGAAGAGGTAGATCAGGCCGCTGGAGTTCGCCAGTCGGTCGACGATGGCGGCGTGCTGGGGGTGCTCCGGGCGGAAGTACTCGCCGCTGACGTCGTGGATGTCGAGGACGAAGCCGACCTGCCGGGTGCCGCCGATCATCCGGGGCTCCTCGCCCTGGAAGGCCCAGCTCATGCCCTGCGCACCGGTGGTGGCGCCGGGGAAGCCGCGGTCCACGGCGAGCAGGCGGACCCCGCGGTTGAGGAAGTCGCCGGCCTCCGGGGTCATGCCGCTGATGACCCAGCGGCCCTTGCCGTGCCGGGCGTGCTGCAGGGCGGCGATGGGCAGCGCGGAGAGGTAGGTGGTCTTGCCCGAGCGTGGCGCCCCCCAGAGGCCGATCCGGACGGCGCCGGGGCCGTCGGGGCCGATCTGGCCGGGCGGTACCGGCACCTCGAGCGGGGGCAGGTAGCCGTCGGGGAAGGCGCCGTGGGCGGCGGCGTGGCCGTCGACGACGGTCGGCTGCGGCGCCGGGGCAGGCGGACCGTAGCGCAGGCCGGGCGCGCCCGCGGCGCGCGGGCTCTCCCAGGCGGGGGCGTCCCGGTCGGGCACCGGGCCCTTTCCGGGCACGGGGTCGGTGGGGTGGTCGGACATCGGCGGTCTCCTCGGCGGGACGGTCGGTCAGAGCAGCGAGCGGGCCAGGGCCAGCCGGCAGGGCGGTCCGTCGACGTGCCAGGTCGGGACCAGGTCGTGGGCGGTGGCGGCGGGCGGCCGGTCGGGCGGGAGGGCGCCGTCGGCGCCGAGCGCGCACCAGCTCAGTTCGGTGTAGTCCCAGACCGTCTGGCGGGACCGGTCGGTGGGCCGGGGGCCGACCGGTCCGTCGCGCCGGGTCAGCACCCGGACGCCGGCGTCGCGCAGGGCGGTGAACTCGGTGCGCCAGTCCACCCCGAGCGGGCAGGCCGGCACCCGGCCCTGCTGGGCGGGCTCGCCGGGGGGACGGGCGCCCAGGACGAGCACGGTGCGCTGCGGGCGGAGCCGGCCGGAGGCCGCCCAGGCCGGCGTGGCCGCCTGCAGCCGGATCGCCTTCAGGGCGTCCTCCAGGGCGGAGACGGTGTCCTGGCCGCGGCGCACCGGCTCCCACCGGTCGAGTGCGGCGAGCGCGGCGGCCGGCGGGCCGAGCGGCAGGGTCTCCAGCAGGGTGGGCCGGGGCGTGTAGCGGTTCTCGCGGATGTGGTGGTCGTAGTAGCCGACGAGGGCGACGTCCACGCCGGCCGCGGAGGCGGCCGGGTCGGCGAGGGCGGTGACGAGCTCCCGCGCGTGGCGGACGCGGGCCGCGACCTCGTCGGGGGAGGTGGCGTAGCAGAGTTCGACGGCGAGCAGGAGTTGCAGCCGGGGCGGCCGGGCGAGGCTGCGCGGGAGACCCTCGATCAGGGTGTCGAGGTCGGCGCGGATCCGCTCGGCCGCGGTGCCGTCGGGCAGCAGCACCTCCACCTCGCCGGGGCCGTGCAGGACGAAGGTGAGGTTGGCGGCGCGCAGCGCGGGCAGGCGCACGCCGTGGGCGGACACGGCGTCGTGCCGGGTGCCGTGGCCGGCGGTCACCACCGGCAGGGTGAGCAGGGTGTCCGCCTCGATGGAGCCGTACACGGTGACGGGCACGGCGACGGTCTCCCCGGGTCTCAGCCGGGCGCCGGCCGGGAACAGCAGAGTGGCCTCCGGCCGGACGGCTCCGCTGATCGCGTCCACGCCGGCCAGCACCAGCGCGTGGTCCCGGCGCAGCGGTGCGCCCCGGAGCAGCCGGCGCACCCCGGCGACGCCGCCGGGGGCGGGGGCGAGTTCGGCGTCGGGGGCGCGCAGGGTGCGGGCCGTGGCGGCGGCCCTGGCCAGCAGCGGCCAGTCGGGGCGCTGGTCGAGCAGCACGGTGCGCTGGCGCGGGCCGGTGGGCAGCAGGGTGGTCAGCAGTCGTCGGACGGCGGTGTCGAGGGCGGTGCGGTCGACCGGCGGGAGGTCGCCGATCCCGCCGGCGAGCTGGAAGGCGCGCCGCTCGGGGTCCTCGGCGAAGGCCGGGAGGAGGTCGGTCCAGGCGGCGCCGCCGGCCTCGGTGACCAGGGGGATGCCGTTGGCGTCCGCCTCGGCCCTGATCAGCCCGACCCGCTCGTCGCTGAGTTCGACGAACCAGAGGACGGCTCCGGGGAGTTCGACGAGTTCCTCGAGCAGGCGGTCCCAGGCCCCGCCCGGTTCGGGGCCCGGTTCGGGCCCGGCGGCCGCGATGGCCTCGGCCCGTTCGTCCCAGGCGGCGCGGCCCGCGGCGAGCGCCTCCTGCTCCCGGCGCAGGTCGTCCGGTCCGGGTTCGCCGAGGAACACCTCGCCCGTGATCCGCCACCGGCAGTCCGGGCAGAACTCGGCGTCCTCGTCCGGTCGGTGGCAGACCGGGCACGCCTGGTCCGGTCTGTTCGAGCCCCCGGTCACTTCTCGCCCCCAGCTCGACGTGTTCGGCGCAGGGCGGCACGGCCGAGATCGGCGGTGGCCTGCCCCTCAGGGGTCCTCATGGTGGCACAACGCCGGGGCGCGCAGTGGATGTTCGCGGAAAAGGTCGGTGGCGGGGGGGGGGGGGGGGGCGCGCCCCCCCCCGCCCCCCCCCCAACCCCGGGGACAACGGGGTATGGTAAAACGCAAGCTTAAGAGGGGGGCCCGCACCCCGCCGGCCCCCC